>OMXJ01000010.1 GCA_900315015.1 uncultured Eubacteriales bacterium | reverse complement strand
TGTTATTTTTGTTTTCCCCCAGCGTTCCCTGCTTGGGATATATATCAATATGAACCATCGTTCCCCCTACAGTTCATATAGATAACTGATTGTGTAAAATTGTGAAACTTTGTGTCATCATCTCGCTAAATGAGCATTTATCGAAATAATGTGCCTGCTTTCCACTACTGATTAGCAGCTTCAAAGATATCTACGAACAGATGCTTGTTATAAACATCAGCTCGATTTGTATAATGCACATCTACTGAAAAACTGCCTTCCAAACTTCTGAAGTCTATATCGACCACAAAATATTCATTCTTATAAACTTTTGGTTTCGGTGGATTTTCTCCAACTATGGCTTCGAATCTTTTTGCAAAATTCTCTGAAAAGCTTCCTTTAACATTTGACGGCGTAGACACTACCTTTGCATTTTTGTTCTCATAATAAAACTTAGTGACATAACCGCCTGCTACAGTGCCTGCATTCTCAGGATTTCCCTTTGTTGTACAGTAGATACACATATTGCCATATATTAGTTCCTGTCCATAGGATTTATCATCACCCAAATATTTACCTTTAGTACTGTCTCTCTTTAATGATAATCCCCAGCCTTCCTGTAATGTTTCATTTAATGCAACCGTTGCTGCATCTCTAAGTTCTGCTGCCGTATGTGCATCCGAAACCCTTTTGGACTTTGCTACATACTTCGTAACTGCTAGTGTAACAGCAGTTGCAAGAACTGCAACTATAAGAACTGCAACTATTAATTCTACAAGCGAGAGGCCTTTTTGGTTTTTTCTTAGCTTCATAACAACGCCTCCCTATTCTCTTGATTAGAGATTTTCAAGACCACTCATCATGTTGATCATTGGCATGTACATCGCCATAACAAGTACACCGACTATACCACCAAGTACAACAATAATCATAGGCTCCATAAGTGTTGTTAGGTTTGCAGTTGTAATTTCAACCTGCTCTTCATAATACTGAGCAACCTTTTCAAGCATTGTTTCAACTGCACCAGTTTCTTCACCAATCTTAAGCATCTGAATACACATTGTCGGAAACATTCCAGATCTCTCAAGAGGTTCTGAAAGTGGAACACCCTGTTCAACCTCGCCCTTTGCATCTGCTAAAGCTTCTTCAAACCAGATATTTGTCATAGACTTTGAAACAATTCCAAGTGCCTCAGGAATTGTCATACCAGACGATACAAGAGTACTCATTGTTCTAGCAAAGCTAGCACTCTGGCTCTTTATATTCATAGGGCCAAATACAGGTGCCTTAAGAGCAAGCTTTCCAAACATATGCTTTCCTACTTCTGTTGCCGCATAAGCCTTAATTCCAACCACAACAAATATAACCACTATAGCTGTAACTACGCCGTGTTTAATAAGAAGATCCGAGAAAGCCATAACCGCTCTCGTTACTAAAGGAAGATCACTTCCGATTTCCGAGAAAAGTGTAGCATATCTTGGGAATACTACTACTGACATAATTATTACTACAACTACCGCTACAATCATAACTACGATTGGGTATGTCATAGCTTTTTTAATCATCGCCTTTAAATGAGCCTGTTTCTCAAAGTGATCTGCCATACGGCCAAGTGAAGTTTCAAGAGAACCTGATGCTTCACCAGCTGCAACAAGATTTATAAGGATTGATGGATAAACATCTGAATCCATTCTCATCGCATTTGAAAGAGATTCACCTCTTTCTACAAGGTCAGCTGAATTCATGATAGCTGCCTTTAGATATTTATTATCTGTCTGATCAGCAAGCATTCGTAAGCACTGGATAATTGTAACACCGGCTTTAAGAATACTTTGGAACTGATTTAAGAATACTGCCAAATCCTGAGCACCAACTTTTGCTCCCATATGAAAGCTAACGCCTCTGTTTCCTGCTCCCGCTTCAGTAATCTGAACTGCGGTAAGACCATCTCTTGAAAGAGCTGAGGCAACTGCTTCCTTTGTGGAAACATCCATAGTACCTTTTTTCTGTTTGCCATCTTTGGTGATGGCTAGGTAAGCATACTGCATATACCCTCCTGTTTGAACTTTTTATGAACTAATTGTTAATGAACTTCACATTTCGTTCAAGATAATTCAATTTCAAACAAGTTGTTTCTTTGTTATGAACTTATTATATCATCATCTTGTACAAAATGCAAGTACTTTTTATGTTTTTTTTTAGAATTTTTGCGAAATCGGTTTCGCCTCAACCTCGCTTAAACTCTACATCCTAGCTATATTCACATTTCATTCAAATCTGTCATCTTTTTGTAATTATTAAGAAATTATATAATTATTAAAATTTGTAATCATTTTGTAATTATTACAAATTTTTGTTCAAAAGATACAAATATTATGAATAATAATGCGTATTAGTGCATTGTATAGAGCTTCTTCTGGAAGTTAATAGGATCCTGTGCAAATGAGATTGCTGTATCAGAAGAAATTCTACGCTGCATATAAAGCTCCATGATAGAATCATCCATAAGCTTCATACCGGTCTTCTTACTTGTCTCGATGATACCATTGATCTGATGTGTCTTTGCTTCACGGATAAGGTTCTTAATAGCTACATCGCCAAGCATTACCTCGAAGGCTGCTACTCGGCCATTACCTGTTGCTGTTGGCATAAGGCTCTGAGAAATGATAGCCTCAAGAACTGAAGCAAGCTGAATTCTAACCTGCTGCTGCTGTCCTGGTGGGAATACGTCGATGATACGGTCGATAGATGGACCTGCACCGATTGTATGAAGTGTACTAAATACCAAGTGACCTGTTTCTGCAGCTGTAAGAGCAATAGAAATTGTCTCAAGGTCTCTCATTTCGCCGACAAGGATTACATCCGGGTCTTCACGGAGAGCTGCTCTAAGTGAGTTAGGATATGAAAGGCTGTCTAGACCAATTTCACGCTGATTGATACATGCCTTCTTATGATTGTGCATATACTCGATAGGATCTTCAAGTGTGATGATATGGTATGGCTTGCTTTCATTTATGATATTGATAAGTGTTGCAAGAGTTGTACTCTTACCTGAACCTGTAGGTCCTGTAACAAGTACAAGTCCACGCTTACGATTTGTTAAATCAAGTACTGACTGCGGAATTCCAAGTGATTCCGGTGATGGAATGTTTGTTGGAATAAGACGCATTACAAATGCAAGGCTTCCACGCTGCTTAAATACATTTACACGGTATCTTCCAAGGCCCGGAATAGCGTATGAGAAGTCGACTTCACCCTTTTCATCGAGAATTTTCTGGAAGTGCGGTGTAAGTACTGGTGTTAAAAGTGCTGCAATGTCCTTTGGAAGGAGCTTAGGGAATCTTGTATCTACAAGATCACCATTTACTCTTATCTTAGGTGGCACACCTACCGTAACATGTAAGTCAGATGCTTTCTTTTCTTTAGCAACCTTTAAAAGGTCTTCAATAGTTAACATTTAGAATCTCCTTATAAAAATATATAATTTTGAGTTTATATGATTATTCAGCTGCTGCAGCTGTTGCATCATCTGAGTCTTCATTAGAATATGCTATTCTCTTGAATTCTTCCATAGATGTAATTCCAGCTAATACCTTGTTTCTAGTTGATACACGAAGAGTCGCCATATTCTCTGCAAGAGCCTGTCTTTCGATATCCTCTGCTGTCTTTGTCTTGTCTGCAACAACTTCTTTGATTTTTCCTGTAAGCGGCATGATTTCGTATACACCGGTACGTCCCTTATAGCCTGTGTAGTTGCAAAGAGGGCAGCCGATCTTATCTACTTCATAAACTGTCTTCTTTATTATCTGACCTGGATTTGCTGGGTCTTCCTGCTCTACTATTCTTTCTCTATAAGTGATGTGCTTACGGAATATCTTATAGCTCATGGAAATCTTTGCTCTGATAGTCGCCATCTTTTCTTCATGATCTGCAATGAGAGCATTTCTTTCTGCCTCGAGCTTCAACTCGTTTGGAGTCGGGTTGTTTGGATCACGTCTAAAGATTGCATCTGGAATAGTTACATTGTCACGTCTTGCATCATAGAAGAGAAGACGCTTATCCATTTCTGTCGCCTCATATTCTTCTTTGCAGTTTGAGCAAAGTCTCTTTACAAGACGCTGTGCAATAACACCAACCGTAGCATCTGCAATAAGGTATCTTTCAATACCCATATCTGCAAGACGGGTAATTGTACTTGCTGCTGAGTTTGTATGGAGTGTAGAAACAACAAGGTGACCTGTGATAGATGCTGTAACAGCGATATTTGCTGTGACAACGTCTCGAATCTCACCGATCATGATGATATCCGGGTCCTGACGGAGAATAGAACGAAGGGCTGCTTCGAAGGTGAGGCCGGCCTTATCGTTTGTCTGAACCTGGTTGATACCTGGGATATTTGCTTCTACAGGGTCTTCTACTGTGATGATATTAACCTCTGAGGTATTGAGCTTCGAAAGTGCCGTATAAAGTGTTGTTGACTTACCTGATCCTGTAGGTCCTGTAACAAGGATGATTCCATTTGGATTGTCAAGGATTTTCTCGAAGGTCATTCTTTCTTTTGGTGTGAAACCAAGGGTTTCAATACTTCTTGAAAGATTCTTCTTGATTGTAAGTCTCATTACGACCTTTTCGCCGTATACAGTTGGAAGGATAGATACACGGATATCGTATTCTACCTTGTCTACCATCTGAGTGATACGACCGTCCTGAGGTATACGCTTTTCAGAGATATCAAGACCTGATATAATTTTGATACGTGCGATGATTGCTGGAAGAAGTGCTACATCGTAAGAGTTGTGAATTACGCAAGAGCCGTCGATACGGTATCTAAGACGAACCTGATCTTCCATAGGCTCGAGATGGATATCTGAACAGCCCATACGTGCTGCTTCTTCGATCATTGTTCTAACGATCTTTACAATTGGGCTATCATCTTCTACGCTGGTGGTTTCTTCTTCCTGCTTCTGCTCTCCGAGCTTTTGTCTACGAGACTCTGTATATTCTTCCTGAAGAGCTGTAGATGCAAGCTTTGAGAAGTTGATATCTGCTGCTGCCATGATTTCTGTAGGTGTTGATACTACAGGTGTAACCATGCAGCCTGTTGCTACTGATACTTCATCGATCGCCTGATTGTCTAAAGGATCTGCCATGGCGAGCTTTAACATATTGCCGTTTGCTTCGTATGGCATAACCTGATACTTTTTGTAAATAGAAATATCGGCAATAGGACGAACTGCTTTACGGGTTCTGTCGTCGAGACGGAAACCTGTAAGCTTTACTCTTTCGTAATTAAGCTGTTCTGCAAGAGCATCTGCAACCTCTCCCTCTGTTGCATAACCACGCTCTACTACCTGAACACCGATACGCTTTACCGGAAGCCCCTTTGCGCGGCATTCCTTCTGGTTCATGATGATGGTGAAAATCTGATCGTTCGTGAGCACGCCGGCATCATGAAGGATTTCACCGATCTGACGTTTATTACTGCTATTATTCTTTCTACGGAGGAAAGGATTAGCTAAGGCCGCCCCGCCATCACCAGAATCATCTGACTCTTCATCCGCTGGAGATGAATTTGCCTCAGCTACCGGTGCAACCGGCGTTTCGGTTGCCTGCTGGTTCTTTTTATTTGCGCCAAATCCAAATGCCATTAATAAATACCCCCTTTGACATATTTTTCTATCTGCTCAATAGGCATAGTTTCGCCTATTACACTATTACTAATCTATTATAGCATACGGCCATAAAAATTACAAGACATTTGTTCGTGTTTTTTAGCAATTTTTCCATAAACCTTGTATCTTTTTTTCTTTTAACTTCCCCATTTTTTTATATTTGAGCACCTTTATCTTGTATCTTTCGTTTAGTTTAATAATTTTTTTCATTCTTTGCTTACGTATTTGTACAGTTTCACTAAGGTCAGACCGCAGTCTATCATTTCCGGAATTTAAAAAAGTGAATGGTACCATTCGATTATACTCTAAATGGTATCATTCACTTTTTTTAAATATTTTCCTATGCAATATAAATGACCCACGGGCGAAAACCCATTATCTTTAGGTGATGGGTTTTCGCCCGCCTTGTCATACTGCCGTACAATGTACGGTTGTGCGTATCCTTATAATACAATATCACTTTTCAGCAAGTTAACCATTTGCCCGCTTTAACCATTCACGCGTTTAAGCGGGGTAAATATCTAGAACCAATGTCTTCTATTTCCTATTTATCACAAGCTTTCTAACACTTACCGCTAATTCTCTTGTGTCTATAGAGACACCTAAAGAATTCGGAGATACAGCATCAGGTAAACTAAATTTTATGTCTACCCAGCCATCCTGCGGGCATTCAAATTCAAATTCCATCTTTGTATCATTTTCATATAATGTATTGCTATATACAGTTTCTCCATTCACCTTCGCCTCAACATCTTGCTTTATGCTGAATATGCCGGCAATGTCCATCTCAAAGACGAGTTCCTCTCCCTTTCCCTCTGGTATATAAAACATCATTTCCATTTCTTTACCCTGTGTCCAGGTAAAAAACTCTTCAGGATTGTACATACCATTTATTACATAGTCTTCGCCTAGATAATCCGCCCCTGCAAATGAAATTTCTGAACCTAACACATATTCTTTCGGCTTTTTTTTCACACTATGGTTTCCCCAAACAGATATGAAATGCATTCCTTCACCCATTTTGTCAAATTGCTCTGAAAGCCATTCATCAGTAGAATCTTTCATGTCCGTATATTTTTCCATTATTTCCTGCTTGTCTGCTGCCGATGCCAGGATTTTTTTCACTTCACCTTTTTTATTTTCGTAAATTACAGGTTTTTCTATGGCATATCCGCCATCCAAACGGTTTACTCGTGAATTAAACGTAGATGGGAGCGGCTCATAAACCTGCGGAAATGTGTTAAGTACAAATTTCGCTATAGGTGTAAATTCATAAGCAGAAGTTCTTTCGGCATAGTGAGGACCGTAAACTAAAACTATCAGGGTAGTTAGAAATACCCCAATTGACAATGATGCTAAAGTCACTTTTCTTGTTCTTTGCTTCATTAATATTTCATCAAAGAAAAGCACCACAGCAAATATCAATATCACAGCTCCCCAGGCATTATATCTTGCAATTCCTGACATTCCAGAATTAATATGTACCATTATAGAATATAAATACACATTTACTAAAAAGGTAAAAATCCATACAAGATATCTCCACGCTCTTCTTACCACTGCCGCAAATAGCAACACTATAGAGGCAAGCATCAATAGCGCGTAATATGGCAACAATCCGAAATTTAGATCAAAAAGATAGGCGAGTACTCTTTGAATTGTACTCTCATTTCCCTCTGTAAAGAAGCTATAGGCTGCTGTTAGATTTATATGTTTTGTATTGTAAAAATTGTAAATAAGAGGTACTACACCAATTACAAAACACATTCCAAATTTCATTATTTCCGGTTTTTTATTATAAATTCTTATCCAAACTGAAAACTTTTCATTTTGACTTTTATCTTTTATTATTTCATAAAAGAACTCTACTATCATTACAATTCCTATGGACATGATAGTAGGATTCATCATTCCAGCTACTGATGTAAAAAAAGCCGCCCTTCTGTACTGCTTATTATACCAAAACGTTAAACCCATTACTAAAAACGAATAAATAAATACTTCTCCAGAAATCCATCCCAGATAGAATACTATCGGATTTAAACTAAGTATTGCAACTAAAAGAATTCTCTTGCTCATCCCTGTCTTAGGGCAAAAGAATGCTACTAGTAAAGCAGTCGCTAGTAATATGACATTCGTATACACAAAAGCAAATTCAGCACTTATTCCCATTTTAACGCATAATAAAAGCATTGGAATGCAGACAAATGAATATGATGGAAAATACCACGCCATTTCTTCGCCGCTTTTTGTGTAAAAGCCTGATCCGTCAAAGTCATCTATGTATTTACCAAATTCATGAAATATTTCCTTATATTTAGCAATATCACCTTCACTTATAGCTATATTTCCTTCATTCAAGATTGATACAGCAGGCAAGCTATAATCATCCCATTCTCCATATGGATACACATATTTACTGTTTATTTTGGCCATCACCAAACTGAATAAGGCTACATACAAAATAACCAAAACAGTACAGATTTTTTCTGTCTTACTATTCATTTCTAATTATCTCCTGCTTTACCACTCAATTTCTAAACAATTATATCCTGCTTTACCACTCAATTTCTAAATAATTATATTCTGCTTTACCACTCTATTTCTAAACAAATTTCCCCGCTCTATTTCATTACATATAATATTGCAACTATAACCACAGCATATAGTGCCACAAGTCCAATAAGCACCTTATCCTTTACTATTACCTCTACAGGGTCTCCATCCGAATCCCCTTCGATATCAAGGCTGTACTTCATTAATATAAGCATTACTATAGGAACAGTCCAGATAACGTACTTATTTTCTCTGCTCATTGCCCACAGCGCATAAAATGCATCTGTTAGTGCAAGGCATACATACATATTTTTATCAAGAAAGTCATAGGTATAAAATTTTAATACGCTTCTGGTCTTTCCCGTTTCTTTACTGCTCCCGACAAATTTTATCTCATTTCTTCTTTTGCCAAGACCCATGTAAAATGCACCTGCCATAACAGTCAGATAAAGCCAGCTGGATATTTCAATATCCGATACTGCCGCTCCATACATAAGTCTAAATAAAAAGCCTGCCGTCAATATGGCTACGTCTATTATCGGAACATTTTTCAGCTTTATCGTATAGGCTACATTTATTCCAAGGTAAATAAGAATAAAAGCACAGGCCGTTATATCCGCCGTAAATATACTGAGAGCGATGGAAATTGCAGCGCATACCCCTGCTATAATCGCAGCTTTCTTTTTACTTATCGCTCCACTTGCTATCGGACGATTCTTTTTCTTAGGATGATATTTATCCTTTTCGGCATCTATAGAATCATTTATTATATAGACCGTCGAGGCCATAAGTGAAAACGCTAAAAAGCCCAAAATAGAACTTCTTATTTTCTCTGCATTAAGCATCTGCTGACTAAAAAACAAAGGAATAAATATCAGTAAATTTTTAACGTAGTGCTTTACTCTCAATAATTTTAGATATTTTTTCAATTTTGCCTCTCTTTCACAAACCGCCAATGAAACCAATTAAAAACCGCTACGCTAAAGTATATCATAATAAAATATCATTTTCAATGTATTTTTAGCCCTAGTGCAATGCATATACTTATTATCAGATGAACCAGTTAATATAGTTTATATTGAGTAATGTAATTTATATGAGGTAATATAGGTTATACGGGGTAATGTAGTTTATATGAGGTAATATAGGTTAATATGTGGTAATATAGTTTATGCGAGGTAATATAGGTTAATATGAGGTAATACGGGTAAATATTAAAAATATAAATAAATAAAAACCCCCTTTTGCTATTTCTAGCAAAAGGGGTTGTATTTTTACACTACATAGATATTTAGCTTAGACCTAGATTCAATTATGCATAGATTCAATTAGTCTAGCCTCAATCAGCCCAGCTTCGAATTACTTCTCTGCAAGTGCCTTCTTGATTGCTGCTGTAAGCTCTGGAACGATCTTGTTGAGGTCGCCTACTACACCGTAGTCTGCAACGTCGAAGATAGGAGCATTCTCATCCTTGTTGATTGCAATGATGATATCTGACTCTTCCATACCAGCTACGTGCTGGATAGCACCTGAGATACCGATTGCAAAGTAAACATGAGGACGAACTGTCTTACCTGTCTGACCTACCTGAAGATCCTTTGGCTTCCAGCCTGAATCTACAACTGCACGTGAGCATGATACTGTTCCGTTAAGTACAGCTGCAAGATCATCAAGGAGCTTGAAGTTCTCAGCGCTGCCAACACCACGGCCACCTGATACAAGGATCTTAGCCTGCTGGATGTCTACTGTCTGAACTGTATTCTTTACGATTTCAAGGATTTCTACATACTTGTTGTTTGGTGTGAAGCCTGGATTGAACTCGATTACGTTTGCCTTAGCATCCTTTATAGGATCGATCTTCTGCATAACACCTGGACGAACTGTTGCCATCTGAGGACGGTTGTTTGGACAAGCGATTGTAGCGATTGTGTTTCCACCGAATGCTGGACGAGTCATAAGAAGCTGATTGTCCTTCTGCTCCTGTCCTGGAAGTGCAACGAGTGGGAACTTTCCTATTTCAAGCTGAGTACAGTCTGCTGTAAGACCTGTTGCTACTCTTGCTGAAACTGTTGGGCCAAGGTCACGGCCGATTGGTGTAGCACCAACGAGCATGATGTCTGGCTTATATTCATTGATAACTGATGCGAGTGCATGTGCATATGGCTCTGTACGGTATTCCTTGAGCTCTGGATCATCAACAACGATAACCTTATCTGCACCATATACTGCAAGCTGATCTGCTAAATCCTTAACGTTTGAACCGATAAGAACTGCTGTAACTTCTGTATTTAAAACTGCTGCGAGTCTCTTTGCTTCGCCAAGAAGTTCGAATGAAATGTTTGAAAGAACATTATCAACCTGCTCAGCATAGATATACACGCCCTTGTAATCTTCTAATGCCATTGTTATTTCCTCCGAATTTAATAATTAGATTACGTGCTTTTCAGCAAGCTTTCCAACGATATAGTTTACTGACTCTTCTGTAGTATCGAATACTACCTTCTCACCAGCACCCTTACGAACCTTGTCTGATGCCTTTGCGATCTTTGTAGGTGAACCCTTAAGACCGAGGTTTGCATCATCAACATCCTTAAGATCTGCACGGCCCCAAACTGTAACTTCCTTTGCATATGCATCGAAAATTCCACCTGGTGTCATGTAACGTGGTGTGCCAAGCTCTGAAAGAGCTGTAACAAGACATGGCATCTTTGCCTTAAGTGTGTGATATCTGTCGTCATACTGACGCTTTACGATAACGTAATCGCCCTCAACCTTGATATCCTCAGCATATGAAATTACTGGAACTCCAAGATGCTCTGCGATCTGAGGACCAACCTGAGCTGTATCACCATCGATAGCCTGACGGCCTGTGATGATAAGATCATAATCGATATTTCTGAGTGCGCCTGCGATTGTTGTAGATGTTGCCCATGTATCAGCGCCGCCGAGTACTCTATCTGTTACGAGGATAGCGTTGTCTGCGCCCATAGCCATTGCTTCACGAAGAACTTCATCAGCCTTTGGAAGACCCATTGTAAGAACTGTTACTTCTGCACCATACTGATCCTTAAGCTTAAGAGCAGCTTCAAGACCTGCCTTGTCATCTGGGTTCATGATTGCAAGCATTGCGCCTCTGTTAAGAGTTCCGTCCGCATTGAAAACAACGCCGCCCTTTGTATCAGGAACCTGCTTAATACAAACTACGATTCTCATGTATTTAGTCTCCTTATTTCTAGAGTTATTAACATTATTATGATAAGTTTTTTAATTACTTAAGAAGGTTTGCTGAGATTACCATACGCTGAACTTCTGATGTTCCTTCGTAGATTTCTGTAATCTTTGCATCACGCATCATACGCTCTACTTCGTACTCACGGATATAACCATATCCACCGAAGAGCTGAACAGCCTTTGTTGTAACTTCCATAGCTACTTCTGCTGCAAAAAGCTTTGCCTGAGCTGCTTCTACACTGTATGAAATGCCTGACTTTGGATTTGCCTGGAATTCACTCTTCTTTGCTGCTGCCTTGTAAACAAGAAGCTGAGCTGCCTCAACCTTTGTTGCCATTTCTGCAAGCTGGAACTGAGTATTCTGGAAATCACCGATTCTCTTACCGAACTGCTTTCTTTCCTTTACATACTCGATTGTTCTCTCAAGAGCGCCCTCTGCAATACCAAGAGCCTGAGCAGCGATACCGATACGTCCGCCGTCAAGAGTATGCATTGCGATTGCAAAGCCCTTACCAGCTGGTCCAAGGAGATTCTCCTTTGGAATTCTGCAATCCTGGAAAATGAGCTCGTATGTTGATGAACCACGGATACCCATCTTATTTTCCTTTGTTCCGAATGTGAAGCCTGGAGTTCCCTTCTCAACAATGAATGCTGAGAACTTCTTCTTCTTGCGGCCCTTTGCATCTGTAGCAATTTCTGTATAAGCGATGATGATATAAACATCAGCTTCCTTACCGTTTGTAATGAAGCACTTTGATCCGTTAAGAACATACTCGTTTGTTTCTGCATCAAATACGGCTCTTGTCTGTACGCCCTGAGCGTCTGTTCCTGCTCCTGGCTCTGTTAAACCGAATGCACCAAGCTTCTCGCCGCTTGCAAGTGGCTTAAGGTACTTTTCCTTCTGCTCTGGTGTTCCGTATGTCATGATAGGATCTACACAAAGTGATGTATGAGCTGATACGATAACGCCTGTTGTTGCACATACCTTTGAAAGCTCTTCAACACACATAGCATATGTTAATGTATCACATCCCTGTCCGCCGAACTCCTTTGGTACTGGGATTCCCATGAAGCCAAGCTTCTGCATCTTAGCAACATTTTCACTTGGGAACTGTTCATTTTCGTCTACTTCGATTGCCATAGGCTTTACTTCTGTTTCAGCAAATTCCTTGAAAAGTCTTCTGGCCATCTCATGCTGCTTATCTAACTGAAAATCCATGATTAAGTTTCCTCCGATTTTTTTAAAAATTAAAGCTTATCTACAGCTGTCTTTGTTCTGTCAGCATTGTATACATAGAAGCCCTTGCCGCTCTTTACACCAAGGTTTCCACCGCGTACCATCTTGCGGAGAAGTGGGCATGCACGATACTTTGAATCGCCTGTTTCTTTGTAAAGAACATCCATGATAGCAAGGCAGATATCAAGACCTACGAAATCACCAAGTTCAAGTGGTCCCATTGGATGATTTGCGCCAAGCTTCATTGCTGTATCGATACCTTCGATATCTGATACACCTTCCATCTTAATGAAAGCTGCTTCGTTGATCATTGGGATGAGGATACGGTTTACTACAAAGCCTGCTGCTTCGTTAACCTGTACAGGTGTCTTTCCGATTTCTACTGAAATCTTCTTGATTGCCTCTACTGTCTCTGCTGGTGTATTAACACCTGCGATAACCTCGATGAGCTTCATTCTATCAGCTGGGTTAAAGAAATGCATACCAACTACTGGTCTTTTAACGTCCTTGCCGATTTCTGTGATTGAAAGTGATGATGTGTTTGATGAGAAGATACACTCTGGCTTGCAGATTGCGTCAAGCTCCTTGAAAGTTGTCTTCTTTACATTGATATCTTCGAATGCTGCTTCTACGATAAGATCGCAGTCTGCGCAAAGATTTTCCTTAAGACCTGGAGTGATCTTTGCAACGATTGCATCTACAGCTTCCTGTGTAAGCTTTCCCTTTGCTACAAGCTTTGCATAGCCCTTAACAATCTTATCTTTTCCGCCTTCAGCCCACTCCTGCTTGATATCGCAAAGAGCTACCTCATAGCCGTCTACCTGAGCAAATGCCTTAGCAATGCCCTGTCCCATTGTACCAGCACCGATAACGCCTACCTTCATTTTTAGTCCTCCTAAAATTTATATTATAAATTTTGTCTTACTTCCTAAAAAAAGCACATACCTATTACTTTTTTAAAAGCACATACCTATTACTTTTTTTAAAGCACATACCTATTACTTTTTTTAAAAGCACATACCTATTACTTTTTTAAAAGCACATACCTATTACTTTTTTAAAAGCACATACCTATTACTTTTTTTAAAGCACATACCTATTACTTTTTTTTAAAAGCACATACCTATTACTTTTTTTAAAAGCACATACCTATTACTTTTTTAAAAGCACATACCTATTACTTTTTTTGTTTCCCTCCTCTGAATTTTTATTTCAGAGGAAGAAGTTTTTTTGCACACACTAATACTTAACGATATGTTTTATGCACTGCCGCTTTTTTCTGACATTTATCCCTCTGTATCAGCAGCGGCAAACATTTTAAAGCATTAATCCCTTTTAGCTTTAAAATTATGCATTCTTGAAAGCTACATGTTTTACTTTTGCAGGGTCATCCTTCTTACGTAAGAAGTTTGCCATGCCTTCCTTCTGGTCTTCTGACTCAAAGCATGAACCAAAAAGCTTTTCTTCGATTGCTACGCCTTCGTCAATGCTTACCTGAAGACCATCATTGATTGCCTTCTTGCTTGCGCGTACTGCGATAGGCGCATTAGCTGCGATTCCTGCTGCCATCTTCTTTGCAGCTGCCATAAGATTTTCCTGAGCTGTTGCTGTTACATTGCCGGCTTCATCAACAGTTGCTGAGAATACTTCATTTACAAGGCCGATTCTATATGCTTCTGCTGCCTTGATGTTTCTTGCTGTATAAACAAGCTGCTTTGCTACGCCTGCTCCAACAAGACGAGCTAATCTCTGAGTTCCGCCAAAGCCTGGTGTAATTCCAAGACCTACTTCTGGCTGTCCGAATACTGCATTGTCTGAGCAAAGTCTGATGTCACATGACATTGCAATTTCATTTCCGCCGCCAAGTGCAAAACCATTGATTGCTGCGATTACTGGAATTGGGAACTTTTCGATTGAAAGGAATACATCATTTCCCTTCTTTCCGAAAGCTTCGCCCTCTGCCTTTGTAAGAGTGCTCATTTCTCCGATGTCTGCGCCTGCTACGAATGACTTATCGCCTGCACCTGTAAGGATGAGGCAACGTACTGTATTTAAATCTACTGCATCAAAAGCTGCCTTGATATCATCAAGTACCTGGCTGTTTAATGCATTGAGGGCCTTTTCGCGGCTGATGGTGATAATTCCTACAGCTCCCTCTGTCTCATATGTTACAAAACTCATTTTTGGTCTCCTGTTTTTGTATTTTTACACAACATTACATTAGGGCGATTCCTCACCCTAATGTATTTAGTTTTTTTATTATTTTATCAAACCTTCTCTACGATTGTTGCGCAGCCCATTCCGCCGCCAATACAAAGAGTTGCAAGACCCTTCTTTGCATCTCTCTTTACCATTTCGTGAAGAAGTGTTACAAGGATACGGCAGCCTGATGCTCCTACTGGATGTCCAAGTGCTACTGCTCCGCCGTTTACGTTGAGTACGTCATCGCTGAAGCCAAGATCCTTCTGTACTGCAAGGCTCTGTGCTGCGAATGCTTCGTTTGCTTCGATAAGATCGAAATCGCTGATCTGGTAGCCTGTCTTTGCCATAACCTTCTTTGTTGCTGCTACTGGTCCTACACCCATGATTGATGGATCTACACCTGCAAGAGCGCCGCCTACGAAACGTGCCATAGGAACTACACCGAGCTCTTTTGCTACGTCTTCTGCGATTACTACTACTGCTGCTGCACCATCATTGATACCTGATGAGTTACCTGCTGTAACGATTCCATCTGGCTTGAATGCTGGCTTAAGCTTTGCAAGACCCTCTGCTGTTGTGCCTGGACGTGGGCCTTCGTCTGTATCTACTACGATAGTTTCCTTCTTTGCCTTGATTTCTACAGGAACGATTTCATCCTTGAACTTGCCTGCTTCGATTGCTGCTACAGCCTTCTGCTGGCTCCATGCTGCGAACTTGTCAAGATCTTCTCTTGTTAAGCCCCACTGCTCTGCTACGTTCTCTGCTGTAATTCCCATGTGGTAGTTGTTGAATGAATCCCAAAGTGCATCATTTACCATTGTGTCTACGAGTTCTGACTTGCCCATTGGTGATCCCATTCTATAGCCATAACGAGCCTTCATCATCGCGAATGGTGCCATTGACATATTTTCCATACCACCTGCTACTACGATATCAGCATCTCCATTTTCAATCATCTGTGCTGCAAGGTTTACGCTGTTGAGACCTGATCCGCACACTACGTTGATTGTAACTGCTGGTGTTTCAATAGGAAGACCTGCCTTGAGAGATGCCTGACGTGCTACGTTCTGACCAAGACCTGCCTGGATTACGCAGCCCATATATACCTGGTCTACTTTCTCTGCTGGTACATTTGCTCTCTTTAATGCTTCCTTGATTACGATTGATCCAAGCTCTGCAGCTGGTACTGTGCTAAGTGCGCCGCCCATCTTACCAATGGCTGTACGACATGCTCCTGCTAAAACTACGCTTCTCTTTGACATTTAGGTGTCCTCCTATGTTGTTTTAAAAATTGTTAAATTGTAGGTTAATTACCTTTTATAACTATAGCGTGAAACTGTGAATATTGCTTGAATTTCAAGTAAATTTTTTTCACATTTTTCACTTATAGGCATAAAGTTGAATGTAGTATATCATACTTTAGTGACTTTGTCAAATTTTTATCAATCTTTTTGCGCATGATTTTTCTAAAATTATTCTAAACTTTGTGGTTTTGAAATGTACTCCAGTACTCTTGATATTTCGCTGGTCTTTTCTTTAAATTCCGCTGAGGCTATTATTGATCTGCTTACATCCTCTTCAGTTATGAAGTCATTATTAAGCTGATCTAATGCAGCCTTTATTTCACTGCTTTCCGGTCTTCTGCCAAGTAAAAGCTTGTAGAGATCTTCTACCATTCTGCGGTTCTTATATTCTTTTGAATTTAATATTTCAAAGGCTATTTCTTCTATTTTGATTTTTTTATTCATAACCGAATCATACCAGTTATTGATTTCTTTTTCAGAAAGTTTTCTGTCTAGTGCATTCTGGTATAAATTCTTTATGTATTCCTTTATATGATTTTCACCTACTATTGTCTTAAGATACTCTAAACGTTTTTCTACCTCCATGAATTCTTCTGAAGCAAGAATTTTTTCAAGCACTCTCTTTCGATTCATTCCTGTCGCCATTATTCTCTTTTTCCACCTGATAACATCTGCCTCCTCCGGTGTTCTAAGAAGAACGGCAACATATAGCGATTGTATGTACTCTTCTATATTCAGTCCCCTATTTTTATGCTCATCTGAATTATACATATTACTTATTATGTTCTTATAGGTTTCTGTATCCGCTTTTATTATTTCTAAGTAGTAATTCTCAAGTTCTTTTTTCGATGGTTTTCTGCCTAGTATTCCATTAAAGATGGAGGCTATCACCCTTTTTAATTCCTTCTCCTGGGCTATTTCTTCCTCTTCTTCATTTCCTTCTATTACTACGCCATCGGCATTTCTTTCATTTTTTATATAGGCCTTTAATTTCTTTATGAAATAGTCCTTTATAAGGTCATTGTCAAAGAAGGCTAGTCTTTCTTCTTCATTTTCAATTATGGCAGAGCGTATTTCTTCACCAGATACCACCTGATTTATTGCTTCTGCTACTATTCTTGGGTCCTTTTCTTTTAGGAGCAGGGCACTTCCTCCAAGTGTTTCTCCGACAGCCGTGCTGTCATAGGCTATTACCGGCTTTTTGAAATACATTGCTTCTACTAATGGCACGCAAAAACCTTCATGCTCGCTAAGGCACAGGAATACATCTGCTAGTCTATAATATGATAGTATTTCGTTAAATGGAATATGTCCTGTCATTATTACATTTTCCAGCTCCAGCTCTTCTTTATAGGCCTTTAGCTTTCTATAATACAGGTCATTTTCATTGTAGCTGCCTACTATGAACAGTCTGGATTTAGGATTTATGTAGGTGTTATAGTAGTAAAATGAAGTTATTACATCCTCCTGCTTTTTATTCGGTGCTACTCTTCCTGCAAACATTATGTTGGTATAGCCGTCATTTCGATACTTTTTCAGCACGCCCTCTGCCGGCATTTTTTTATAATCGTCAAAGGCTATCAGTATTGGCAATACTTCTATCGGGCATTTATAGCCATAGCTTATGAGGTCTTTTTTATTGAAGGCGGAGTCTGCAAATACCATTTCCGGCACGTCTCTCAGGCTCTTTATGCTCTCAAGGCCTTCTTCGCACATTTTTTCTGCTGCCGGATTATATGGCTTAAAAAATTCTGCCGGTGTTATGTTATGATATATAAAGAATTTTCTTGCCGCAAAGCCTCTTAATTCATCATTCATGGTATCACCGATGGACAGGTGATATAATATTATGATATCTTCTGCATCGACATATTCTGAATAATGCTTTACAAGCTTATTTTTCAGCATTCTTTTATCTATATTCTTTGCATATATGGCTGTTTCGTAGCCGCTCTCTTCTAATGCATCGCCTAGTGCCACTACGTCATTTCCTATTGCATCACCATACGCCAGGGTCGGCAACATCTGGTATACTTTCATTTTGTTTTCCTTCCGGTGGTTTTTCTATAAAGTTTTTTACATTACTTATGTTTTTCTATCAGTTATTTGTGTTACTTGTGTCTTAAGTCTGGTGAACCATTTAACGCTTCACTTCTCTTCTGCTACTTTATCTATCAGCATCTTCAGTTTTCTACATATCACTTCCCACTGGTAATTCTTCTGCACATATTCATACCCTGCTGCTCCCATTTTATTTCTTTCATTCCAGTGAAGAAGGAGTTTTAGCATTTTCTGCTCAAAGCCCTGATATTTTCTGTAATAATAGCCGCCGCCGCTTTTTATGCAGTGGCCTTTAAGTACCTCTGAGGCTTCATCTACAAGTACCGGCCTTTTTAGGGCAAAGGCTTCTAATACTACGATCGATAAACTTTCAAATTTGGATGGGATTACAAGGAATTTGCTTCCCGCTATTCCCGCATATTTATCTTCTTCACTTACAAAGCCGAGCGATACTATGTCGCTATTTTCAGGTATGTCTATTACTGCTTTTCCCATTAGTACAAGCTTTAGATCTGATGGATTTCTCTGCTTGAATTTTAAGAAGAATTCAAATAATTCCGGACAGTTCTTTCCTTCGTCTATTCTTCCTACATATACTATGTAATTATCAAGGCCATATTTTTCTTTAAATTTTTCTGCTGAATATTCTTTATTCCGGCTTATGCTCTCCGGGATATCCACTCCGGCTCCCCCTATCTGGTAAGGTATTGCATAGTTATTATATCTGTGCCTTACAAGGTCTCTTTCTTCGCTTGTCAGAAAGAAAAAGGCTCTAGGCAATAGAAACACTCTGTCATAGGTCTTCATCCTGATATAAGGCTCGTCATGCGCATATGGCAGCACTATCGCCTTTGAGGCCGCCTCTGTTATTCCCATTACTGTTGGATAATAGAGGTAGGTGCATAAAAGAAATACGTCATATTCATCATAGTGATCTCTTATGTACTCTACTAATGATGGCACTAATGGGCCCTGTTCATTTATCCATTCTTCCTCTTCAGCTTTCTTTGTAAAGGAGCCTGTTAAGAATTTTTCATTTATGGAATTAAATCTATCCTGATTTCTTTCTCTTGCTACTGAAAATCTTCTTACAAAAACACCGTTTATATCTTCAGTGTCGTTTATGTATTCGTCCTTCCAGGTCATATAGTCTACTGCTTTTGTGGTAAGCACTTCTACTTGGTACCACTTTCCCATGCGCTCTGCTAATTCTCTAGTTAACAGCTCCGCTCCGCCATTGACCTCCAGGCCGTATCTTTGTACTACAAAACATATTTTATTCATTGTAAAGGTTCCGTCTATTCGTATTTTCCATTGCTGCTATCTTTGCTTCTAATACTATGAGCCTTGTCGTCAGCTCTTCTATTTCCTGTTCCTTGCTGTCTATGAAGAGCTGCTGCTCTTTGGTAAATTTAAGGTTATTATATTCGCTGCTCTTAAGGCCCATCGCAGCAGGAGATTTTATCTCTTTAGTCTCCTTTTTTTCGAGCGCAGTTCCTTCTGAGAGCTTTTTTACCTCATCTGCTACATATTTATCTTCCTTTACATATCTGAAGACCTGATTCATTGTTCTTACTGTGGCCGCATTAAAGTTATTTTGATAATCTACGACCGGCTTAAGAAGCCACATTACCATTTTCCTGGATATTTTCTTCATAAACCTTTTTATGAAGTTTCCTTCTTCTATATTTGTATTTATTGGTACGCTGCAGCTTGAATTCATGAGATTTACCTGAAGTTCAAATTCTCCTTCGCTAAATCCTGCGCTGCGCGAAACTACAGGCGTACTTTCCTTTACTTCTGATGGCAGCACCACATCATCAAACCTGAGGCATTCCTTTGTATAGCCTCTTCTTTCGATATTCCGGCGTATTTCAGTCATTATTCTTTCTGTACTTATTTCATTCATCTTTCCTTCTATCATCCTTCATCCTTCATCTTTCCAAGCTGCTAAAGAATTTTGTATATTTTTCTACTATTACATTCCATGCAAAATTTTCCAGAACAAATTTTCTTCCCTTTTCACCCATCTCTTCTGCTATTTCAGGATTATGCTTTATATAATCAACACATCCTTCAAATTCAAAATAATTATCGAAATACAGCCCTGCATTATTATCTACTACGAATTTTTTGGTTACGTCACATTTTTCATGCACGAGTACCGGCCTCCTGCATAGCCAGCTCTCCATTATTACAATGGAAAAACTCTCATGTATTGACGGCTGGCAGAGCATTTCCGCTGCTGCATAGGCATTATATTTATCCTGAAGGTCTACAAAGCCTAAATCTATTACTTCTTTTTTCAGGCTCTCCGGTACATTTAAACTTCCTCCGCCTATGAGCACCAGCTTTGTTTTATCCTTACTATGTCTTAGCTTATATTCTCCGAAATACTTAAGAAGGAGATATATATTTTTTCCTTCATCTTTTCTTCCGGCATACAAGATGAAGGGCTCTTTTATGTCAAATTTCTTTCTAAATGCCGCTGCATCATAGTCAAAATCCGTTTCTACGCCTGCTCCTAGCACCATCTGCTTTACATTTTTTAGATTGAATACGCTATTTGCTGTGTTCATTTCCGGAAATGACAGATATACCATGCCTGCGCAGTTCTCAAAGGCTTTTTTGTATAGGTTTATATGGATATACGATTCTTCGTGAAAGCAGGGTATTACTACCGATTTTTCCGGTACTGAGAGCACCCCGTAATAGGTGGTTCCGAACATGTACGGTATATATACGAACAAGCCATATTCATCCTGCTTTTCTCTTATGTATTTATAGAGATCAAGGCTATTTACCATTTCCCTAAGGAAGGTCTCTTCTTCTTTTTCATTTATTGAAATGCCCTGCATGAGTTTTGCATTTACCTGATCAAAAGCTGCAGTGTCTCTTTCTCTTACCTTAAATCTTTTGGTTTTTACGCCGTTTACCAAATAGTCGCCCGGCTTATAGTAATTCTTGCTCCAGTCGCTTCCAAACTTCTCTACGCAGGTCGTTAGCACTTCTACATCAGCGCCTGCTTCGTGAAAATGGTCTACTATTCCCCTTAATTCCGTTTCTGCTCCGCCTGGTATGTTTTCTCCGTACCAAGGCGCTACAAATGCTATTTTTTTCATTGATTGCTTCCCTGATTTTCTATTTCTGCATTTCTCTCTTTTTCTTCTATTCTTTCTCTTTCAGCCTCCAGGTATTCATAGTAGGCCTCGTCCACCTCTTCCGGCTTTCCTTCCATGACTATTCTTCCGTTATTTATCCAGTAACATCTGTCACATAGTTCTTCTACCTGGTCGGTGGAATGGGATACTAATACTATTGTCGTGCCTTTTTCCTTTATTTCCTGCATTTTTTCATAACACTTTTGTCTAAAGCCGGCATCACCTACTGATAGTATTTCATCGATAAGCAGTATGTCTGCATCTACATTGATGGCTACTGCAAAGGCAAGTCTCATGTACATTCCTGATGAATAAGTCCTTACCGGATTATCTATAAAGTCCTCTAGCTCTGAAAACTGTATTATGGTCTTTAGTCTTTTATCGATTTCCTTTTTCTTTAAGCCGAAAATGGAGGCATTTATATATATATTTTCTCTTCCTGTCATGTCAGGATGAAAGCCTGCTCCAAGTTCTAGAAGGCTTGATACTCTTCCTCTTACTTCTATGCTTCCGCTATCTGGATATATTATCTTTGTAAGGAGCTTTAAGGTTGTACTTTTTCCGCAGCCGTTCTGCCCGACCAAACCTACTGTCTCTCCTTTTTTTACCTCAAAGCTTATATTTTCAAGCACCTTTCTTTCCGCATATTCTCTTCTATTCTTGAATAATAATAGCTCCTTGAGGGTGGTTCCTCTATCTTTAAATACGATGAAGCTTTTGCTTACATCCTTTACCTCTATGGCATTTTCTTCTTTCATTTCTATCTCCGATTTTTCTTTGTTTCTTTACTGATTACAGGTATTCTGAAAAGCGCTTCTGAAGTCTTGATTACTGATTACAGATATTCTGCAAAGCGCTTCTGAAGTCTTGATTACTGATTACAGATATTCTGCAAAGCGCTTCTGAAGTCTTGATTACTGATTACAGGTATTCTGCAAAGCGCTTCTGAAGTCTTGAAAATACATTCCAGCCAAGCACCATAAATACAGTTGCTACTACTACTGCTAGTATGAGTGTATTCATTTCCGGAACTCTTTTATAATACAATATGTCCCTATATGCTATTATTATCGAAGTCATTGGATTTATGTAAAAATATGTCTTCATATTTTCCGGTACCATTTCGATGGAGTAGAGCACCGGTGTTAGGAACTGCCATGCCAGTATCAGCACCGACATCAGGTATTCTAAGTCTCTAAAATACACTGTAAGTGCTGATACAAGCAGTGCCATGCCAAGTGCCAGGAAATATTCTATCAGCATTATTACCGGCAAGAACATAAGCGGCTTTAAGCTAAGTCCTTTTCCTGATAGTATTAATATCAAAAATACTACCAACATGCTAAAGAGCATATTCACAAACTGGCTGGTCACCAGCTCTATTGGCAGGATCTGTCTTGGGAAGTATATTTTCTTTACCATTCCAGCCTGTGTTGTTACTGCTCCGCATCCATTTGCTACCGAGGTGCTAAAAAACATCCACGGTATAAGTGCTACGAATAGGAACAGATAATAATCCTCTATTCCATTTCGCATTATCTTTGAAAATACTATTGTATATACGCTAAGCTGAAGCAATGGATTAAGAAAGGTCCAAAAAAAGCCCAGCACCGAGCCCTTATATCTTCCTCGCAAGTCTCTTCTTACCAGACTTGCTATCATTTCGCGATATCCAATTATTTCTTTTATTGTCTTCATTTGTTTTTTAACATTCCTTTTTGTTTCTTTTTTTACGTTACTTTTTGTTTCTAGTTTTTACGTTACTTTTTGTTTCTAGTTTTACGTTACTTTTTGTTTCTAGTTTTACGTTACTTTTTGTTTCTAATTTTACGTTACTTTTTTGTTTCTAATTTTACGTTACTTTTTGTTTCTAGTTTTACGGGAAACATTTCTCTATATATTTCTTCGTAGCTTTTCACAGTTTTTTTGCTGTCATATTTCTCAAAAAAGCCTGTCAGATTTTTTTCTAAGAGCTCTTTTCTTAAACTCTCATAATTTTCCAGCATGTATTTTAAGCCTTTATATATACTTTTTACTGAGAACGGGTCAACATAATGCGCATTTTCCTCTAATGCTTCTGGAAGCGAGGCCGCATTTCCTGCCATTACCGGTGTTCCGCAGGCCAGCGCTTCTACCGGAGGCATTCCAAAGCCCTCATACATTGATGGAAATACAAAGAACATCGCATTTCCCATGATGACCGGTGCATCTTTTTCTTCTACATAGCCTAGGATTTTTACCCTGCTCTCTAGATTTTTTTCTTTTATTGTCTTATATATTTCCTGATACTTCCAGCCCTTTCCTCCTGCTATTACAAGCTCTGGGGTTCCGGCATTTTTTTCCACCAGATGCGAATATGCTAATATCAGCCTTTTTATATTTTTTCTAGGCTCGAGCGTTCCTAAATACAGCATGTATTTTTCTTTTAGTGAATACTTTTTTCTTATCTGCTGCACGATTTCAGCTTTATGTGCATTCTTTATATTGAACACTTCATAGTCTATGCAAGGATGAATTACTCTTATCTTTTCTTCTTTTACCTTTAAGTGCTTTAGGATTCTTTCCTTACTAAAGTATGAGTCAGTTATTATAAGGTCTGCTCTTTTTACGGATTTCCGGAGGCCCAGCTTTAAGTAGAGCATCGTCCTAAATCTTACCGTTTCCGGATGGTCATAGATTACCATATCATGAATGATGGTCACTTTTTTCCCATTTACGCTTCTTGGCACAAAGTAGTTAAAAAACTGCATTACGTCAGTTTTTTCTCCGAAATATTTTCTGTAGGGATAGCCAAATACAAGCAGGGCATTGGTGAGCATACTGCTTTTATTTTCTATTTTATGAAGCTTCATGCCCTCTGCTTTTAGCTTTTTTATTTCTTCTTTTCCTTCGCTGCTTAGGCCGCTTGTGAAATAGTTCATGTGACATTCGAATTCTTCACTTTTTAACAGCTGGTGTATCAGATTTCTTGAATACCAGCCTATGCCGGATTTATTTTTGTCTAATACCGGCTTTCCGTCAAATGTTATTTTTATCATTATTCTCTAATTTTAGGTCTGTCTCTTTCCTAAATTTTATGCTTACTTTTTGATTTTGCTTTTGGCTTTTTGATTTTGCTTTTGGCTTTTTGCTTTTGGCTTTTTGCTTTTACTCTTCTAACTTTTCTATAATCTGATTTAAAGTATTTTCAAATTTGCCAAACAGATACTCTTTTTCTGCTCTTTTGTGCGCTGCTTCTCCGTACTTTTTTATAAGCTCTTTGTCCTCTATGAATTTCTGCATGGAGGCAGCATACGCCTGTACATCTTTATTTTTTACCTCTATTCCTGTTTCCCCGTTTACACAGACGCTATTTACTCCGCTTCCTTCTATCGTAAAGGTTACTGCTGGAAGATGCATGTACATTGCTTCTATTAGCGATATTCCATAGGCTTCATTTTTAGTTATGGATGGGAAGCAGAATACTTCTGCCTCTGCAAACAGCTCGGCCAGCTTCTTTTCGGATACCCTTCCCAGGAATTTTATTTTTTCATTTCCTTCTGCCGCCTTCTTTAGCTTTCTAGTAAGCGGCCCGGTTCCTGCTATTAAAAGCTTAAAATTTCCTTTCACCATTTTAGAGGCTGCTACAAGGTATTTTAATCCTTTATATTCTACGTGCCTTCCTACAAACAGAAAGGTTATTGTATCTTTCTTTAAGGCAGACTTTTCATTTTTTTCTTTTCTTTTTGCTAATATTTCATCAAACTGCTTCTGTCTTTCCTTTAATATGCATAAATGCAGTATCTCTACCTTTTCCCTGTACTTTCTTAAGAATCTGCTGCCTTCTACATATTTTTCACTGCTTGCTAGTATCAGATCTGCCCTTTTTAGGAGCCTATGATTTTGCACTTCAAACAGATATTTTAATAGCTTTTGCCTATATATGTCAGACTGATAGAATACTATCAATTTTTCATTTTTTATTAATTTTAAAAGCATTTCTGCTACTAAGGGATTTGGGAACTGAAATATTATGATATCCGGCTTAAAATTTTCCATGGTTTCTTTTAATTTTGCATAATAAGAAAACGAAACTGCCTGAGAAAACATCTTTATAGGTGCTCCGCACCTGATTATCTCTACAGTTCCATCTTTGTCCGTTATATTTTTTGCCGTGCTGCTAAAACAGATTACCTTTTGCTCATATTTTTGCTTCAAGGCATCTACCATGCTTTTTGTACATAGCTCTATTCCGCCCATATGCGGAAGATAATAATTACTTATATGTAAAATTTTTGTCATATTGCCCCTACTTTAAGCCTTAAGCCCTTATTTTTCTAATCACATAATATGTCCATCATATTTGGGTATTTTAACATCATTTTCGGTTCATGTCAATTGATTAGAGAAGTATTTAAAAAGGCGAAATAACTGTATGTAAAAATAAGTCATTTCGCCTCGTTTTTGTCTTTTTAATTCGTTTTACTGGGCTAGTCCCATTGCTGCTACTACATTTGCATATTCCTGTGATGCTGTAAGCTCATTAAATGCATCTTCTCTAGTCATTACTTCTGCGTTTAGACATGCTACAAAGTTTGATGCTCCTGCATCTGGCTCTCTGCCAAATAATCCTCTATAAAGAGCTGCTACATAGTCTTCATTTGACATTTCTCCAGCCGCCTGATTTTCAAGGTATAAGGAGTATGCCACGCTCTTTGGTGTTTCTCCTGATAATACATTGCTCGCATAGGTGTTAAGTGTATCTGCATCTGCACTAGTTCCTACTGCATTTTGATACACTCTGTTTATGTAGCCTGTTAATGCTAGATTTTCATCTCTCGCTTCATCTGATGTAAAGCTTCCCTTGGTAACTGCATATTTATTGCATAGATTGGTGAACTCTACTGATTCCATGAATCCCTCAAGTACGAACTTTCTTGATACTCCGCTCTTAAGAGCATTTGTCCATATTTCAAGTCCGCCGTCATCTGGCTCCCTGTCTAGTAATGCCTGATAAAATCTGGTTACAAATTCCTCATCACTTACATTTTGATTTACAAACTCTGGTGTGAATGCAAATTCATAGGCTGCATCTGCTGCTGATATTGTATTTCCAAATAATGTATTGGTCCAGGTTGTTTTGCCTGGTTCTTCAGAGGCTCTTCCTAGTATTACAGTATACAGTCTTTCAACATAGCCTGCTATCTGATCTTTGCGGCTTTCTATTTCGTATTCGTCACAGATATTGCTGTATTCGTCGCATACTATGAAGCCTTCTACCAGCTCGGCTCTTGTCATTCCATTCTTTAATGCATTTAACCAGCTGTTATATCCGCCCTCATCCGGTTCTCTATCAAAGAGAGCTTTATATACTTCTGTTACATATTCCTCATCACTAAGATTTCTTACTGTCATTTCTTCTCCTGTAAGGAATCCTAATGCTATGGATCTATAATTTTCTGTTCCGTTTTTCAGGCCATTACACCAGCCCTCAAAGCCTGCTTCATCAGGTTCTCTGTCAAAGCATACCTTATACATGCGTCTTACGAATTTCTGGATATTGTCCTCGTCTACTGGCGCCTCTGTTACTTCAGGCTCCGGTGTGGTGGTGCCTCCTGCCGAGCTTCCTGCATTATAGAGCTTTATTTCAGGCTTTGCATCTGATGGTGTCCAGATCTGAAGCTGAATTTCCGACACGCCGTCTGGTACTTCTCCTTCGATTGTATATCCAGTTGAGTTAGAGGTTCCTGAATATGCCTGCTGAACCCAGTTTCCGTTCTGGCTATAGCCTACGCAGCCTTCAAGCTTCGATCCGCTTGTACCGGTTATATTTATTATATAGTAGTCAAAGGAGGATACATTATTTACATAATATATTCTTGTTCCGGTTGACTGGGTTTCTAAAGTATAGCTTCCTGCTGTTTCGTTTGTAAGGTTTGCAGGATCTATGGTTGGTGTTGGTGATAAGGTAGGATCTGCTGCTCTTGACGGAAGAGGTGTTACTGTTGCTGCGGCATTTACAGTCTTCCAGCTTGTATTTCCCTTTATATCCTCTGCCTCACGGTCGCGGTAGGTATTTACAAGCCACTTTCCTGTGGTGGTAAGGTCTGCTGCTGTCCATCCGCCTGTGGTGCTTGAGCCCGGATTGAAATATGATGCAGATTCTGCCTTATTTGATAATGACCAGCAGTTAAGGCTGAGGTTGTACTTATCGCATAGTGCCATCCACTTGTCTGCCATATTTGTGTCATAGCCGCCGTTTCCGCTTGCTGCGCAGATTCCATATTCTGATATATAAATTGGAGTTCCTGCATTTATCGCATTTTCTACCTTGGTCATGTAGCTTTCTCCATGAGTTCCTGAGTAGTAATGGAAGGCATAGAGTGTTCTATTATCATTTATCGGCTTTTTAGCTACATCTTCTACATCCTGAGACCAGGTGTTGGTTCCGCAGATGATAAGTGCATCACTTCCGCAGCTGCGTATTAGTCTTATTACGCTGTCTGCATAGGTGTAGATATCATTTCCCGCGCCGTTATTGTACCAATTGGTTCCTGTTGGTTCGTTACAGATTTCAAAGATTACATTGTCATAATCCTTGTACATAGTTGCGTATTTTCTGAAGAATTCTAAGGCTTCAGTCTTAGTTTCATTTGGATTGTATTCATGCACGTGCCAGTCTACTATTACATACATTCCCAGCTCTGTGGCATATTTTACGCCGTTCTGGATATATGTATCCATTGCAGCTGCTGCCTGCGTGCTGGTGGTATAACCGCCGTACTGTCTTGGGTAGGCTGCCAGTCTTATTGTATTTACGCCAAATTCGTCTCTTACTGACTGAAAGGCTGATTTATTTACGAAGGTATATCCTACATCAAAACCAAGGCCGTGCGTGCTTGCGCCGTGCAGCTGATATGGATATCCGTCTTTATCTACTATTGTTAGTGCGTTTCCATAGGTACTTACCTTTGCCATTCCTAGCTTTCCGTGAATTCCAAACGGTGTTTCATCCGCGGCTAGCGTCTTGGTTGAACCTGTTACTGAATACTTTAGCGTGACATCTGCCTTTGCTACGATGTCTGAGTTTGTGTAGACTTTTGCTACTGTCTGATTTCCGCTGCTTCCGGTGTTAAATCCCGGAACATGCGCTGAGCCTAGGACCATTGCTGCTGATAATACTGTGCAGGCCGTCATTTTTAGTAGTCCTGATTTGATGATACCTTTTTTCATTTATACCTTCCTCCATATTTTTTTATCCATAAAAAACCCACGCTAAAATTACAGATATACAAATTTTAGCACTCTATTTTTAGGTTTACAATTTAAATGTTAGAAAAGAAGATATAAATAAAGTACTTTCGTGATTTTACGAAATATTTTCGTATCTTTTTATATGTAATAGAAAGAAGCCGCACAAAATCGGGGGAATGTACGGCTTCTTCTATTGGGTTGATATTCAAAAATTATGATATTGTCTTTTTTATTCCCTAAAATGTGTCATGTTTTTGACACATTTTAGGGGTATTGCTTTTTTCTTCCTTAACTATCGTTACAATTTTTAATTGTTTCTTTTTTAGTTAAGGTTAGTCAAGGTTGAACATGTTCATCGGTATGATCTGAATATTTCTTGTTACCATAAGATTTGCTGATTTTCCATCTCTATAAAGGATTCCCATTATAGTGATCTCTGGCATGGTACATACTGATGGATTTAACCTTACGTCTACGTAGTACACCTGATTTGGATATAATACATACGATTTCTTGGTTGAGTCATATGTAACCTTTGTTCCTGTTTTGGTATTCTCATTGTAGCTGTATACTTCTATTACTGCACCGTTCTTATCTGACCTTGCTGTGCGTCTATTTACTTCTCTTATTTCATTTTCACTGAGCTTTGTTGCTTCAACAGTACTATCCTTACTTAATTCGGATGTAAAGATATCAAAATTGTTATTTTCTACTATCGGTGAAATTATTTCTGATATCTTATTTGCTGAGTTTGCATACTTATTGTACTCGTGTTCGTTGTTTTCATAGTTGTCATCTGCGTCATCTAGGAAGAAGAAGGTTCTGAAATACTCTCCTTCTAGTGGTACAGTGTCATCTAACGAGAAGTATACTCTCTTAAAGTAACCAAAATCGTCTGTTACTGCTATTGTTGCTGTTACTTTAAATCCTTCAAGTGTTGCTGTGAGGGTTACTGTTCCCATCTTCATTCCTGTTATGGTTACGGTTTTACCCTTGTTGTGATTTAGTCTTGCTATGCTTGAATCTGATATTTCCCATTCCACATCTGCTACCGAATGGCCTTCAAGTACTGTCGCCTTATAGGTTATGGTTTCTCCTACTTCTACGCTTATAGGTCCATCGATAGTTAGCATTGGCAGTGCCTTTATCTCTACCGTTCCTGTCAGCTCTTTTACTTTATTTCCTTTCTGATATACTGTGGCTTTTACTTTTGCTTCTCCGGCTTTTAAGCCCTTTAACGATGCTTTTTTAGAGTCTTCTGCATTTGCTGTTATGGTTGCATACGTTTCTGGATTATCTCCTGTAAGTTCCCAGGTCACTGTTACCTTTGATGCTCCTTCCGGTGTAAGTAATACCTGCAGGCTATCGCTTGTTTCTCCGACATTTATGCTATCTGGTAGTGATAAGGTCGCATCTGTTAGTTCTACTATATCGTCTTTGATCGTAAGCTTTGCCGTAGCCGACTTTAAAACTGCTCCTTCTCTTATTATTTCTACTGTAACTGGCACTTCGCCCACTGCAAGGCCTGTTAATTCAAAGCCCTTTGTTTCATCCGAGGTGTAATAGTTTCCGTCTAGCGCTGGTGTATTTTCTACTTCTACAAGGGTTCCTATTCCAGCTCCTACCTTCCACTTAATATAGTCGTAGGTTGCATTTTTCGGATCTATTTCTGGTTTGAAGCTCGCTGTGTCACCAATGTTCACTGTTTGATCAGATAAGGTTAATGTATCTACTGCTATTACCGGTGCAAGTACGTTGATCGTAATGTGATTTGATTCTATGCTGCCACTATTTGATACAGCGTATACTTCAGTTGTTCCTACTGCTACACCTGTTAATGTTCCATCAGCTGCTATAGTTGCTATATCTGAATTTGTGGTATGCCAGGTCACACTTCCGTCTACACCTTCTGGTAGTACATGTGCTGTGTAATTTGCCGTCTTACCCTTTTCTACATCAATAGGTCCTTCTATAACTACTTCTTCAGGTACCTTTTCTTTTACGGTTACAGTGATTGTATTTGACTCATAAGTATGTACTAGTTTTCGTTTTGTAATAATAAAACCCGTAACTTCATAATAATAAATTTTAAAACTTATTTCTGTAGTTCCGGCAGACTTTCCTTTCAAAGTCGCAGTATTTTTACCATCACTTATAAAATCAGCAACACTTTTATTTGATGAAGTCCACTCTGTTTCTGCGTCATGTCCTCCAAATATCAAAGACAAAAGCCATTCCAAAAAACTTGAATAACCTGATATTAATCCCTTATCATCAACTAGCGCAAAATCAATGGTATCCCCAACATAAGCCTCATCTTCGCCGCTTATTACAAGCTCATCGCTTAAACTTGTACCACCATCTAGATACTTTAGCCAGGTACGTATTTTCCTACTATACCAGGAATGCGTTATCCATGTGCGGCTATATACATACATTCCAGCACTGATAGCTGATGCACCTACTGATTTTAGTATTACATTATATAAACTAAAATAACTGTCACGTGATACGTCTGACCACTTTACCTTTGTCCAATTTGATGAATTCTTATATTCAGCGCAATAATCAGCTAAATTATCAAATTCATATCTCTGCTTTCCGCTATATTTATATACATATCCTCCTTCTATTTTACCATATACTTTATCGCCCGGATTTTTAACATAATAAATATTTCCAGAATCATAGGTTCTATAAAGAATTCCATCATATATTACTGCTCCATCATAGAGTTCTCCAACATAGAAGTATTCTGTCTGATACTCATCTGAAAAATCGTATGTCCACCAGCTTGTACTTTCATTTCCATTTCCGTCTATATACTTTGTTGCTGGCTTTATTATGTTAGTAAGTGATAATCTCTGTCTTCCGATTTTCGGTGCGCTTGATACTAATTTTTCAATTTCCTTTACGATTCTGAGCGGAAGTCCATATACATCCTTTTTATATGTGATTCCTCCTGTGCTGTTATGTATATTATTCTTTGAGTCTAGCTCTACCGCTCCTACTACTTCCTTGGTTGCTGCATCTGTCATGTAATACAGGTATGTCTTATTTCCACTTACGTTTGTCTGTATATCATTATATACTGTGAATGAAAGTCCATTTTCTGTAAGTGTTGATGCTGCCACCAGCATATTTATAAGTAATTCCTTTTCTATAGCTGTTGGTGAATTTGACATTCCTATATAGAATTTTGTAGTTTCACTTCCAGATACTCTTCCTGTTGTAGTATATGCATAATAACTGCTATTAACGTCAATCTTTGAGGTAGTTCCATCTGCAGCTAATGCTAATGGCTTTTCTATGAAACTGTAGATTACTTCAGTATTTATCGTTCCATTGTCAGACGAACCACGTGCCGGATCAGTCTTATCTGACATAAACAGCCTGTAATAAGGACGATTTCCTGCTTTTCCTACTAAAGATCCTCCTCCACTATTTGCATTATCTGCAAGTGTGTATGGGAACTCGGTAAGCTGATTTAAATAAAGCTGATATTCCTCCCTCAAATTTATTCCTGCATCCTGAGAGTTAGCTGCTACGTACGGAGCTGCCTTCGCATTTACTATATAAGACGAATACGAATTATCTTCGTTTAAAAATTTCGTAAGGTTTAAATAATCTTTAAATTCATTATAGAACAGTGAATCTTTTCCTGAAGTGGTTCCATAGATTGCTGAGTATCCAAAAATAACACTTTTGGCTTTCATGAAATCCTTCATCTGACTTATAAGTTTTCCATATTTTGTCTTATTACTGTTATTGCAGCGACTATTCGTTTTAGTATCACTATTTCCTACTCCAAATACTATCACGTCATAATTTCCTAATGACATTGTACCGGCATCTATTGCTGCTGCAACATCATCTATATCTAATGATGCTATCTCATACTGATAATAGTCTGATACTGCTTCTAAATCAAGGAAACTTGAGATAGTCTTCTGTTCTGAATCTGCTATGGTATCTGTACTTGATCCATCATCTACCACTGTATCTGCTGGTTCAACTGCTCCTGTTCCTGTAAGCTTAATTGGTATTACGATGTTGGTTGTATTACTATTAAATTTATAGGTAGCTTTTACCTGTACAGTTACTACAGTACTTAACTTACTTACTCCGTCATGCCATCTTAATTCTGCCTCATCAGTTCCTGCATTTATAATCGAAACATCTGCTGAATCAATTTCATTGCCTGATGAATTTACAAATTTTACATCCTTTATTGCTAAAGTGCCGTTTTTGCTATTATTTATGCCTTCATTTGTAATTAACTGCTGTACCAACGGTTTTACATTTATAGGAAGGCTGTTTTTAGCATCTGTGTTATAGATGTACGGTTTTTGAATATATACTGTACCGCCATTCATATCGCTGAGCTTTGTGTTTTTGTTTCCTGCCTTACTACATGTATTCCACCACTGTCCTACTGTTCCATAGAAATAAACTTCTGATATGTTAGTGCTAAAATCACTAAAAGTATTATCCGCAATAGAACCTGTAATATTCGGTAAATAAATCGTTGTTAGCTTTGAGCTCTGAAAGGTTCCTCCATCTTGTCTGTAAAACTTACTTATTGATTGTTCACTATTTTTAGAGAGAATTACTTTTTCAAGACTTTTACAGCCCCAGAACACCAGCGGACCAACTTCTTCTATATTTGTACAACCTGAAAAATCCGCAGTTACAAGATGATCCATTCCTTGCATAAAACGTCCAGATATTTTCTTAATATCTCCCGTTACTACTACCTTTTCAACATCATCCTTGTAAGGAAGCCAAAAACTTGAGTTATTGTTACCTATTCCACTATTTTGCCTTCCTCTTATCCAGTTTCTAAGTTCAATCTTGCTATAATCAAAATCTTCTCCAAATTCGGTATGAATATATAAGGTCTTGCTTGCCTTTTCAAGCTTCCACTTCAGATTAAAATTGGTTATGTCTGTTTTGAAATCATCTTCAGCATATACATACGTTTTCGTACCACTTATATATCCGCACATATCACCCTCAGGTATCTTCATATAGTTCCAATCGTCTCCGCCTGTGGCTACGCCATCAAATATTACATCAGAGTTTCCTATTTTTACCTGAAGTACATTTATAGTTGTCTTTGATGTCGGTTTAGTCTTTGCTGCTACTCCTCTAGTGCTGGCTACAACTACATCCTTTTTTCCTGATATGTCTTTTGCATAGGCCCTAAGACACCACGAGCCTGCCTTGGTAATCATTTTATCAAACTTTGATCCTGCGGTTATTGTAAATTGATTGCCTGTTGAAAGAGCTGTAAGTGCATTGCTCTTTGCTGCTGTATCTATTGATATTCCTACTTTTTCAGAAGCCACATATATTCCATCAAGGTTCTTATCTACATAGAGTGCAAGAGATGCTATGTCATTTCTTCCTGCCCCTTCTTTGCCCTTTACCCCTGCTACTCCTCCTGTGATATTACCCTTTACATTGAATACCTGACTTCCTGCGATTCTTGTGTTTATCGCATCAGTACTATTGTAATAATAATCTGCTGTTACTGATGTAAATCTTCCTACTTTATTACTGCAGGCTTTCACAAGTTTCTCGTGCTGGTATGGAATGTAGCTCTTTGAGCCTGAGGACTTGGTTACTTCTGGTGCCTTGAACATATTTCCTGCATACTTATACCAGTTTGCTCCATATGTAGACCAGTAATAGCGCTCAGTACTAGCAGTTCCTATGATACTGTTGGCATAGTCTATATACTGCATTTTTCCGAAATTCCAGTCTTTTTCGACAAGGGCGCCATTCAATTCGCAGTATACGCCGTACTTTTTCATATTATTAGCCTGATTTCCTATACTTGTCGGTGTATAGGTTAAATCATCATAAGTCTTTACCAGAGCATCATCAAAAATAATAGGTCTATACTGGGAATACTCCCATAGTGCCAATACTACTCCTGCGGCCGGTACAGTTCCTACGCTCTTATAATCTTTTCCTTTTACATAGCCGAAATATATCAGGTCATATTCTGTCATTTCATCTATTCCATATCCCTGAAATTCCTGCATTGTGACATATGAAACCGCTGTTGCTGCTTTAAAGTTTCTTGAAGATGAGAATATTGCATTTAACTTATTTGAAAGCGTTTCCGCTGAAATAAACTGATTAGACGGACTTACATATAGTACGTTCAAATCGCCTACTTCTGCTACATCACCTGTCTTATTTGCATTCAATAAATAATATATAACTGTCTCTAATGAGGTCTGTGTTGTTGTACTTCCCCTATAAGCTGCTCTTTTATCTGTTAAGGTATCCCCTATCAGTTCAAACCAGTCATAACCTTCCGAATTCTGTGCTCCATCTGAGAGTTCCTGACTTTCAAATTTTGACAGAAGTTCTTCATTTCCTTCATCAGTTATATAAGTCTTATATCTAGTACTTTGTTTCTTATTTATTGTTCCGAATTCTGAACCAATTTCTGCCGCAGCTACATTATACTTTTGGGCAATATTTGGCAGGTAATCCTTTAGGCTGTTTGTTACCTCTTTATAGCTTACAAGCATTGTCGGTATGAACATGTATTCATGGAAGCTGTTTGTTGCTGTATTGTTATACGGAAGTTTTATTGTTGCTGTATATTTATCCCTCTTATTTCCTGCCGAATTCATTACATCCTTACTTGAATCTGCTATTCCAAGGCAGTTCCAATACAGGCGGTAAACTAAATCCGGGTCTAGCTGCGCCGTAAGCATAAACAGCTTTCCTACATTATTCTTTTCGCCGCTTGCATTATTAATTGTAAAATGTGTCAAATTCGAACTTGTATTTTCTTCATAATCATAGGTCGTCATCATGAAAGAGGAACTACTTCCTTCTATTTTTTTGCCTGCCATGCTTCCGTCAAATATGAGCGGTATGTCACTCTCTATGTGTCTAATAAAGATGGCTGCTGTGGTGCTCCAGTCAAGGTCATTTTCTACAAAGGTACTCGCATTTGTTCCATTTTCATCTATTTTATCATTAATCGACATGAATACCTTTTTTACAGTATCGCTACTGCCATTACCATCTACACACACTGATAATACCTCAGTGTTTGGCACTTCAAAAAAGAGCTGCTCTATACCTGAACCGCCATTATTTGCATAACCACTTATTCCTATCATATCTGCTGCATAGATAAGTGATCTATTTACATTTAATTCTTCCGGGGTTATTGTTACTAGTACATAATGATAGTTATTTATTGCTTTTAATACTTCTTCTGCACTTTCATAGCTTCTTTTCTTGCTGGTGTCGGATTCATTTACTGTTGCTGTTGCTGAATAAACGCTTGCTCCATACGCCAAACCTACACTATATTTTAAGAAAAGATTATTAGATGTGACATGGAAATATGGAAGTCCCTGTGTATTAATGCCGGTTGTTACCCCATTACTTACTACAAAACTCTGGAACTGTCTTATTCCATATACAGATGTTTCCTTTACAGAATATACCATATCCTTGTCTTTGCCTACTACTAAACTGCTCTGATATACGTTCCTCTTTTTATATTCTGATTTTTGTACCTTATCTAAATCATCTCCTGAAAATTCTATTCTTACGGTACTCTTAATATTATAGTCTGAATAGGTATCATAGAAGTCATATCCTGACCAGATATAGGTAGTATAGCCTGATAGATGGTTATTCATGGCGTCCTTAGTAGAATCCTTCCAGGCACCATCTTCATATATCTGATATTTATAGTTTATTCCATAATCGGTTTTTATTGTAGCATAGTCGCCAATGCTGTTTTTTAATTCTGAGTATACAGTCTCACTATCATTACTTGAATTCCAATCTGGAAGTATTCTTGCTACCGGAGAGAATTCTCCACCTGTCAGTTCATAAAATGTATTATCTGAGCTTACATAAGTTTTTCCATTTGCTGCATAAGAACTAACAACAGCTAATTCTCCTGTATTTGCATCAAATGTATAATTATTATTCTTTGCCTTTACATAGATGCCGTACTGATCCATTGCAGTTGCTTCTTTTACTGCTACTGTTTTATAGTTTTTTCCTTCGTAATAGGCCTGCTGAAGTTTAAATCTCTCTATTCCGTCAAATACATATACCGTATCACCATTTATATTTGTATAATAGTATTCTTTAGAGTTATTTTCACCATTTTCTATTATTGCACCCATTATGCTTGAATAGCTTGTTGCATTTCCTGTCTGAAATTCAACTGAATTTACTGCTGCCGGCTCGTATCCTGGAAAATGATATCCCCACATCGCCTTGGATTCTGTTGGTACTATTTCTAGCATTACAAATGGATTTTCTTTGCTTCCGAGTGCCTTTGTCCTATCTCTGTTTGCTTTATAGGTCGTCACTGATCCCTGTAATTCAGCTGCCGTGTCAGCATCTATCGCAAAGTAATTTGCTGTGTCAGTTGTCTTTTCTGCAGCATAATCCCTTGAACTATTACTTATGTCATCTTCTGCAAACACGTAATTTCTCAGCTCTGGATCTGGTACTGCACATAGTATGTCATATAAGGTTTTTACCTGATCCGAGGCAGCCTTTGTAAGGAACATGTCGAGAGTCACTCCTGTTCCTGCAAATATTCCTGTTGCTACCACTGTGGCTAATAGCATTGATAATACTCTTTTAGTAAATGAATTTTTCCCCTTCTTTTCAATTCGCTCTTTTTTCATAATAACACCCCCGTTCATATTTACGAAGCACGAACAACTAGTCATCATGCAGTCCCCACCGCATACTATATCAACCTACTTTATTTTACCATAAATTGCAATTTAAGTCAATGGCTTCTCTTATTTTATATGCTTTTTTTATATTTTTTTCACTAAATAAAAAGCAGCACCTCTTCTTTTTTAGAAGTGCTGCTTTCGCCTGTGTTATTATTTCACTTTTTTCTAGTTTACTATTCTAGTTGCGCATTCTCACTTTCTCGACGTTCCACTATCGTGAATGTGCTCTATCATGAATGTGCTTCATTTCTTTCCTGCTATTTCACTATTATAGCTGCGCATTCTTACATCATATGTCTGTGTTAGCGTCTTGGTGCTTAATGTGTAGCTTATGGTTACTTTCACCTCTCTGGTATTCTGGTTTGGTACTCCAACTGCATCATAGCGTGTTGCCTCTCCTATCACATAGTTCATTGAGGTTTCCGGCGATACTTTAAAATCCTCTACATATCTTGCAAGGAAATAATCAGGCTGATGCGCCTCTCCTATCATTAAATTTATCATACTTGTGATTTCTGTCGCATTCCATATTGAGGACAGGTTCTTTTCTGACCATGCTTCATCAAGATACAGATAGTTCCATAAGAGGCTGTTTTTTGATGCTGCTCCGCCTTTATAGTTTACGAACAAGTTTACTTCATAGTAGTTTTTGGTTTCGGTTTTAGTTACCATCACTCCGCCTTCTTCTACTTCTTTTGTTACTGTCTGCTCTGATAGTGGCCCTCTTGTTACTAATACACTATATTTTTCTCCTGCATTGTTAAATTCCTTGTAGGAATAGAAGTTTGCTTCTCTTAGCTTTGTTGTTACAAAGTCTGAGGCTGCACTTGCTTCCATCTGTACCTGTACGTCACTGTTCGTATTATTATACAGCCTCATTGCTACACTTACAAATGCTATGACTGATATCGATACTACCGACGTTATTGCACTTGCTATTATTAACTCTATCAATGAGAATCCGGCATTGTTTAGTGCAATCCTCTTTTTTCCGTTTTTCCCTTTCATAGGCATCCCCCGGCCTTTCTTTTTTATACTCCGCTGCATCTCCTGCCCGGCCTTCTTGCAATCCCTGCATAAAGAATCACGCGGCCTGGCCTTCTTTATACTCCCTTACATCTCCTGCCTGGCCTTCTTGCAATCCCTGCATAAAGAACCTAGTACTCCTTTACATAGCTTCTTCCGGCCTTTGAAAATCTTACTTCACTTCCTCTGAAGGTAGGGTCTGTCGGATCGTATTCGTAGGAATTGGTGAACATTATTATTTCAGGCCCTAAAAGTTTTTCTCCATCATGCTTTGAGAATTCAAATATCATGATCTTATCTGTCTTGTCCTTATTCGGGTCTGTATAAACTTCTTTAAATACAGTGATTGGGCCTTTTCTTAGCCTTTCCTTCTGCAGCAAATTCCCTTTATTTAATTGAGTTTTTACTGTCTGAGTGTAATAATCAATTCTTTTATCTAGTCTTATTTTACTCTCGCTAAGGTCATCACCATATGTATAGAATATGTTAAGCGAAGCATCGCCGATTTTATAGCTCTCGCCCAGCTTATAATTATTACTGATGGCGGTCCATTCTACTCCACTGGTATATTTATACCATTTGATCTCTGCTATCTGTGCTATATAGTCTGATCCGTTAAAGTATACAAGCAGCACCGTTTCATATTCTCCGTTCTTTGCAAGGGCTGCCTGCCTTGCCTGCTCTAGTGCCTCACTCAGGTTCTGGGCAGCTTTCATAGCATTTCTTCTTTTTACTACGCTATATGTAACTATTGCAGCTGTGGTCAGTATTGACATTATCAGCACTGCTACAACTATTTCTACAAATGAAAAACCTTTATTTTTTCTAAAAGTCTTCATGCTGCCTTCCCCCTTTCCTTATTTTTCTTTCTTATTCAGATGTCTTTGGATTCTGCTGCCAGTTCTCATAATATACCTGTATAGGGTCTATGGTAACTGTTTTTTCTGCATTTTCATCCATACTTGTGAGCACCTTTAAATAATCCTTTAGATGTACATAAAGATTATTCTCATCTAGTATATTTTTGATGAGTGCTGAGTCAAAGAAGAGATTTGAATTTCCGCCTACTATTACATCACCTGAAGCTACTATTGTTCCTCTTACGTTGTGCCCTGAGTTTACTGTTACATTTCCGTTTGATACTATAAGTCCGCAGAAGTCTGTATTTACTTCTACATTTCCCTGTGCTATTAATACTACAGGGTGTGCTGCATCATTTACTACACTCATATTTGAGGTGCCATATTCAGTTTCACTTACTCTTATTACGTTGTAGCTTTCTATCGGTGTTCCCTGTAGTGTAGTATTTCCTGATGTATTTGACGGTGCTATTCCCTGGATGCTTTCTGCTTCTACATTGTTCATTCCGCTGATTTCTACTATTCTTGCATAAATCTGCGCTTCGCTATATTTTGTTACTGAGCTTGATCCTCCTGCATCAAGAGTGGTGAGCAGTGCTCCATATATGCTATTTTTTAGGCTTGCTGCTGATGTATTATTAGCTGAGCCAGCATTATTTATTTTATCCTTCTCGATGTAGTTTCCTGAGGTTTCTATTTCGCTCTCTGGTAATAAAAGCTCATTTGATGCTACATTTATCTTTCCTAAGGCTTCTTCTACCGTATCTGGGTCTGCTGCTTTGAAGCGCTGCATATATTCAGCCGCTGCGGCTGCATTTTTAAAGTTAAAGTATACGTATACCATCTGTGTGGTGGTTCCTGATACCTTTATTACATTCGTTATTACAGGTTTATTTTCATTTAATAGGCCAGATAGATTCACTTTGTTTAAGGTAAGTGAGAGGCTTCCGCCTTCTGGTGCCTTTAGGAACTTTCCTAGGTACTTTTCTGATGCAAACATTTCATTTAAATCAGCTTCTGAATAGGTCGTCTTAGTTCCTTCATAGTATTTCTTAAGTGCTGCGCTAAGCTCTGTGTTTAGCATCGGATTATGTCCTATTGTTCCTAGACATTCTCCTGGTACAAGATAGAGCTGCTGCATTCCCTTATATGCGATTGATTCTCCTTCGAGTGCCTCATAGGATGAACTTGATAATCCCATGCTTGCTAGAAAATCTTCTACTTCAGTACTCATGCTTCCCTGCTTTGGTATGCTTATGAAGGCATTTCCTGTTAGTACAAGTTTATCCAGTGTCTGCATGTTCAGCTTGAAGTAATCTGTGTTGAAGATTATTGAGCTGCTGTTTTCTGCATTAAGCGCCATGCCATTTAAGCCCTTTGAACCTTTTCCGTAGCCAAAGCCAAAGTAGCTTCCGTTCTTAAATTCTACCTGTGGTACTGTGACATAGCTTCTCTTGGATTTCATAAGTGTCAGGTCATCTGCTACATTGGTATTTCCTGATACTGTCAGCTCTCCTGCGTCTACGTCTATATTTCTTGACCAAAGGCCATCATTTTTCTCTACTGTGAGGCCTTTGTCTGTATTTACTGTGTCTATATTTACTTCTGCTCCAGCTTTTGATAGGAGGGTTCCGTTGGTTATTATTTTATGTGCTATGAAATTTACTGTCTGAAGTCCTTCTACGTTTATTCCTTCTATAGAACATATATTTCCTGTCAGATTTATGGCTGCTGAGCTTACCATATTATTCTTTAAAGTTCCATCGTTTATAACTATGAATTCACTTATGTCGGTGGTTCCAAAGCTTATCTGCGGATCTGTGAATACTGCTGATATTCTCATGTCAGTTTCTATTGCTGTTTTATAACCTGCTGTATTCATGTAGGTAAGATTAACTCCCTTTAACAGGATATCTCCGCTGTATCTTTCTCTATTTAAGCTTATTGCCGTTTTTATATCGCTTAGGGTAACCTTGTCGCTTTCAGTGGTTCCGTCTGCTAGTTCAAGTGCTATTTCATCTATGCTAAGAGTTACTCCTACTGGAAGAATCAGATTTTTGTCTACTACCGTATCCGAATCATTTCCCTCATCATTTTTATTGTAATAATTGAAGGCTTTATCTACTAAGTCACATACTCTGTTACTGTTTGCGTCTCCTGCTATTACCGGGTAGAGCGTTTCGATGAATTTATTTTTAAATTGCTGCTCTCTTTCCTTGTCACTATAGTGTTTATATTTTACTATGGTGTCTTTGTATGCTACGTCTAGCGCATAGTCTGCTTCCGCTTTTACTATGCTTCTGAATACTTCCATATACTCATCTGTCTGGTAGAAGTTGAGTCGATTCTTTCCTTCTGTACCTTTCATCTGTATATTGATCATGGAGGCTACGTACATTGTAGTTACTAGAACTGTTACAAGGGCGACCGCTACTAATACAAATAGCAATGCTGCTCCTTTATTATTTCTTTTTAGTCTGTTCAGCATTTTGTCCCCCTTTCTACTGCATAGCTTTTTGCCATATTCAGTTTTTTTCTTTTGATTTTCTGCTATTCTTTAGTTATTTTTGCTTCTCTTTATCACTGCTATTTTCCCGTTTTAGCGGTTTCTAAGTTTATCTTTAGTAACTGCTATTTTATAAATACTACATGTACGTTTCTTTTTGCATACCTTCTAGCTGTATCTAACTCTGTGGCATATGTTGCTGGTGATGATATGCGGTATACTCCTATTTGGATATAAATTCCATTTTTATCCGATTTCACGTATGTTGCTGAGTTTTGGGTCTGATTGGTTCCATCTTTATATGGTGATATGTCAAATCCCTTTAAATACCCTTCGGTCGCATCTGTGATTCCATAGCCGCCATCGGTATAGGTACTCTTTTTTCTATCCCAGCTACTATTTGCTTTTTTTGTTGCATTTGTGCTTACTACATAGCTTTCTCCTGTTGGCACCGTTCCATTTAGTGCTACTTCTAAGAGATTATTTATTGAGTTGAATTTAAGACTGTTTAATACATATAGTCTTGAGGTTCCTGTTGCATCTAGTGTTGGATCCACTATTATTGATACTTTCTTTATCTGGTAACTAGAGGTCTTGCTTAGGTATACCTCCGGATTCTTTTCCTGAACTGTCATCGGTGTGAAATAAATATATACATTATTCAGCTTCGATACATCGCCCTTTATTTTCATTTCTGATAGTATCATATTATCATCTGTCTTGGTCTGTCCTGAAAGATCGGCTACTAAGTCAGATGGTACATTTGTCAGTGGATAGTTTTCAGAAAAATATACATAGGTGCTCTCTCCAGTTATCTTTATTTCTGTGGCTGCTGGCATTTTATAGATTGCTGCAAACGAACACACCTTTTCTCCTGGTGAGTCCAGCTTTTCTCCAAGATTTATTGATATTTTACGCTGTATTTTCTGCTCTATGATGGTTCTGATTGCTCCTTCATCTGGTATTACAAGGTTTTTATCAGCTGCCGCTGCTGCTTCAAAGGCTGCAAGCGAGTTCATTAACACCTCTCCTACCGCCTGATCATCTGCTGCCGTGAATACTGCATTTATAGCCAAGCTGTCTGCCTGCGATGATGAAAAGTCTGCGAAGGAGGTAAATTCATCTTCTACAAGCTTTGCAAACAGAGTGTCATAGCCTCTTGTCTCCAAGAGTTCATTTGTTCCATTTGCCTTTACTGCAAAGGATCCCGGAGTCGGGGTTGCCGGGTCTGTTCCCCCGCCTGAACCTGTGCCGCTTCCTTCGATGTCCGCATACATCTGTGGTATGTCTACTATTTCTGATACTACTGCGAAATATTCTCCGCCGATTTTTTCAAATCTTACATACTTTCCATCTGCGGTTCTTGCTCCTTTCCAGTAGCCATTCGCATCATATCTCGCTATTGTAGAAGATGTTGTTAGAACTGCCCCTTCATAATTATTTTCATAACCGCATACATCATAAGAATTTCTTACTTCTAATAGATTTTCCCATACATCGGTTACGATTGTATTTGCATTTTGGATTGTCTGGGCTTTTTGATTAGCTCTTGAAATTACACCGAAGCCGTTAATGAGCGTAAGTGCTACTACGGACATTATCAGCATACTGACTACAACTTCAACTAACGTAAAGCCCTGCTCATTCCTCCTTTTTCTTCTCATAGTAATTTCCTCCGCTTTTTAAGGCCTTTTTCTTCTTTTGTTTTGTCACTACAAAGTTTTTCTGCTCTTTGTCAGTTTTACTTTTTTCCTTTTACTCTTCGTCTACATTCAGATTCAGATTTCCAAACAGATTATCTACTCCTAAGTCTGTGTTTGTGTAGGTAGGATCAACATATATCTTTCCATCTTCACCTATTACTGCATATTCATTGATGGTTGCACTTATCGCAAAGGCTCCTCCATCTGCTGCTGCAAGAGTTACATTATCAAAAGTTGTTCTGTCTGCGTACTGATTGATATAGTCTGCAAATTTTGATATTCCTGCATAGTCTGTTGTGGCTGCTATGCTTATTGGCGCCCTATATGCATATATTCCTTCTCCAGCTTCTGTTTCTACATTTGGATCGCTGTATAATAGTTCACTAGTTCCAAAAGATATAGAGCTTACTACCATATCACAGTTACGTTCCATTTCATCATACTTTACTAAGAGACTCTTTGGGGTATAGCCTGGTCCATAAAGCTTTGTTATTTCTTCTATTTCATTTAAATTCTCTGCTGTTGCCTCTTCATACTCCGGCACTGCTGCTGCCATTTCTCGCATCGGTACCAATTCTTCTAATAATCCTTCATTTTTTACTTCTAATTCTTTCGCCTTATCTGAGAAATTTTTATATCCGAAATAGAATCCTGCTCCGAGCATTACTACACACAGCAACACGATAAGCATTTTTGTCTCTGCTATACTTGATTTTGTCGTTGCTTGTTTTCTTTTATTCTGCTTTGCCATATTTACTCCTTTCCTTCCTCCGGTATTCTTTTATCATGGCAGATCCTTGGCATAACCATTAAGTCCATTTGGCTCTACTTCTTCATTGGTTATGGTAGATCCATCATCAAATACTGGATCCTCAAGAGTAATCTCAAGTGTAAACTGCTCCTCCTTTGATGGAGGCACTACTTCTTCATCTATTGTTTCTGCTACACTTGCTATATTTACATATTTTACCACCGATATTGCTTCAACCTGTGCTAAGAGCTGTGAGGTTGTTATTTTACTCGCCGTGGTGACATTTAAAGTTACTTTATTCTTAGACCAGGATAACGAACTTATGACAGTGTCTGATGGGACATTCTTCTCAAGGTCTCTTAAGAGTTCATTGAAATTTATTGTATATTCGTATGTTCCATTATTAAATGCTCTTGCGTTTTCTACTGCATTTTCACTGGCTACATATCTTTGATATTTATCTCCTATTTCTATGGTAAGACTTTCCAATTCATTTTGATACTTTGTATTCTTCTGCTGCTGCACTGAATACTTGTAGTAGCCATAGGCTATCATTGCTCCTGTTGCTATTACACTTACTGCAAGCATGGCGTAAAATTTCCCCATTCTTGCATTCATTCTTTCAGCTGCACTTTCCTTTTCGTCTGTAAGAATTTCAAAACCGATTGGATTGATTCCTGCTCCGACTACCGACATCATTCTTACTATTTCATCTTCGCTTAAATCCTTTGGAAAAGTTACTCCCGGCACTTCGTTAAATATCACAAAGTCGAGTTTTAATTCGTTTGATAATAGATTTATAATTCCCTTTACTAATGAGCCTTTTCCAAAGAAATATGCTTTCTTTGCTATTTTTAATTCTCTGTTTTTTTGCTTATAGGTTTCTATAAGTCTATATACTGATCCAACGAAGGCTCTCAGGTCGTCTACTATGGCATCCTTGATTTCAAGTTTTTCAAGCATTGCCACTGTTTCTTCATCTGAGAGGTCTTCTGTCTCTTCTTCTATTCTAAGTGCTGCATCTTCATCGTCAAAACGCCCTCTTACATATTCTTCGTTTTTTAACATTTCAAAGATATGCCAGCTACTCGTTGTTGCGTAAGTCTTATAGTCCTTTATTCTGTCTACTATCTGATTTACTCCGTAGCTTATAATTCTCTGACTTTCAAGCTTTTTGTCATGGACAATCGATATGATGGAGTTATTTGCGTTGATGTCGATATATACGGTTGCTTCATCCGGCTCTGCCTGATTTTTTAAAAAGAGCTGGAACTGCGCATTTCCGCCGTATTCGAGGGCTACCAGATTTAATCCGGCATTTTCTGCCAGTTTTACGTATGATTTTACAAGCTGCTTTGAGATGGCATATACCATTACATGAAGCTGCTTATCTTCGGTCTTATTTATTATTGAGTACGAATATTCATATTCATTTACATCTACAGGGAAGTACTGACCTGCCTGTGTCTGTACCATGTTCTGAATTGTGGCTGCCTTTGCTAATGGGAGCATTGCATCTCTTGTGAGTACCTTTGTTGATAGTATCGAGAATACAACATTCTTATTATTGAACTTTAATTCAGACAGCTTGTCCTGCAATATTCTGGCTACTGTTTCCCTTCCACGGATCATTCCGTCCTCATCTACACCTACATCGCCTCTTGCTCCGAGCTGTGTGTCCTTGAGGTCAAATATCGCTGTTTTATAGATTTTCGGATTTTCTTTTTTGAAATCAACCTCTGCGATCTTAGTGGTATCACCAAGCTCTATACATAGTACCTTAGAAACCGCCATACACTGTCCCCCTGTCTTTCTGATTTATTTTCTTTCTCGTTTTATTACGTTTTTTTAGATTTCAGGTCATTATTTTAGGCTTATTTTTTTCCTTATTTTTTTGTTTAATTTCGATTTTATACGTCTAAAATAATATTTTAACTGCTTTTCTACTAACTGAATATCAACCAAATCTTTAGACACGTGTCCTTGTACTGTATTATACCATATTTTTTTTTACAAATCAATCGTTTCATTTTATTTTATCCTTTAATAATATTTTACTAATAAACTGCTTTTTAGGGTAGGTCCCTGGCTGTTTTTATCTGGATAAAATAAAGGCCCTAGGGGATTTTATTCCCCTAAGGCCTTTTGTATCTTTTGTTTTTTGCTTTTTAATTTTTACTTGGTTAATCCGATTGCGTTAAGTCTGTTCTTATATTCCTCAGAGTTTAACAATGAATTTACGACTCCTTCTCTTGTTAAACCTCCTGCATTTAATGTGTCAAGGAAAAGCCTTCCGCCATCTATATCATCAACGGTAGATCCGGTTCTTCCAAGTATTCCTCCAAAGCATGCTATTATGAATTCTTCAGGTTTATAATTCTTGCTTGTGCATTCAGCGCCTAAAATGAATTCCTTTACGATTCCATCAGTTGATGCGCCGTTTAATAATGCGCCTACAAAGTTATTAATTCCGGCCGCATCCGGTGTCCTCCAAAGAATTGTAAGGTAAAGATTATTTACAAATGATGTTACATAAATATTTGAATCTCTAATTTCATCTGATTCATACTTACCCTGTGTCATGCCGCAGCTTGCACAGATATTTGCAAATTCCTCAGACTCTGTAAACTTCTGAATTATTATCTTTCTTGACATTCCGTTGTCAAGAAGATTCTCCCAGTTTATCTTTCCTGCATCAGCACTTCTATTAAATACTGCACTGTACATTCTTGATACAAATTCTTCATTTGAAATATCAGCTATTGAGTCAGATAGTGCAAATTTAGCTACTGCATCTGCTGCTGTTGTTGTCTTTGCTGAAAGTGAGTTTACTAAAGAAGCCTTTTCAGTTGCATTTACTGACTGATTAAGAAGATTTGTATATAGTCTATCTACAAAGTTCTCAATTTCAGTTGTCTTTGCAGTTACTGTTACTACGCAGGTTGCTGTCATTTCTTCATCAACTGTTGTTACTGTGATGGTTGCTGTTCCTGCTGCTACTGCTGTAACATTTCCTTCTGCATCTACCGTTGCTACTGATGGGTTATTGCTGCTCCAGGTTACATCTGTATTGGTCGCATTATCTGGTGTTACTGTGGCTGTTAAGGTTGTTGTATCTCCCTCTGTTAATTCAACTGCTGGCTTGTCTAATGATACTCCTGTTACTGAAACTTCTTCCTCTCCTAGGTCAGTAGCTCCATTATCCAGCTTTGGTTTAACTGCATCAAAACTTGTACTAGGTATTAAATTACTGCCTGCACTCACATCATACCAACCTTCTTCAGATAGATCAGTAATTTTATTCATGACAACATTAAAAGCTTTTTTGGTTTTACTAGTATAAATACTTGTAATCAATCCTGCATCTGATCTTGTAAATGTATCTTCTCCCATATTATTACCATTTGTTATAGTTGAAGGAAAATACAATTTCTCTATACTATTATCCTTAAAAGCCCAGTCTTCAATTTCAGTTGCACCTTCCTGAATATAAACCTCAGTTAATCCACATCTATAACACATACTATCAGAAATTGTATCCATGTTTGGTGATGACACAAAAATATTAGCTTTAAATCCCGCAAAGGCTGACAGACCAACATCCGATATTCCATTTCCCATATTTATAAAACTAAATTTATTTTTAAATTCCTGGTCTGTGTCCATCATAAATGCAGAATTGCCGATACTTGTCATTGTATCCGGAAAAGTCAGCGTATAATCATTTACGGTCTGATTGCCGAATGATATATTTTTCAGTGAAATATTATTTTTAAAAACTGATCCAGCTATTTTAGTTAATCCACTTGGCAGATTTACTGTTTCTAAAGCAACACATCCTTCAAACAATGATGCAGGTAATGTAGTTACGTTTGCTTTTACTTTAACATCCTTCAAAGAAGAACAGTACATGAATGCTCCATTACCAATACTGCTTACAGATGATGGTAAGGATAAAGAAGTGATACCTGTGCCATTAAATGCATATTCTCCAATAGTTGTCAAACCACTAGGGAATGATAATGATGTAAGATTACTGCATCCACTGAATGCATAAGTATCAATTGTTGATATAGCAGATGGCAGGCTTACAGATGTAAGTTTTCCACAGTTGTAAAACGTCTCTGTCGGCAGTACCGTCAAATTTGAACAGCCAGATAAATCAGCAGTCTCTAATGCAGTACAGCCACTAAAAGCACTTGATCCAAGGTTGCTTGCTCCAGCTATTGTTACGGACTTTAATGCAGTATCACCACAACAAACACTTCCGCCAATGTTTGCTACACTACTTGGAAATGATATGCTTGTTAATCCTACTAGTCCATAAAAAGCTCTACTGCCTACGTATGTTACTCCATTTCCTATGGTAATAGAGGTTATTCCAGTTAAACCTTCAAAAGCTGAATTACCAATATATGTAATAGTATCAGGGATTATAATGCTTGTTGGTGCAAAATTGGAATCTCCTCCATATAGTACTCCAAAGGCCTGATCGGCTATTTTAGTAACATTATATTCAGTTCCTCCATACTTTACGGTTGTTGGGATTGTAAAGGTAGTGCTTTTTCCTGTATATCCAGTTATCGAAGCTGTTCCGTCCCCATTATCTATAAATTTTATATTGGCGTCAGTAGAATCTGACATTTCCTCTGCAGCATATACCGTAATTCCATTTTCTACCATCGGTACGTTTCCCATTGCAGTAAAGGCTAAGGTTGCTGCCATTCCTAATGCAACTCTTTTTGCTGTTTTCTTTCTTCTTAATGCCATTGATAAAAATCTTTCCTTGTCGCTTCTCATGAAGTCCTCCTTGCGTTTTCTTTTAATCACCTATTTTTATTTTACTGTTACTGTACATTTCTTGACTAAACCCGAATCTGTCTTCACGGTTATTACAGCAGTACCACTTGCCTTTGCTTTTATTGTTCCTGTTGTGAGTCCTACTGTACATACCTTCTTATTCGAAGATGTGAAAGTAACATTGAGACAAAGCTTATTTCCTGCGAGTTTATATGTCAGTTTCTTTGATGAGCCCTTAGTCATTGTCAGCTTTGAATTGGTTAATGTAAGTGTACTTTTTGTAGGGCCTGTTGCCTGGTAATGCTTATTTAACTTTTTTAATAATTCTATAGTATCTTCATCGCTGCGCTTAGAAGCTGCCTTAGCCATATTAGTATTAAACTGTTTTGCTGTTCCTACATAATATAAATCCTTCAATTTTGGACATTCATCAAAAGCTTCACTTCCATAATATAATACTGATAATGGAATAGCTACGTAAGTTAGAGAACTGCAATTATAAAAAGCATCTTCTCCTATTTTTGTTACCTTTTTAGGTATTACTACACTTTTTAGACTTGTACAGTCTGCAAATAACTCATCTGGTATTTCCGTCATCTTAGCAGACAGAATTATGGATTTTACTCCGCTGCAATACTCATATGCAGCTTTGCCTACCTTTGTCACTGACGAAGGCAGTTTCACCTTATTCATAGATCTGCATTCCGAAAATGCTCTTGCCCCGATTGTTGTTACCGTGTTCGGCATAGTTACATTATTTAATGATATGCATCCCTTAAAGGCTGACGCTCCGATTTCTTTTACGCCGCTTTCAATCGTCACGGTTTTCAGCTGTTCACAATCATAAAATAATGAATTGCTTATCTTTGACAGATTTTTAGGAATTGTTATGCTTGTTATTCCGGAATTGCTGAATGCTCCTTCTCCGATTTCCTTTATAGTTCCTGATAATTTTACGTTTTTCAGACCCGGGCAGTCACTGAAAGCGTATTCTCCAATTTCTGTCACTGAGTCTGGTATTGTTATATTTGATAATGCGGTACAATTTTGAAATGCTGAACTGCCTATTTTAGTAACTGTTGCAGGTATTGTTATCGAACTAAGGGATGTACATCCCGAAAACATTTCATCGCCAATTTCTGTAAACCCATTTGGTAAAACTACATTTGTCAGATTATAACATCCGTAGAAGGTTCCTGATCCTAATGACTTTATAGTTGATGGTATTTCTATCGATTGAAGTCCAACACAGCCATCAAACACTGCTGAACCTATCATTGTTACACTTTCAGGAATACTTATCCTTTGAATTGTAGGTGTGTTTTTAAATGCACCATCACCTATTATTTTTACTCCATATGGTATTATTATGTCTGTTATAGGTTCATTTGTTCCATCATCAAGGTATCTTGAAAATGCTTCCCTGCCTATCTCGCTTACCGTCATTCCATTTATTGTTGATGGAATCTCTACATATCCGCTATATCCATTGTATTCTCTGATTACTACTGTTCCATCATTCTTTACTTCATAGCCAAAGCCATCAGATTGATCATATTCTGATTCAGCCTTAACTTCTACTGTTTTTACATTTATGGCTGAAATTGCCGGCATTGCTAACGACAATGTCAAACAAAGCGCTAAAAACCTTGTCTTCTTTTTCATTATTGTCCTTTCTAAAAACGTAGAGGGATTGTCATTATTACCCAACAATCCCTCCACCGAATTTTACATATTTTTTAACAATAGACTTTCCAGCTACTATTTCTTAGTCAAGGTTAAATAATGAGTTTGAATTTACATACACATTCTTAAATACATAATTCTTTGTATTTTCAACCTTGAGACTTGAGTAATCGATATTATCATCAGCATCAATTGATGCAAATGGTACATAGAAGCCTACAATACCTATGTATGGTACGCCTGTCACGCCATTGAGCTTTACATCTACACAATATGTAGTATCAGCAAGACATTCATATCCCTCATAGGTTGCTGATGTATTATAGGTTACACTTCTTGCGGCATCCTTGTTCTGGCTGCTCAATACTCTGTAAATTCTATAAGATGTTTGCTTTGCTGCTCCTAAAGCAGTAACATCAGCATCGGTAGTATCATCGCTAAATACCTTGAAATAGTTCGATGAATTCAGAACTCCATCCTTAGCTGTTGCCGGACTATTATCATAGAAATTAACTATAAATCTTCCATTATCTTCAGAAATATTTGAAAGCGTAAAGTATACTCTCTTATAATAATCCCCTGATGCATTCTGATATACATCATTTGTAAACGTTGTAGTTACATCTGTTGCATTTGTGATAACCTTTACATCACTTGGATTTCCAGCATCAACTACATATGAAAGATAAACCTCATCATCTACCTTGGTCTTATTAACATTTTCTATTTCTAAATCAAGGCCAACCAGACTTCTTACATAAGCACTGATCAACATATTTGCAAATATCTGAGCTTCTGTATCCGTTGCACCACTTACTATACCTGTATAGTAGGATACGTATACTGAGCCGAAATCTTCTTCTGTATCATCTGCTTCTGTATAGTCATAAGCATATGCATAGTAATTTGCTGCTGAATCATTTACAGTATAAGTACCCTTTGCTGTATTCTCGTTATACGATGAATTCAGTGTATAATATGGTGAAAATACACAGTTAGGATCATCAGTTATTACCTCTGTTGCTGGAATTGCATTAGCCTTTGCACTAATCACAGCTGTATCACCAATTGCGTAAGGCCACTCTGTAATATTACTATGTGTTGCCTGGAACGAATGATTTACAGCATAGCTCTTTGAACCGCCTAATATTAAATCATTTGTGGCGTATGCATTCATAATCTGATCTGCACTATTAGTTCCCTTTACGCTTCCTGACACACCTACGTATTTAGCCATTCCAGATATTGATGTTGCTGCCTGACCAAATACAACAGTACCGCCAGCCATGAAATCTTTTATCTCTTTTACTAAAGCAGTTTCTGTTGCTGATGTCATTGTAAAACTACCATTTCCAAGTCCTAATACTACAACATCATAGTCAACTAAATTTACTGTTCCATCTGCTACTATATTTGCTGGTGCAACGTAGTAATCTACATCTCCGGATATGCCCATGCTTGCAGGAGTGAAGATACTAGCATTCAGGCCTGTTACTGCGCTATTTTCGATTCCATGCTTTAGTGAGCCGCCGTCAACGCTTGATGTAATTTCAAGGACATTAATTCCCATATCCTTATCATTCTTTGCTGTAACGCCTTGCCATGAATCTACTACAGGGCCTTCATCACTATCTCTTCTTATTTCTACCATCCAGTTAATACAACCAGCAAGCTTTTTGATTCCCTTTGCCACTGACACTGATCTAGCTTGTGTATCTGATCCGTTATAACTTGCCTCTACTGGTGTGTTAGCTCCTACTGCTGAATTTTCCGTATTTTTATCAAAGTATCCATCATAGTTCTTATCTATGTATAATACCGGATAATACTTAACTGTTCCAGCTGTAGTTAAACTTAAAGCCGAATTTGTTAATCCTGGTTTTCCATATACAGTTAATGTAATTGTATGACTGTCTGACTCATATGTAGCCTTTACTCCACTCATCCTAAAGGTCTTTTTATCTAGGAATGTATCAAGGAATGAAGTATACTGGCTATAAACCTGCGCACTACCTGCTATTGTTATATCATTAAATACATTAACGACTTTTCCATCATACTTAACTTCAGACTCAACTGATAAAGATGTATTTGAAACTGCGTCAGTATATAATTTAAGCAGATATTTACTATTCTCTAACTTTGCTCCTTCATGACCATAAGATACCTTTCTTCCATCTATATTATTGGTTCCGGCTACCTTATTTGCTGCACTGGTATATGCACTTGCAGGTATTTCTAATAAATCTGCGCTTATTATTACTGATCTGTATCTTGCATACTCCGCGATTGCTGCAAGTCCATCCTTTGTCAGATCATGATCATTCTTTTTATAGGCAGTTGAACTCTTTCCGCCGATATAAATCATATCATACTTAACATAATCATCAACTGTCCAGTTTTCAAGCTCATTAATATTTACTCTGCTTATCTTTACAGTTGCTGAATCATCTATATATGATCCAAAGTTTGTTGCAAGCCACAAATTCCAGAAGGTCTCATCATAATATTCATCTGCAGCCTCTATTTCAAGAATATTCAATGTCTTGATAGCATTGTTATATCTCGCTCTATCGCCCGATGCATTAATAAGATAATAGAAAATTGTCTCTCTTGCTAAATCCTTTGTTCTAGATGAACTACGGATACCATCTGCATCATAATTATCTCCCTGATCAGCGAACCAGTCGTAGCATTCAGCATAGGTTCCGTTTGTACGGCTAGCACTGTCAGCTGTTCTCATTCCTGTTGAGGTATCTACGTCAAATGCTGTAAGATAAACGTAGTCAAATACTCGTGTTGGATGATTTCTGGCATCAGTTATTTTTAATTCTGTTGGAATAGAAGAAGCAATTGATCCCTGTTCAAAGGCCTGACTCATTACTGTAATTCCATACTTATTTATAAGCGCAGCTACAGCAGCATTAAATTCAGCCTTAGTATAATTCTTGACATCTAATAAATAAAATGGAATAAGATGGTTATAACCAAACTTATCAATTACTCCAGTCGCTGCTGCCTCTCCATTAGCGATCTGTGAATCTGTTCTTGTATCAAGAGTACCAGTTGTATTATATCTTACTGTTCCATCCTTATACATAATACTTTCTGTCGAAATAGCTTCTCCGAGCCTATTCCACCACAATGCCCTAAATGTATCAGCATCCATACTTGTAAGGATTGTAACAAGCTTATCATAATTCAAGTATGTTGCTTTACTATTATTTATACCGGCATTATTCCAATCAGTTGCACCCTTTCCATCAACTACTATCTCACTTGCTGGAGAAACCGGTGTATCTGTTGCACCCTGATATAACTGCTGCTGTGATACCTGAAGTGGCAGTGCATCAAGATAATGACGCTCGAGTATCAATTTAACAGCTTTCCATGAAAGATCGTTTGTTGTAAACGTTGTAAGGCCTGTTACTGCATTCTTATATGCAGTTGTCTTTTTTATTGATGTATCATATCCTACTGTATCTTTATTTATATATGGAGCCAATGAAGTTGGAACATTTCTGCTAGTTGTCCAGTCATTAAAGAGAATCAGATTCGTTGCATTTATAAGAGATAAATTGCAATTCAAGTCTTCTGGAGTTGTAACAATTGCATTTAAATGATACTTATCAATTTTCTTAACAACTTCTTCTAATTTAGCTGTATTTGAAACTGACCATGAAGTTCTATCCTTATACGTATCTAATACCTTATTTCCATACTCATCAGTTATGTAATTACCATCAGCGTCTATTTGATATACTTCATTTCCATTATCATCTTTTTTGGTTGTAAAACCACCATAAGCCGTACCTACACAATATTTCTTAAAATAGTCAGTCTGATGAAAAGCATAATAACCTTGTATCTGATTATCAATATTTACTTTGTAAAGAGGAGATTTCTTAATAGCATACTGCTTTATTCCTGTCTTTACTCCTGCATCATAATAGGTATAATAAGACTTTATTCCAGCTAAACATGCTGCAAAGAATATTTCATCATTAACGTCATCGCCCAAAATCAAGCTTCCTGAAGTATTATATGTATCATAATAATCATAGCCGACCCAGATATAATAGTTCAAGCCATCATCAGTAACTGTTGCAGCAGGTACTTCTTCAAACTTATTATCATAATATTTGCCATCTGTACTGACTTCTATTACATTATCATCTTTGTCAACTACACATAATCTTGTTACTCCGTCCGGGAACGATATTTCCTTAACTTTCCCCGTTCTTACCTGATAATAATATCCATACTGTTCCTCGGTCTTTGAAACTGTAAACTTATGATTAACATAAATTTCATTTTTATTAGATGCATTTACATCATAATTTAACAAAATATACTCTTTACTGTCAGCATAGTCAGCATTAGATGCAACATCCGCCTTTTTCTGAAATCCCCAGGACTGATTCGTATCAAAGTACTTCGGGGTACTATCCCACCTACTCAATAAATATACTACAGGTGAACCTGCATCCATATAAACCTTATCGGTAACATCCTTACCTTTAAAGTTACCACTTGTTGCTGTATAAACTCCTCCCGATTCAGTAAAAGTTACAAACTCTTTCATACCAGTAAGATCAGATGTATATTCATTTCCATATGCATCTAAATATACTGAAGAGTCATCCGCTTCATAATCAATTCCATCTATCGTAATATGAAATTTACTATCTGATGCATCTAAATTTCCTGGCTCCATTACTACATCACTTAACAATTCAAGTGTAGTATTATTACCTCTATCATTTAATATTTTTGTAACAGACTCAGCTTCGTATTTGTCTAAAAAATAGAGAGTCCTAGCATCTCTTATCTGATGATAAACAACACCAGTTGTACTTGGAGACATTGCCTGTTCGAACTGAGAACTGTCACCAATATCAACACCACCATATCTTATGCGCCATCCAGAATTATTAAGATCATATAAATGCGTTCCGTTTATTGACATAAACATAATTGCTGATAATTCATTCGGCACTACATCAACAACAAGAAATGGGTTTGTTGGAGTTCCACGATCCGCATTCGAGTTCCTCTTCATCTGATCAGCATCCAATTCACCCGCATCACTATAGAATGCATCTGAATCACCTGCAATAGACGAGTTAGCCAAGCCATTAGTTGCTCCAATCACGAGTGATGGGTCAAATATGAAATTTCTATCAATACCATTAACGCCATCCAAATAATTTGCTAATTTCTTTACACCTGCGGTCTTATTCTCTGCATTTCCAAGCGATGAATCAAGTGATGAACCAGCACCTTTAACTGTTACTCCAGTTCCTGCTATGATTCCCGTCACCATTGCAGTCGCAAGCACTGCACTTATCGTTCTTCTTGCAAACTCTTTTTTAAATAATTTCATAAGTTCCTCTTTCCTGCAATAAAAACATGCCACTAAGTTACTTAAATTATACCTACTTTCAAATACTATTTTTCCATTCTTTAATTAAATTTTCTTCCCCTACTATCAAATATCATTTCTAACTTTTACCTTAAAAGTATGAGAAAAAGCCTTCGATCCATATTTATAAGATAACTCAAGATCCAATACTTTATTATCATCTTCCTTGGTTGTACCTTCATAAGTATCTTCCGTAACATCAAATGACTCAACATAATTTGCCAGGAGATATTGCTTAGGATCATCAAGCATATTAGGAATCATTTTACCTGTTCCGGTTAAAGATTCCAAATTCAAATTGTCAGATGTGTAGTAAGTTACCTTTTCTGCTACTTCTGAATTATACAACAAAAGTTTATTTTCTGGATAACATACAAAAACTGAAATTTTATACTTCCCTTTTTCAACCTCAGCTCCCCTTACGAAAAGAGCTTTATAATTATATGTAGCTTTGTTTGGATCATCATCTGCTGGGATTATTTTGAAATCAGTTGCTTCTCTAATTGTCTTTGTAATAAAATCTTCAGCAGCTGAAGACTCCATCTGAATTCCCACTTCACTATTTGTAGTTGTATACTCTCTTGTCGCTAATGAAACAAATGCCATTACACCAAGACTGACCACGGATGTGATTAACATTGCTACAATCAGCTCTACAAAAGAGAAACCACCATTACTTTTTACACTAGTGTCTCTCATATTAATTAACATCCTTTCTATTAATGATACTCAACATATGGTCTGCCTGCTTTTGAAAATAAAACATTTGAATAATCCCCAAGTGTCTCTCCGCCTCTGCTTATCTGCAAATAATCAAAAGCACCTACATTTCCAATTCCACCTGTTCTTCCACTTGATTTAATTGAACCATTTGTCTTATTAAATAGAACAACAAATATATCATTAGCTGCCATTTCCGACTTCACATAGGTTAAATTAGATAAGCTTGCTGGAACTATACTCTTTTTAGTCATTGTCGTTTTCGTTGTCGAACCATTTATGCACTTACTAAACGATAATGAGCCTCCCCCAAGATTATACTCCCCCTTAAGTGTAATAGTATTATCACTATTGAAAAATACTACCTGTGCATGATAATTTCTTTCATAGAAATAAAATATTACACCCACATCACTTCCTTCTTCTCTTACCATAGCTGACTGTCTTGCAATCTCAAGCGCATCCGCTGTATTATCAGAGCACTTTATATAATTTCTTCTTTGTACTATATTATATAGTAATATGGAACTTCCCGCCATTACTCCTATAATTAGTACAGTAACAATCAACTCTACAAGAGAAAAACCTTTGTTATTATTTTTCATCTCCATAAATACTCCTAATTACTTATTCCGGATTCTCCTGCCAGTTATCATATGTAACGCTTACATCCTGTGTGAATGCTGTAACGCCGCCACTTGCAGTAGATGCCTTAAAGAACTTGATGTAATCCGCTACATATCCTGATAAACCTGAATCCCACATAATGTTTGTTATTACATCCTTGTTGTATGTATAACTATTTCCATCATAGTAATATACATTTCCAGCTCTTACACCATTTACAGCTCCACCCGCTATTACTAAACCAGTAAAATTCTTCTTTAATATTACATCTCCTTTTGCTACAATCAATCCATAATAATCATTATTTACAGTAATATTACTATCAGCGAATAAAATTGCTGGTTTCCTTACATTATAACTTATTCCTGTTAATAAATCACTTGTATTTCCAGAATTATCAGCTGCATGATAATATTTTACCTGATACCCATCATAAGCACCTCTATACTTTATATCAACAACATCATAAACCTGATTTGTCGTATTTTCTATTTCTGTACCATCTATTATTATCCTAGATAAATTTTGTAAATTCTCATCATTTGCAAACTTATTGTAAATCGAAATATCACCAAGCACATCTGCACCTGCGGAACCCGATGTCTGGAGTGATCCAAGAAGTTTTGAAAAAATCAAATTATACTTAGAGGCTGCTGTATTTTCAGCCGAATTATCCTTGTAAGCCCCCCCTGTATACTGAAAATTAATAGTAGCAGCTTGAGATATATAATTTGCTAATATATTATTCAGGTCTGATGATCCACTATTAGGTAATTTATAATTTGAAGCAAAACCAACACTTGCTAATGTGCTTTCAATCAAGTTATTACCGTCCGAATCTAAATTAAGTGAACTTGAATAGAACTGTCTTAAATAATCTCTTGCCGAATCAACATCTTTAAAATTATAAAAAATGTAAATCTGAGTTCCGTTTATCCCTGCTACAGTGTCATACTTGAACGGTTGAGTCGGATCTAATAAACCTGTAAAATCAATTCCTTCTAATTTCTTAGTTCCATTCATATAATCCGCCAGCTGACTCTCTATGTAATCTGAGACGCTTTCCGTTGCTATATTGAATTCATTCTCAAGCGCAATCTGCATAACAGGATTACTTTTAATTCTATCTCCTAGCATTAATGTATTAACTAAGTAAACGGTCTGTAGGCCTTTATATGAAATAGTCTCACCTTCACTTACCTGATCATACTTTACTGTTCCATTAGCTTCTGTTCCTATTGGCACATTAATAAACGCATTACCGGTTAGTACTAGCTTACTAAGTCCGCTCATATCCAAGTTGAACTTATCAGTATTAAAAATTATTGCACTATTATTTAAAGCATTTTTTTGCTTTCCTGTACCATATCCAATAAAAGTATTTGTTTCACCCGATGCTGATTTAAATGTTGCACTAGATGTTCCATACGCTGACTTGGTATGTTCAAACTGAAGGTCATCAGCAAGATATACATTGCCTTCTCCTACATATGATCCACCATCAATTAATATATCCTTTGCCCAAAGAGCATCGTATGTTCCTTCGTCTTTTATCTCACCATTTGTGGTGATAGGACTTTCGGTATCTACTTTTATTGCACCGGAATTACTCGCTTTAATCGCACCATTCGTCAATATTTTCTTCGAAATAAAGTTTGTATTAACTGCCTTATCAACATCGATTCCATCTATTGAACAAACATTTCCCTTAACAGTTACTTCATTTCCGCCCACATAACTTGTTAAGGTTCCATCAGCTACAACTACCCAATCACTTGGGTCAAGAGTATCAGGCTTAATATCAGGGTTAGGATATTCTGCCACTATTTTCATATCAGTTCTTACAGTAGACTGATAATCATATTCGTCTGTATATTTTACTTCAACCCCCCTAAGCCATATTGTTCCTGTATATTTAGTTAAATCATATGGATCTTTTTCAGCTTCAATCCCCTTAATTGAAACAACTAATCTACCTTCCTTTATAAGGTCACTTACCCAATCATCCGCATTCTTAAGCCTAATATTTGTATTTCCAAATCCATCTGTTTCTATCTCTACAAAATCAGAATAAGCATTTCTACCTTGATCTATATCCCCACCATCAAATGTAAGAATTCTGCCTGCATATTTCGACAATCTTTGTTCAACCTGATTTCCAGGAGTTCCTGAACTCTGAATTGCAGCTGCATTTACGGGTGTTAAACCTACCATTGAATTAAAGTATGACTCTACAAAATTCGCAAAAAAGGTATTTTTATTTACAGCTGCCGAAGATGAAGCTTTATAATTGATAAGTAGCTCTTTATATGCTGAATCCAATACTTTATTTGCATCATTCTTTATAACCGTCTTTACCAAATCCATATAAGCATCAGCTTCATAAAAATTTTCTATACCTTTGCGTTCCGAAGCCTTCATTTGAATATTAATTAAGGATGCCGTTATCATGGTCGTTACTAAAACCGTAACTAGTGCTACTGCAACTAATACTAGCAGTAAAGCCGCACCTTTATTATTTTTCCTCAATTTTTGAATCATATTATTATCTCCTCATCAAAACAGTTATATCAACGATTAAATTTACTTGAAGTATAAATACCAATCCTTCTCCAATATTGTTTCACCATTAAATTTTATCTTGATATCAACACCAGTTGTCTTTGTCGGAACGTCAGAGTGCGCAACAGTATCTGGAACAATTTTAAAATTCTTATTATAGTTACTTTTTTCCGCATAGTTTATACCTGTAAATCTACTAAAACTGTGGCTACTTGTAACTACTTCCGATCCCTCACCATGATATCTCACATTTGTTATGAGCCCTGCATTTCCAAGTGGATAAAATTCTTTTCTTGCTTCTTCTGATACTAATCTCCAATACTTCATCAAATATCCTTTAGATGATGCTGTAATATCAGTAGCATCTCTATTGGAAACTAAGAAATAAACATTATACTGTTTTTTGAAATCCCAAGTATCATCCATATATAAGTTCATAGTCAGATATCTCTCATCAGTAAGTTTAACACTATCCGGATCCTCAGAATATGGTGTATAGAACAAATATATACTGTCAAGTTCTGCTAATTGCTTCTCCGCCTCAGTACTTTGAGGTCCATAGGTATTACTCCACTTATCAGCTCTTCCTTCAGCTAATACTACCTCAGGAACACCAGCTCCTATTACAGGATAATTAGCTTCATCCCCATAAAACATATACTCGTCAGTCAAGTATCTAGCAGTTGTAAGAGACGATCTAATTCTTTTTTGGACCGAGCCTCCATTTATTCCTGTTAAGCAATCTGAGTACCTAGCAATTACGCCCAAATCATTCTCATTTTCCAAACCAACTGTACTAATGAAATATCTAAAGAATTGTAACCTTCTCACCCAGGTAGAATTTGGATATCTGGTGCCATTATCTAAATATACATCTTCATTATTCGTTATAGAACCATACCCCCAAAAATTATCTGATGAATATGAGTCTTTTCCCTTGTTATAGCTTATCGATGACGCAATAATATATTTTACATAAGTTGTACCATTAGTTCCCCCCGTTTTATCAGCAGTATTTAAATACCACACTTTTTTAAACTTGTAAGTAATCTGCTTATCATTAACTCGTCCAAGCGCTCCCACTGATCTCAAAGAACTAGTAAGACTACGAACACCCAAAGCACTGTAATTTTCATCATCCACTCTTTCAAGGTAGTCTATTTCATCTGAAGTATATTCATTGTTAAGAGCATCTATATCTGTATTATCCAATACTATTGCCTTAACCTTCTTATCATCAAATTCCGGAAATCCAGGATTACTTTCCTGATTCAATTCATATGCATAATTATCTATAGATTTTACTAATACAGCAGTAGGTGCTGGAGTTGGTGTAGGCGTCGGAGAATTTAAAATATAAGTAGCTCCATCTACCGTAACTGTATACTTTCCTGTTGAGGACACAGAAAAATATTTTTTATCATAGCCATCAATTACATAATAATTATTTTCCGCTGGTGAAAAATAACAACGGTAGGAATACCATCCAAGAGTAAGGCGTCCAACAGAATAATCTGCTCCCGGCACCTCTGTTGGAGCTGCAGTAGCATATGGCACGCCTCCAGTGGCTGACAAAGTAGCCTCAACCTCATATTTTAGTGCTCCTACTGAAAATTCCTTGCCATTAATTTCATTATCTACTATTTCCTTAGCTTCGTCATAATCAGTTGCATCTCTAAGCTTTTCATTTATATCTGAAAACAGTGTATTTGCACCCTGTATTTTTTTCGCTTTGTAATTAGAATTTGTTATTATATTGAATCCCCCGATAATAGAGAGAATAACAATTGTAAGTATCAGCATACTTACAACAGCTTCAACTAAAGTGAAACCTTTGTCATTATTCTTATTTCTTTCCCCTCTCATGCTATTCTCCTTTGCTTAAACTTTCCCGTCAAATCCATAAAAATATAAATACCCTAGCAGGCTAAAAGGCCTGCTAGAATATCATCATATTATTATCACTATGATTAGTGCACCAATGTACCTAATTCATCAGAAGCCAAGTCACCAAAGATATTATCTACACCAAACTCTTTATTTTCAAACTCTGGTGCTTCATATGACTTATTGTCTAATCCAATCATAGCATACTCTTTAATTGTTGCTGAAATATTAAATCCAGCCTCTGATACTGAAAGTGAAAGATTATCAAAAGTAGTTCTTTCAGTATAATCATTTATAAAATCACAGAAAGACTTAAATCCTGCATAAGTTGTTACTGCTGAAACATTAACTTCAGTTCCATAAGCAGTAAGACCTTTTCCTTCTGCTGTATCTACATTTGTATCCTGATAAAGAATACTACTATTAGTATATATAACATTTGATAATTCTAACTCACACTCTTCTTCCATTTCAAGATACTTTTTAATAAGAGATTCAGGAGTGTAACCTGCTCCATATTTATTAGCTATTTCCATTATCTTCTTATTATTAGCTTCTGTTTCAGCCTTATATGTAGGTATATTATTTACTTTTTCCTGAAGTGGCTCTATCTGAGCGTCTAAAGTAACATTTTCTGCTTCTATTTCCTTGGCCTGATCATTGAAATTTTTAAAGCCAAAGTAGAATGCAGCACCAATCATTATTATGCACAATAGAACCAACAATAATTTTGTTGATGACGCACTTGATTTTGTCATATCGTTCTCCTTTTATAACTTTATCTTTTTTTAATTAATAAACCGGATCTTTAGCATATCCACTATTTGAATTCGGTTCTACCGGCTCAGACTGAATCTCATATCCATCTTCAAATACTGGATCTACAAGTGTCACGTCAACAGAAAATGATACAGTTGTTGTTGCAGGAACAGTTTCCTCATTAACTGCTATTGCAATACCTGAGTTTTCAACACTCTTTACTAAGTCCATATCTCTAACATACTGTATAAATTGAGCTGCAGTTTCTTCCGATTTTGTTGAAACACTCATAGTAATCACATTACCGCTCATAGTGAGTGAACCAATAACAGCATCTGCCGGAATCGTTTCTTCAAGAGAATTAACAAAATTCTTAAGCTCTGCACTATATTCATAAGTGCTATAATCAAATGTCTGAATATTTACTACTGCCGCCTTACTTGCTTCCCACTTATCATAGATATCGCCAAGCTCATTTGTCAGGGCTTCGATTTTTTCTTTCTTCTTCTTATTTTCACTCTTAGCAGTCTGCATCCTGATAAGACCTATGCCGATAAGTGCAATCGAAATAACAAGTGCCACAAGGGTAGCAAGATAATAAACCGTGAGATTTTCTGACTCCTTCTTCTTTACATTCTCTTCACGGAGAATTTCAAATTCAATCGGAGCGATACCTGCACCTACAACTGTGTACATCTGTACAACTACATCATTGTTGTACTTCTTAGGGAAATCAAGTCCCTGGATGTTTGTAAGCATTTCTGTCTTGGTTCCAAGCTCATTTGAAAGAAGCTCGAGCATTCCCTTTACAAGAGAACCCTTACCAAGTACAAAAGTATTTGGATTGATCTGTACGTTTCTATTCTTGCTGCGGTAGCTGTCTACCTGACGGCTTACGCTGTTAATGAATGCACGGAGATCATCGATGATACCATCTTTAATATCAAGCTTTTCGAAAGCTGCAACTGATGCTTCATCAGACATATTCTCGTCCATGTTCATCATTGAAAGATCGTCTTCATCAAAACGCTCACGAACAAACTGCTCATTTCTTACAAGGTCGAAGAGCTGTGATGTATTGAGATTTGAATATGACTTATAATCTCTGATACGGTTGATGATCTGATTTGTACCATAGCTGATAGTACGCTGAAGCTCAAGCTTTCCATCCTTTAAGATAGAAACGACTGAGTTGCTCTCGTTAATGTCGATGTATGTTGTTGCTGTATTTGCTGGCTGAACCTTCTTTGTAAGAACCTGGAACTGTGCATTACCACCGTACTCAAGACCTACAAGGTTTAAGTGTGCTGCATCTGCAAGTGCAACATATGACTTTACGAGCTGCTTTGAGATAGCATATACCATGATATGGAGCTGCTTATCTGCTGTTTTATCAATGATTGAATACGAATATTCATAATCATTAACTTCTACAGGGAAATACTGGCCTGCCTGAGTTGTGATCATGTTCTTGATCTGGGCTGGCTTTACATTTGGAATAGTAACATCCCTTGTAAGAATTTTTGTTGAAATGATTGAGAAAACAACATTATTATTGCCGAACTTAAGTTCTTTAATCTTGCTCTCGAGAATCTTTGCTACAGTATCTCTTCCACGGATAAGACCATCATCATCTACACCAACGTCGCCGTTTGCTCCGAGCTGCGTATCCCTAAGGTTGAAGATTTCTGACTGGTATATCTTAGGATTCGGTTTCTTGTAGTCTACTTCAGCGATTTTGGTTGTATCGCCGAGCTCAATACATAGTACTTTGGAAACTGCCATTAATAGTACCCCCTGACATAAGTTAATAGTTTGAATATTACGGAAAAGTGCACACTATCCCCTTGTGTTTTTACACGCAAAAATGACATTTTGGTCTGCTTTTTCTTTCGAAAAAACTGGCTAAAACGTTCATTTTTGAACAGACTGTGAACATAGTATCCGCTTTTGTACATTATATCACAAACCGTTTTATAATTCAACATAATTTTTGGATATTTTTCTATAAAATAAAAAGAAAAAGCCGAAGACTTTTGTATCTTTTTTAGACACTAGTCTTCGGCTTTAAATTTATTAAATTTTTGTAATCTTTAGCTTTTTCTCTAAAATACCAGTTTTAACCTTTTAAAAATCATTCTGCTGCTGGATAATAGTCAAAGGTAATAGAGATTGTGTTAGCTGTTTCTGGGAAATTAGGATCTATTGGTGTGGCTGTTACGCTATCCGCACTGATTCCTGGTGCAAGTCTTCCAAGCTCATTATTCTTATTTCCCGAAATAGCACTTACTGCATCTGGTACCCATGCATTATAGAGATTTACTCTTGTGCACTTTCCGTCATCTGCAGTTGTGTAGTAGTTCTCGCAAGGAATTACTGTGCTATCATTGATCTTGATTTCCTTAATTTCAATTACATAGTTAGGGAAATTAATTTCACCATTTGCGATACCAAGTGCTGAAAAAGCAACTCCCGACGCTCCTCCATTTGCCGTCATATCAAGTGATACTGTATAGGTTCCCTCACCATCAATGATTACATCCGTTGGTACAAGGCCTGCTGAAGCACTTGAAGGGTCATACTTATCACCTACACTGTATGATATTCCCCAATCTGAGCTTGAAAGCATTATCCAGGCAATTGACTGAGATTCATCTTCTCTGATATCCTGAATTGCATTTGGGTCATCATGTGCATTTGCCTTTACATCATCAAGCACTGCCTGTGCATTAGCCTGAAGGTCTGCCGCTGTTGATGCCTGTGCATCAAGGAAGAACTGGCCAAGGTCTGAAAGCCCCTCGTCTGTTGTCCATGCACATTCACTTCTTACAAAATAGTTGCTGCAGTCCCAGAGGAATGGAGCATAACCGTAAAGGTCACAGTTTGCAAGGAAATTCTTAAAGTACTCATAGATTCCGCCCGGTGCTCCGCCGTGGTTTCCGATTGCTTCATTTGCAACGCCCCACTCGCCGATTACTACGCCGTATCCCTCATCTGTGAACTTTTTCATCTTTGCAAGATAGTTATTCATTTCTTCTACATTATCATTACTTCCCCAGTATGCGATTGCCCCGCCGATACAGTAGTTAGATGGTGTGTAGTAATGAACTGATATAAGAAGTTTTCCGTCTGCTGTGTCCTTTGGCATTGCATAGCGATCATCACAGGTCATCTCTACGTCTGTGTTGTAGCCAGGAATAAGAAGGAAACGGTTCTCATTGTTTCCACCTGCTGCACGAACTGTATCTACGAACTTCTGTGTTACCTGTGGAAGAAGTGCATAACACTCATCTGTTGAAAGCTTTCCTATCTTTCCGTTGTATGAATCATTGAATCTATTACCAAGTTCTTCGTTTCCGCCTTCAAATACAAGGAAGCTGTCATAGTCTGCAAATCTTGTTGCGATCTGTGTCCACATTGACTCATAAAGTGCCCATGCTGTGTCTACATCTTCCTGATTCTCTGAGCCGAACATTGCCCACCACTGGCCATCCCAGTGATCATTGAGGATTACGATCATGTCGTTGTTCTTTGCATAGTTTATTACTTCCTCAACTCTGTCAAAGAATGCTGGATTAATGGTATAATCGCCTGTTGCGATATTATCCATGTACTTTGTCCAGGCTGCTGGAATTCTGATTGAATCAAAGCCTGCTGCCTTCATTCCATCCATCATTTCCTGTGTGGTTACCGGCTGTCCCCAAAGGGTCTCTGCCTGATTAACTGCTACAGTCGATGTCATATCTGAAATAGACATGCCTGCGAAATTTCTTTCTCCGCCGATAGCTTCAAAAGTATTTCCAAGGTTAATTCCATTTCCCATTGCTGCTGTAAATTCGATAGCATCCATTTCAAGATACTTATCTGCTTCTTCTGATGCCTCTGTTGTTGCCTCTTCTGTGGTATCTGTTGCGTCTGTTGCGTCTGTTGCATCATTTCCTTCGGTTGATGCTGCTGTTGTACTTTCTTCCTGCTTTGCAGTTGTTGCTGCTGTTGTTGTTGCATCCTGCTTTTCACCGCATCCTGTAAAGGCTGCTGCTGCAAGTGCTGCTGCAGAAAGAAGTGACAGTAATTTTCTGTTCTTCATAACATTCCTCCTTTTAAATATCCTTATGTAGACCTTCATAAGAGTATAAAATTTCTCTTATGTTCACCTTTCTACATAACCGATATTTCGATTATAGCATAAAAAATCCGCTGCCACAAGCAACGGACCTTTTAAAATTAAATGGTATTTTAGCGTTTTATTATAGGATAATTTTTAGAAATATGTATCCTTTTACATTTTTTGTAAGTTTTATAATTTTCAGAAATATGTATCCTTTTACATTTTTTGTAAGTTTTATAACTTTCAGAAATATGTATCCTTTTACATTTTTTGTAAGTTTTATATTTTTCAGAAACGCCTATCCTTTTACATTTTTATAAGTTTTATAAGTTTGAACTATCGGTTGTCCTTCTGATATTGCTCTCAAACCACTTCGAATATCCTACCCAGGTTGCATTTGGGTCTCCTGCAAGGAGAGTTTCCTTCATGGTCTCAAGCTTTGCATCTACATTATCTGCAAGGGTAAGTGCTACTGCTTCTGCAAGTGCCGGCTTTTTTGGTGAACCATATTCTAGCTCGCCGTGATGAGCCAATATGCAGTGCACTAGTTCTGCTCTGAGCTTAACAGGGAAATCCGGCATTTCATCTATTCTTTTTTCTATCATATGGGCACCCATATAGATATGTCCTACAAGATTTCCTTCATCTGTATAATCATTTTCAGGGAATGCTGATATTTCATTCAGCTTTCCTATATCATGGCAGAGAGCAGCTGTTATCAAGAGGTCATGATTCAAATATGGATACTGCTTTGACATGAATTCGCAGGTCTTTACAACTCCGAGAGTATGCTCTAAAAGTCCGCCTATGAAGGCATGATGCACGCTTTTTGCTGCTGAATGTTTCTTGAACCTGGTCTGAAAATCCTTATCATCTATGAATATGTCTCTTAAAAGATCGTGGAGGTGAGGCTGTTTTACTCCCTGAACAAATCTTAAAAGTTCAGTATACATCTCATCAATGTCTCTTTCACTTGATGGCATGTATTCTGTCACATCAACTTCATCCTCTTCGCATTTTCTAAGTCTGTTTACTCTTAGCTGGAGCTGCCCCTGAAAGCTTGTTACACTTCCTGATACAAATACAAAGTCCATTGTATCAAATTCCGCTATTCCCGGACCATAATCCCAGATCTTTGCATCGAGGGTTCCTGTTTTATCCTGAAGGGTTATGGAACCATATGCCTTTCCTACCTTTGATTTAAGCTGCTGATAACTTTTCACAAAGTATATCTCGCTTACATTGTCTCCTTCACGGATGTCACAAATATGTTTCATTACTGCTTAACCTTTCTAACTTTTTTCTTTTCTATCTTTCCGACAGAATCACTCTTAGCATTTCATCGCTTTCATTTGTCCTTACGACTCTATGCACTGTAACGCTTACTTCATCGCCCTTCTTGCAGCTATCAAGTATCTGATGGAGCTTCTTTACCGAGGTCACCTTTTCTCCTGATATTTCAGTTATTATGTCTCCGGCCTTTACTCCGCCTTCAAAAGCAGGTGATGCGGTAACTACCTCTGATACAAATATTCCTGCGTCCAGATTCTTTGATGATAGAACGCTCTTTGGCATGTCTTCTGCAATTACACCAAAGTATACTTCTCTCTCTTTTCCTTTAAGCTTTGCTAGAATATCCTTTATGCTTTCTGCGCTTAATAGGGTGCAGCAGACAGAGCCGCCCTCTTCCTCTGCCATATGCGATACAAAGCCGACTATGCTTCCTGCTGTATTTACAGCTACGCCGTCTCCCTCTAAAGTCGTTATGGCATCTGTATAAAAGAGCTGAACTGCATTATCTGTTACATACTTATAACCGCTTTTACCTACTATCATACAGAGCTGCATGCTATCCATGTAGCCGTATGGATTTCCGAGTATTATTACAGGCATTCCGACTCCGATAGAGTCTTTTCCTGTTTCTATATCCGCCGGGCTCAAACTAGCATACTCTCTTACAAAGCTGCTATATCCCTCTAAGAGATCATCTTCTGTGTTATTTTCCACACTTTTCAGGTCGGTTTTATAATCTGCAAGCTCTATCGTGTAAACAAGTGGAACCTCTGCGTAGATCATTGCTATGTCAAGATCCTGATCATACGCCCACAGCTGAGATAGAAGTCTTTCATCTCCTATGGATACGTATATCGAATTTGCATTCTGGATTTTGCTTAAGCTTACGAGCACGAGCATTCCTGTCGATTTTTCATATTTCTTTTCGCCTATGAATACTCCTGTAGTTTCTATTTCATCCTCGTATTCGCCGCCAAGCCAGTCTTCACCGCCCGTTACTGCCATTACTGATACCAGGGAGGAAGATGCCTTACTGGCCACTCTCCTTAAGCCCATATATGCATCCACCAGCATATCTACCGACTGCTCTTCTGTATTTGACATGTCGGTGCTTACGGTGCTTACAGTGCTGGTATTTGTCTGCTCCCTGTCCATATAGTCATAGGAGGTGCTTACTGTCGTTATTTCGCTTTCTGCAGTACTCGCCGCCTCGCTCTCAGCCACCTCGCTGGTGCTGCTCTCACTGGTTGTCTGAGTGCTGCTTACGGTCTTAGTTTCTACTTCCTTTTTCTCTGTAGTGCTTTCAGTGGTTGCTACCTGCTGCGCCGGAACTGTCGGTGTTATGGCAGATAATGTCTTGCTGGTATTTTTCTGCCCTTCATCTTCTTTTGCATTAAGTATCTTTTCCGCTGCGCCTTTAGAATACTCAAATATGAGCCTTGATACAAAGCCAAATACCACTGCCATTACTAATACATACACAGTGATGAGCAAATATTTCTTTACTTTGCGCCTTTTTGGATGCGTCACCTTTTCCTGCATGAACTTATATCCAACTGCCTCTTCTTTCTTTTTTTCTTCTTTATTGTTCTTTATATCTGCCATTTACTCTCTGTCCCTCCAGCTTTTAGCACTTTTCCCTCTACTAAAAGCATCTAAACCAATCGTAACATACCAAAATACTAAACAATCTATTTTGCGAGCTATTCCATCTCACAACATACCATACATTAATGAATAAAATATAGCTATTTTGTTAACATTTAAGAGGTTTCTGCCAAAGGCAGCGTAAAAGTAAATTCGGTTCCTACACCTAATGTACTTACTACATTGATATTTTCATGATGGGCCTCAACTATATCCTTTGTTATTGCCAGGCCCAGACCCGTTCCTTTTTTATCTTTTCCGCGCGATACGTCTGTTTTATAAAAGCGTTCCCATATCTTTCCTATTGAATCTGCCGGTATTCCTATGCCGTGATCCTTTACTGATATTAAAACCTTGCTTCCACGTACCTTTGTGGATATATCTACTACTGAAAATTCATTGCTGAATTTTACCGCGTTGTCTATTAGGTTGTATAATACCTGCTGTATCCTGCCAAAGTCTGCCTGAACATTTTCTTTATCCGCCTCAAAGGTGAGATTTAAGGTAACCTTCTTCTTTGTGCAGGTGCCTTCAAAGGTCATGGCAGTCTTTTTTATCATGGCATTTATGTCAAATACGCTAAGCTCTAGCTTTGTGCCTCCGTTTTCAAAGCCTGATAATGATAAGAGGTTCGAGGTGAGCTTGGTTAGTCTTTCTGTTTCAAAGGCTATGATTTCAAGGTATTTGCCCTGTTCCTCCAGAGGTATTACTCCATCCTTCATGGCTTCTGTATAGCCCTTTATTGAGGTGAGCGGGCTCTTAAAGTCATGCGATACATTCGCTATGAATTTTTTCTGATAATCATTCAGATTTTTCATTTCTTCGCCCATGTAGTTTACTGTTGCTGCTAGGGCTGAGTATTCGTCATGGGTATTTAGTTCTATTTTTTCATCAAAGTGTCCCTTTGAATATTCCATCGCTATCTTGTTTATCTTTGCTGCCTGGTAAGGCCCTATGAAGTACAGTATTATAAAGGCCCCAAGAAGTATAGCCGTAAACCAGATATAGGCTATGTTTATGAAGTTAAGATAGTTATTGGTAGAGGCCTTTATGTCGGTCATTTTTGTCATTGCTATTACATAGCCCCTCAGGGTGTAATCCTTGTTTATAGGCTCTACATTTGCGATTACTTTACCAAAGTCCTCGTCTATATAATAGTTTTCTACATAGCCATTACTTATCAGCTCATCCAGAAAGCCTTCTGCCTTGTCGTCTATGCTATTTTTTTCAAAGGTTCCTTCTGTATCTACTATTACATACCCTTTTGCATTTACTATGCAGACACGTATGTTAAGAAAGGTCGCTACACTTCTCATCTGGCGCTTCATGTCGGAGAGCTTTGTTACATCATTATAATACGGCGTTACATATTCATCTGATATAAGCGCCGCCACGTCTCCTAGATAGCTTCTTTTTTCTGTTACGAGCTTCTTTCGAAGGCTCGCCATTCCAAAGGTGTTGAGCAGCAAGAATACAGATACTGCTATTACCACGTAAATCAATGCAAGCTTTATTACGCTTCCATTTTTCTGCATTTTACTGCCTCCTTCCCTTGTTTTTAACTACTTCTCGTTATAACTGAATTTATAGCCTATGCCCCATACCGTTGCCAGTGCCCAGTCACCATGATCGTGTATCTTTTCACGAAGTCTTTTTATGTGCACGTCTACTGTTCTGGTGTCGCCTATGTACTCATAGCCCCAGATATGGTCTAGGAGCTGTTCACGCGTGAATACTCTATTTGGATGCGCTGCCAAAAAATAAAGCAGTTCTAATTCCTTTGGAGGCATGTCGATATGCTTTCCGCAGTAATTTACTGAATAATTTGATAAGTTGATTACAAGATCCGGGTAACTTACCATTTCCTGCTTCATATTTGATGGGCCTGTTGTTGGAACTCCAAAGGTTCCTCCAATGCTTGGTGTTACTGCCTGTGTTCCTCCTCCTATGTCAAAGCTGCCCCCTGCGCCAAATCCTGTTACAAAGTCTGAACCGCCTGCGCTCTTTCCTGTTTCCATCTGCCCTGCTGCAGCTCCATAAGAAGCCTCTGCTCCCGAAGACGCCTGAGTTCCCGGTGCATTTTGAGCCTTTTTCATTGCCATTTCATTTGCATTCCTAAAGCGTCTCAATATGGATTTGATTCTTGCCACAAGCTCCTTTGAGTCGAATGGCTTTTCCATGTAATCATCAGCGCCAAGCTCAAGTCCTAATACCTTATCAAATATTTCTCCCTTTGCTGAGAGCATGATGATAGGCACCTGAGAGGTCTTTCGGATTTCACGGCACACCTCATAGCCATCTATTCCCGGAAGCATTATGTCTAATACTACAAGGTCCGGCTTATAGCTTTCAAATTCCTTTACTGCCTTTTCTCCATCATCCACACAGATGGTGTCAAAACATTCCTTCTTTAGGTAGAGAGATACAAGGTTTGAAATGTTTGTATCGTCATCTACTATCATTATCTTCTGTTTTTCTGCCATTTTTCACGTCCTTTTCTGTTTGTCCCTATTACTTTGCTATTTTCTTTACTTACTTTGTTTCCTGGCAGTGCATTTTGCCTCTGCTTTTTACTTATTAAGCTCTGTATTTAATACCAAACATGCTGCCTTACATCTTAGTACTTAAATTCTACAATTGTAGCACCGCCATCGCCTTCGCCCATTCCGCCAAGTCTATAGCTCTTTACATACTTTGTTCTCTGGAGAATGTCCCATACCATTTTCTTTAGCGCTCCGGTTCCTCTTCCATGTATGATGGTTACCTTTGGAAGATGTGCTAAGAAAGCATCATCTATAAAGCCTTCTACCGTATGCTCTGCATCTGCAGTGTACTGTCCGATGATATTCAGTTCTGGAGATGCACTCATGCTCTTTGCCATTCTAAGGCCTGCTGATACATCTCTTTGATGCTCTTCTCTCTTTACCTTTTCTGCGCTCTTTTTAAGCTCAAGATCACTTCTTTTTACATCCATTTTCAGAATGCCCATGGATACTTTGATTTCTCCCTTGGCATTTTCCTTTTCTAGAACCTTTCCATCAAGGTTCATGCTGATTACATGCACCTCATCTCCCGGCACAAATTCATGGTCCTTTGTTGCTGAGTGCGCCGGCGCTGCTGCCTTTGCTGCTTTTTTGCCGTTTTTCGAGATATATTTATCTGTCGATTCAAGCCTTTCACGCAGCTTTGCTCTCTGCTCTTCCATTTCCCTTGCATTTCCTGCATTAAGCTGCAACTTGTTCATTGTTCTAATGGATGAGTCTGCATAATCCTTTGCCTTTTGGAGTATGTCCCTGGCCTTTTCATCAGCCTTCCTAAGAATGTCTGCCTTTTGCTTATCTAATTTCTCATTTTTCTCTCTCAGCTGCTTTTCAAGCTCCTTCTGCGCTGCAAGGCTTCTTTCTAGCTCTTCCTTTTCGCTTGCTATTTTCTGCCTGTCCGCATTAAGCCTTGATATGATATCTTCAAAGCTTTCATCTCTTTCCTTGATAAAGCCCTTTGCTTCTTCTATGATTTCATCTGAAAGCCCAAGCTTTCTTGATATTGCAAAGGCGTTTGATTTTCCTGGTATTCCGATTAAGAGCTTATAGGTAGGCTGAAGCGTTTCTACGTTGAATTCACAGCTTCCGTTTGATACGCCCTCTGTATTTAGGGCAAATATCTTAAGTTCTGAGTAATGGGTGGTTGCCGCTGTCGTGATGCCCTTGTTATGAAGATGAGTAAGGATAGACATTGCAAGCGCAGCTCCTTCTATAGGATCTGTTCCTGCACCTAGTTCATCAAAGAGCACAAGACTATTCTCGTCTGCATTGCTCAAGATTTTTACAGTATTTGTCATATGAGATGAGAAAGTCGAAAGGCTCTGCTCTATGCTCTGCTCATCTCCTATGTCTGCATATACCTCTTCAAAGATTCCAAGTGATGAGCCTTCAAATGCTGGTATATGTAATCCTGCCTGTCCCATTATGGTCATAAGTCCAAGGGTCTTTAGGGTTACAGTTTTTCCGCCGGTATTTGGACCTGTTATTACTAGCATGTCAAAACCGTTATTTACTGCTCCCTCTATATATCCAAGTTCTGAGCTTTCCGCACTTACATTTTCTGGTATTTCAGGTGTACCGCTCTTCTTATTTTTTTTGCTATCTGCTCTATTATCCTTACCCAGCGCTGCTGTGCCTGCGGCTTTCAAGCTTTCTGCAAGACCTTCTGGTTTATAGCCAAGGAATACATCTATAGGAACCACCTTATGCTGTTCTATTAGCGGATGTCTTCCCTTTTTGATATTTATATAGTGATTTTCATTGAATATCGGCTCTGTCGCCTTCATTTTCTTTGCGAGGTTTCCTCTTGCAAATACGAAATCCAGCTCCACTAATACCTTATAATCACATTCTATTGTTTCAAGCACTTCCCCTGCCATATTTGAGAGGTTTGCAAGTACCTTTTCGATTTCTTCCTTTTCCTTGGCTGCTAGCTCTGCAAGCTCATTATTTAGCCTGATTACTGCTTCCGGCTCCATAAATACAGTTGAACCCGTTGCTGACTGGTCATGCACCATTCCGCCAAAGGAATTCTTATATTCCTGCTTTACCGGCAGGCAGTATCTGCCGTTTCTTGTGGTGATGAGATTGTCGCGCAGCATTTCACCGCTTGAATTTAGAACCTTAGTCAAGGTCTCTCTCACCTTATCTCCGGTAATTCTTATCTGTCTTCTGACATTTTTTAGACCGCTGCTGGCATCATCTGCTATTTCCTCTTCTGATATGATGCAGCGGGTTATTTCATTTTCAAGGCTTGTTACAGGGTCTAAGGCTTCAAATTTAGAGGTAAGGGAATCTGTCAGCTCTGAGTCTCCATATTTTTTTACTGCTTTAGAATTCCTCAGTACCGAGCCTACATTCATCAGCTCTCTTATTCCTAATACTCCTCCGATTTCAAGCCTTCTCATGCTATCTGTGATATCTGGTATTCCATGAAAGCCTATGCTTCCTGATTTATATATTCTAGATAGCGAGTCTGCAGTTTCCTGCTGGAGCTGCCTTATCTTCTTTATGTCTGTATATGGCTCTAGCTCGCGGCATCTTCTTTTTGCTGCTTCTGTTCCTGCCATGCCTGCAAGCATTTCTTTTATTTTATCAAATTCTAATGTATGTAAAACCTTTTCATTCATATGCTAAATTTCCTTTAATGCTTAAATACTTATGCTTTTTACTTTTTATTTTTTGCTTTCTGCTTTTTGCTTTTTATTGCTGCTTTCTGCTCTGCTGTCTTTAATAAACAGACTATCGGCTCTCTGCCCTGCTGTCTTTAATAAACAGACTATCAGCTCTCTGCCCTGGCAGCTTTAACAATCAGCCCTTCATATGATTCCAGAGGATTCTCTTTTCTATATCCCAAAATCAAAACGCTTGCTCTTTATTATACTATACTTGTTACCCATTTTTCAAGTAATTTCCTGCGGCGGTATGTGTCAAGTATTCCTTAATACCCCCTCACCATGCATCACCAGAGATATTGCGCCGCAAATATAGCATTCGCTTAATCTTTCTAGTTATGCCGATCATTTACCGCTTACCTATTGATCCACTTAAAAAGAGTTCTTACCTTCTAAGCCTAAAAGCTCAAAGATAAGAACTCTTGTATGTCCAAGTTTATCCATTAGTCAGCAGCTTCACCTTCGCCTGTTTCTGGAAGAACGCTACTCCATAGCAGAGTATCTGCTTATAACCATAAAGCCCTTCTGCATATTTTTCCGTAATAATCTGGTCGATTGCTTCGTCACAATCTTTGTCCAGATCAGCTTCCTTTTTAGACTTCTTAGCCTCAATGATAATGGCTCTGCGGTTATCCTCATCCTTTAGCAGTATATCCGGTCTGCCAAGACCTTTTTCTTTATTTGACTCCACTTCGTAACCTATTCCAACAAATGCTCCAGCAAGGAAAGCATGATAATAATCTTCGTGATAGTCATTATAGCTGATTGTTCTCCATAGAAGCTCTGAGAGGGTCCGCCCAGCTTCCTCTGCATCCTGATTCCAAAACGCCTCCATCATGCTTTTCTGCATATTGGTATCTATCGTTTCTTTGAACAGCTTAACAACCGTATCCTCAAAGATAGATGCAATTTCTTTATTCGGAATTTTAAGGCTCACCGTTTCCCCTTCTTCCTCGGCATCTGCCTTAGTAATATAGCCTGTCATAAGCAGGACGCTCCACAGATTATCCTCCGATGAATGCAAAGTATCATAGGTTAGTTCATCCGTAATCGTCTGTGTGATCGTTCCACTATTCATTAGTATTTCAAATTTTCCCTTTACCTTAAAATCTGTTCTCCTTACGAATGTAAGCAGGATCCCATTATGGCTTGTGTTTTTCCAGTAATTTTTAGGCTTTGCAGTCCTATTATATCGGAGTGCCGAAATATGATTGATAACATCCCATGGACAGTATAAATAGGAGTTTCCAAATACATATCCGTCATACCACTCCTTAATTTCTTTAGCTGCTTCTTTTCTATCTGCAGCCTCAAGCATCTTTTCCACT
>OMXJ01000025.1 GCA_900315015.1 uncultured Eubacteriales bacterium | reverse complement strand
GCTGAATATCTGAGCAATTTGTTCGCTTATATTGCAAATGCCGTAAGAGAAAACCAGCATCACCATGACAAAAAAATGTGCTACGTTCTTTGCAAGTTTTGAAATCATTTCTGAATCACTTCCTGCAAAAATCGTAGCACACGCTGGCAATTTTTTCAATAGTTTTTACATAAAAGTGCCGCAAAGTGTACTGAAATGTCGCTTTCTTGTACCGAAAGTCAGATAATTAAATCGGTAAACAATTACGAACCATAATGTTCAGCTTAAAAATTCCGGCATCATAATCGAAACTTACCAATCCTCCCAATCTATCTACGGAGGATTTGATACTGTTTATCCCTATGCCGTAAAGACCTTGTTCTTTCTTTGTTGATGTGTCTTGTTTTCTTCATTATTGTTATTTCCTCAAGTGTCATCTTCATAGTGCCATTATGGCTCTTTGTGTTTGGCACTTTGGAACTTTGAATTGCACTTTGTTCCTTGTAATCCACATTGATAAATCTATTCTTTAACTCATTATTATATCCCATCAAGAGATTTTCGAAGAAACGTTCCAAGCATATCGTCGTTGCATTGATTCCCTTGCTTAGATCGTTATAATTTGCTCTTGCAAGAGAGTTCCTGAAATACCATGAATTCTCAGCAAATACCTCGTTATTAACCGAAAAACCAAATGTCTCAGGCAATTTCTATAATGTCTCTTGTACATTCAGGAACAAGTCCCTCACTCCAAGCTGTAAGAAATTCCTTTTCATCAGAAAGTTTTTCAATTAAGTCATATCCCCGATGAATTACTATTTCTTCCGAAAACGGAACATTATCCTTTTCAAATGAGATCTCTCTTCTGTCAACAAAGAAGATAATTGCCCTTGTAAGCCACACATTATACAACTCTTCATCATTCTTAAATAATTTTTGATTCTCATTTATGAGGAGAATTTTGTCAATCGTGCCACCAACTGGGGTTGTTATCATTTCAGTGTCTTTGAAGGCCGATTTCACACTATCATCTACCGTTTCTGTAAACCTACAAATTGCAACGTCGTCATCATCCCCAAAATAATCAACATTCTCCTGTATATTGGTCAACGAGAAAACCCTCTCTCCAATGTAGATACCAATAATCTGCGTGACACTGTTTGTGAAATCAAACGCATCGCATTTATATTTAGTGAACTCTTTTCCAATTAACTCTTTTATCATATTGATATCAAATCTCATATCTATTATATTCATATTAACTTCCTTTTATTCCTAATTTCGTGTTTATCTACAGGATATTCATCTTATCCTTCAACCTTAAGAATAAATCCAAAACCTTATAATATTGCCGCTGATTGTTTCAACGCATTTCTTTTAAGATAGCATTCTGTAATAGTTGTCCCTCGTTTTCTTATTGACATAATGAAGCCCAACCCTTTTTGGAATATTAAATAGAATTCAACAATGTTGATTTCAAAGCTTTAGTTTTTATGTTCCTCAGTTCTTTAACTATCAAATCAGTGAGCGTGTTTTCAAGGGATCCCAAAAACTTTTTCTTCAATAAATCTATAATGAAAACTATGGTCATAACTATTAAAACATACAGTGCGATAACAACAAACAGGTACCACTTGTCTCCAAAAATACTTATGTCATAAAAATGATTGATAATTTGTCTAATTGTTCCTTCAAATAAATATATCGCAAAAACAGAACTGGCAAATTTATTTATAAGAACCGATTTAACATCTCTCATATTTTTAAATGCTAGGAAAAAGAAAACACTGCCAAGGTAAATAGTAATCGAATTGTCACGTGCAAAAGGAGAAAATGCGCCAATCCCCCCCTCACCAGCAATGACAAAAGATAATTAGCAACAAAACTACATCCTATAATAACGCTTCCAATCGCAAACATTTTTCTGGCCTCTAATTTATCATCATGGTACTGTCTGATATACCTTCCTGTTAAATAGACAGTAAACATATTTGCGATACCCTTTCCTGCGTCATTCATAATCTCGAAATACATGAATGAAGGCATAATATAGAAGAATAGTATCAGGACATATATAAGTGTTCTAAAACCTTTTCTATCTAAATTTTCAAGAAGTTTATCAATATATTTTGAAATAAAAATAATGATCATATAGACCGACATATACCAATATTTTCTCGTAGATATTGGGAATATTGATTTAAAGAGATCCTTTATAACAATATTTCCTGCGCCGGCAATACTAATGATTTGTCCAAGTAAACCATAAAATAGAATCATTAGTTCTAAGGTGACCACCTTTTTTGTCGAAAATTTAACGCCAAAATAGCCGCTAATTATCATGAAGCAGGAAACTCCCATGTTAAATATGCTATTTATAAGCACTCCATACCCTAAATTTATTCCTGTGCAAGTACCAAGAAATTGGCCAAACGTGTGCATAGAAATAATTCCAAACATACAGATTATTCTTAATATTTCTAAATTTGATTTTCTAATCATTTCGTTATTTCTCCATTTATGCATTTTCCCCAAATAAATCTATTTCTTAGGATTAATCTATACTTTTTGGTGTTTCCGGCAGATTGTCCGCCGATATGTTATTCCACTCAACTCCCAGGCACTACTACCCACCATAAGTTCATATTTTATGCCCCTGTTTTCATCGATATCTTTCCTTCAAAAATGCCTGCAAAGCCCGTAAATACGCTATTCTCGCATCAGCAAGCATACAGTCTCCACATGCACCGTTGCGCTGAACATATCAACCGGCTGGGCTTTTATGAATTCATAGCCTTGCTCGCCAAATAATTTCACGTCTCTTGCAAGTGTTGCTGGATCACAGGATACATATACTATTCTCTCTGGCTGCATTCCGACAACTGTTGATATTAATTTTTCATCAAGTCCTGCTCTTGGTGGATCAACTACTACAACATCCGTTTTTTCTTGAACATTTTTTAGCATTTTTTCGACTATTTCTTCAGCTGGGCCACATTCAAAGACTGCATTTTCTATGCCATTTATTTCTGCATTTTTCTTTGCATTTTCTATGGCTTCTGGGACTATTTCAACTCCATAAACCTTTTTAGCTTTTCTTGCAAGGAACAATGATATTGTGCCTATTCCACAATAAAGATCCCACACCACCTGGCTTCCATCTAGTTCAGCATATTCAAGAGCTGTCTCATAAAGTTTTCTTGTCTGCAATGGATTCACCTGGAAAAAGGACTGAGGGGCTATTTCAAAACTTACGTCGCCTATTTTATCTAGTATGTTCTTCTCTTTAGTTAAAAAGTATGTTTTTCTGCCTAGAATTATATTGGTATTTTCCTTATTAACATTCACTGCAATGCATTTGATGAAGGGCTTTTTTCCATACACTTCATCTGGTATTCCATCCGGCCTATCCCCTTCAAAATCCATATCCAAAAGCATGGCTAGCAATTCTGCCTCATGTGGCAATTTGTCTGCATTAATTATAAGACACACCATTATTTCTCCCGTTGCATGCGCCTTTCTCATCAGTACATGTCTTAATATTCCCTTGCGCGTCTTTTCATCATAAGCCTTCACCTTATACTTTTCCATAAATGATGTGATTACATTTTTTACAGCATTAAAATCTGGTGATTCTATGTAGCAATCATCAGAACTGATAATATTATGTGACCTCATTGAGTAAAAGCCTATTAATGGCTTTCCTAACTTATCCTCACCTACAGGAAACTGCGCCTTGTTACGATAAAAATAAGGATATTCCATTCCTTTTATATCAAGAACATTTGGATTTTCTATGCCACCTATTCTTTTCAGGCAGTTATATACCTTTGACTGCTTCATTTTCAGCTGCTCTTCATATTTAAGATTCATCACCTGACAGCCGCCGCATTTTCCAGCTACAGGACATGGTGATTCTACTCTATGCTCTGATGGCTTTACTATTTTTGCAATAATCGCATTTGCATATCTTTTTTGAACATATATGAGATGTGCTACTACAATGTCTCCAATTAATGCACCTTTTACAAATATGGTAAATCCCTCATATTTTCCTATACCATCACCTTTATCTGTAAGGTCTATTATTTCTATTTCAACTTCATCATTTTTCTTAAAAATTCTCTTATTTTCTTTTATTTCTGCCATTTTAATTCCCCTATTTCCTGTAAGCTAAATTTGCTTTTTTGACAAATCGTCTTTTAATTTTAGCATATTTTATTCACTTTAGCAATACTTCTCTTGGCTCAGGCCATGCTACTTATTACGTTACTTTTCTAATTTCTTAAGCACTTATCCCTAAGAAGCTTCATTTTTTTATGAAAACAAAATACCACAGGCAAAGCTGCCTGCGGTATCTTGTTTGGTATGTTGTATAATTTATGAGATCTGATTGGCTATTTACGCTGCACGCTTTGCCCCATATATCTGTTTCTCGCTCATCACCTTTACCTTTGATTGACATGAAGCTTTATGCATTGCTTTTCCTGTCTTCTGCTGCTTTTTCTCTGGCTTTAAATTATAGTGCAAATTGTAATATACAATATAAACAGCATCTAATACTTCTAATGATAAGTCAAATAACTTTTCTAAAATTCCATTTTTCTTTAAAATGTGAGCAATTGCTGCGATTATTGCTATTGCAACGCTTGCAATTAATATTGCTGAAACAAAAGCAAAACTCATGAATTCTTCATCTGATAAACCGTCTAAATAATTATTAAGCATTTTAGTTTCCTCCTGGAATTCTTCTCCTTTAAAACAGTCAACAACGGTAATAATCTTTTTTCTCGTAATTATTTTCTAAATGCGATTTACTGATTTCTTTTCGCATATTATTCTAATACATTATTTTGCTTCTTTTCATCATGCTTTTCTTGTTTGATGTAGTCACATTATACATTACGAATTTCCAAAAGTCAAGATATTTTTATTGTATCTCGTGATTTTTTATTAACTTATTTCCTATTACGTTATTTTCCCATACGTATCACCTTATAAATTATTAATTCATGATAATTTTTGTAACTTAAGATTTCTTTGTTCATCTTACAAAAAATATTCTAACGCATTAAATGTGTAAAAAAATACACATATAAGAATTATTTTTCTCATATGTGTATTTTTATTGTTTTTCGTTATTTTTAAACTATTGTTTTGTAACTATCGCTTTTGCTTTTTTGTTTCGTCTGCTGATTTTTCTCCTATTTTCTTCTGCCCTCCTGCTGTCTCTGGATCATAGTCGATTTCAAACCAGAATTCTACTCCATTTTCATGATTTGCAACTCCATACTTTTTATTATGTGCTTCCATAATGGCTTTTACTATTGAAAGTCCTATTCCGCTTCCGCCGTATTCACGGGTACGCGCCTTATCGACCTTATAAAACTTTACCCAGACCTTATCAAGACTTTCCTCAGGTATAAGTTCTCCAGTATTATAAACAGCCACACGGAGTACTTCACTGTATTTAATAAGCTTTATTTCTATTATCTTTTTTCCATCAATATGATTTATGGCGTTACTTACATAATTCGTAATTACCTCTTCCATCATATATTCATCCGCCCAAACATATATAGGATTTTTCTCTTCAAAAATTACTTTGATTCCTTTTTGAGAGATCATTATTTCTGAGGCTCTTAAAACAGATTTTATTACAGCGACTATGTCAAATCGTTCCAAATCAATCTGAGCTTTTCCAAATTCAAGCTGATTTAATGAAAGAAGCTTCTTTACCATTACATTCATCTTCTTTGCCTCATCAACTATTACATCTGCATAATACTTTCTGCCCTCCGGGTCATCATTTACATCATCTACAAGTCCTTCTGCATATCCTTGTATCAATGCAATAGGAGTTTTTAACTCATGAGTTACATTTGAAAGGAATTCCTTTCTCATTTCATCTACTGCAGTTTTTCTTTCATTATCAAGGGCTAGTTCATTATTTGCCATTTTTAATTCCCTGATATTCTTTTCGAGATTTTCTGCTAAACGATTCATACTCTGACCTAAAGTTGCAATTTCGTCATTAGTTGTCACTTTGTACTTTACATCAAAGTTCATTTCACTCATTTTTTCCGATATTTCTGATAACTCAAGAATAGGCTTTGTAAAACGCCTGCTTAGGTAATACATTCCTACACTTCCGAGCGTAATTATAATAATGCCTACATAAAGCAGGAACCTATTTGCAATCGTTGCACTTTCCTCTATGCTTGCATAGTTAGTTCTTAAAAATATGGTATAGCCTGCACTGGTTTTTCCGTAAAGATCTATATAATCAGAACCGTACATAATATTTTTCTGAGAATATATACTATAGCTGTCAGATGTCGAAATAGTCTTAATATCTTCTATTCCGATTGCCTTTGCTCCAGCTACTCCGAATGTATATAGCCTCATGGAATTAATTATATTTTCATACTCTCTAAGGGAATACCTGGTCGGATATATAATGTATTTTCCCTTAATCGGACCATTTTCTCCCTGCTCTCCTTCCGGCTTGTTACCGGCAGTTTCTCCCTGGTCTCCTCCCGGCTTACTTTCTGTAGTTTCTTCCTGATTTTCTTCTAGCTTACTTTCCGTAGTTTCTTCCTGATTTTCTTCTAGCTTACTTTCCGTAGTCTTTTCCTGATTTTCTTCTAGCTTACTTTCCGTAGTTTTTTCCTGCTCTTCTTTAGGATTACTACCCGTAGTTTCTCCGTCAAAATCACCTGCATCTAAAGTGCTATCTTCAGTGAGTTCACTACCACCCGCATCTAAAGTGCCATCTTCAGTGAGTTCACTACCATCCGCATCTAAAGTGCCATCTTCAGTGAGTTCACTTCCATCCGCATCTAAAGTGCCATCTTCAGTAAGTGCACTACCATCCGCATCTAAAGTGCCATCTTCAGTAAGTGCACTATCTTTTGAAGCCATATAGCTTTGGAAATCTGTTTCGAAGGAATTTCCTTCTTCACGCTTTTTATTTTCCGTATTATTTTGCTGTCCGAAATCTCCAGGATTTCCAGGATTTCCGGGATTCCCAGGTTCTTTCATACCGAAGCCTTCAGAATCAAGGTTCTGTCCTAATAATGAGATAATAAATATATCTACATTCTGATTAGAGCCAATTGATGAAAGCTTTACCTCCGTATCCTCGTCTATTTCTGTAAGTTCAGATTCATTTAATAAAAGATCGATTCTATTATATACGCTTTCTAGAGTATTAATCTTTGTCCTTTTATAATACTTTTCAAGAAACAGCCTATTTACCGACCATACAACAAATATTGACACTAACAGGGCAAAGGTCATCAAAAGGGTCATTTTCCAACGCATAGACTGCCTAAAAGGCGTCTTACTTTTTCTTTTTACTTTTTCTTTTTTTCCCATACCTTCCCATTCACTTTAAGCTGTCTTAGCTGCTTTTTTTCACACCTTCCCATTCACTTTAAGCTGTCTTAGCTGCTTTTTCATTCTTCTGTATTCACGTCAAATTTATAGCCCATTCCCCAAATGGTATGAATATAATTTCCTTTTTCTCCCATTTTACTGCGGAGCTTTTTAACATGAGTATCTATGGTTCTTGCATCTCCGAAATAATCATAATTCCATACATTATTAAGGATTTTCTCACGAGATAGAGCTACTCCTTTATTGGTAATAAAATAATTTAGAAGCTCAAATTCTTTTACGCTAAGATCGATGCTCTTTCCATCTATTTTCACCTGATGCGCAGTTTTGTCTATTACTATTCCGCCTATTTCTATAGGTTTTTCATCGGTAATGCCGCTTCTTCTAAGGATTGCTTCTACTCTTGCAACGAGCACCTTAGGGCTGAAAGGCTTACTGATATATTCATCTACTCCAAGCTCGAAGCCTAAAAGCTCATCTCTTTCTTCACTTTTTGCCGTAAGCATTATGATAGGAACCTTCGATTCCCTTCTTATTTCGCGGCAGGTCTGCCAGCCATCAAGCTTTGGCATCATGATATCTAGAATAATGAGCGCTATATCCTTTTCCTTGTAAAAAATGTCAAGTGCTTCTTCCCCATCTGCTGCCTCTAGAACAGTGAAATCACTTTTAGTCAGGAAATCCTTTTCAAGCTTTCTCATTCTGCTCTCATCATCAACTACAAGAATCTTAAGCTTATCCATACGCTTCTCCTTTTTCATACCTAATTCTTTTTACAAATCCTGCTTTTAAACCCTCTTTACCTCTATTTCACTTTTCTAACGCTTTTACTTGGCAGTTGTTATTTCAATATGATTAATGACTACTGCACTAAGTGGCTTATCATTTTCATCAACCTTAACTGCTGATATTTCATCTAAAACATCTAGTCCTTCTACAATCTGGCCAAATACAGTGTGCTTTCCCTTAAGCCATGGAGTTCCGCCTTTTTCCCTATATTCTGATATCTGACTGTCAGAAAGCTCAATACTATAGGCTTTAGAAAAATAATCCCCTAAAGTGATATCATATCTTTCTTTTAAAAGATCTTCCATATCAGTAATGGTCGATGCATCTGCCTGAACTATAAAGAACTGAGATGAATTAGTATTTGGTCCTGAATTTGCCATGCAGAGCGCTCCTCGGTAAGGCGAAAGATTATCTGAAAATTCATCTTCAAAAGCCTCTCCATAAATGCTTTCTCCGCCGTAGCCGGTACCATCAGGATCTCCTCCTTGTATCATAAAATCAGCACATACTCTATGAAAAGTCACTCCATCATAGTAACCTTCTTTTGAATGAGTTACAAAATTTTCTACTGCCTTTGGCGCTACCTCAGGAAAGAGCTTAAAGGTCATTTTGCCATAACCCTCTACATCAAAGGTTGCGAGTGTATCGCCTGATACAGGAGGTGCAAACTGCAAATTAGGATCCACTGCTTCTTCCGCAGCTCCTTTCGTTCCATCTGCTGCCTCCCCTGTTACTGCCTGGCTATTAGTATCTTCTACCTTATCTTTATTTTTTACTGCACATCCACCTAATCCTGCCACTGTCAAAGCTGCTGCCATAAGCATTATGCCTGTCTTCTTTAACACTTTTTTCTTCATTTCTTTTTCCAATCTTCACTTTTAGTGTGTATAGGTCATATACAAAGCTTTCAAATCATGCTTATTTTTTACTCAAAATTATAGAATCCATACACACCGATAATTCTCTTTTTTAATATAACACGCTCGTGTGTTTTTTCTGTGTTTTTCAGCTAAAAATAAATCACTTCATTAAAAAGCTCAAATATATTTTATCCTTTTTTTGACTTCTAGTCAACTAAATTCACAAACAAAAAAGGCTTTGCAACTAGCATTGCAAAGCCTTTTACTCTCTCTTTACCATTCATAAAGAATGGACCTGAGGGGAATCGAACCCCTGTCCGAAAACCCATTCATTCCACTTTCTTCCATCACAGTCTGCATTCAGGCGGCTAACCTTGCGGCGCTGCACATTCCCTTTGCAAGATCCCACAGACAGGATTAATGCATCAGTAGCTTCATAAGTTCTTCTGCTCCGTCAAAGCTTTCAGAGCGAAGTTCCCTGCGTCATTTGATGCCAGTATCGCAAATAGCAGGTTAAGTGCGGCTGACACCGGATGCTAAATTGATCCGGAACCCATACCGCTTAAAAATTAAGCAGCAAGAGCGTAATCGTTATTATTAGCGATTAATTTTAAGTCTAAGTTTTATCGTGGTCCTAGTCCACGGATGGCTTATAGAACTTCAAAATCCCCGTCGAAACCAGTACAAGCCCTGGTTAATCAGTTAATATACCCTTAACTGGAAGAATTATTTTACCACTTATTATTTCAAAAGTCAAGAGGAATATTTGAAAAATTTTTCCAAAATGCTTAACAGGGGCCTTAAAGCTTTTTCCATCCTTTTAATTATTTCTGCTTTCCAAAAAGCATTCCTGCTACTTCATTGATTTTTGGCGCCTTTCCCTTGTAAAGAGAAGTCATCTTATAAATTCTACCTGCTACCACAGCTATAAGAATACTTGTTAACGTAATGATAAAGATAACGATAACTCCATTCAATATCGAAAGATTTCCTAAAAGAAGTCCTGCTGGTACTGTAAATACAGCTGTGAATGGAATGTAGTAAAGAACTGCTGGTGTTGTAGAAGCATTCATTCCTCCACACATAAGAACTGCTAAGAAGCTAGCAAGAATAACCATGGCATAAATCCAGTTAGTACTTCCAAGATCCTCCTGCTTTGATACAAGTGCACCACTTACAGATGCAAGAGAACAATAAAGAACAAAGCTTAATGCTATAACTGCGATTGCTAATACTATGTTCACAGGATTTAATAAATTCTGACCCATAAGTACATCAACAATAGCCTTGATCATCTTATATACATCCTTATTAACAAACTGAACTAATTCAATACCACCAAATACACCGCCTATTAATGCTGCTATCCACAATACTACCTGAATAATGGCTGCCGTAGCAGCTGCAAGATACTTTCCAAGTACCATTGACTCTGGGGCAACACTTACGAGCATTGTATCCATGAGCTTATTTTCTTTTTCGAGAACTACATCAATAGCAACCTGATTACCATACATTATAACCATGAAATACATAATCATAAGTGTAATGTAAGGAATGGCAAAACCTAAACCACTCATTATTCCATCACTCTTTGCCTTAGCATTATCTTCTATTTCATCTGATAATACAGTTCCTGTTGCATGGCCCTTTGCAGTATACATCTCTGTGCTGCTTGTCTTAGCAAGCTCCATTATCATAGTTATATTAACTTTTGCTAATATCATACTAACGACACTTGAATTACTTTCAAGGAATGATGATAAACGATCCACCTCTTTAGTACTTAATTCCGAGTCATCTGGTACAATTATCTGAATGTAAATCTGTCCTGGATTTACTGAACCTGCTCTAAGAGCTGAAACATCAACACCAGTTGCACTTCCTGCTGCATCCGCTACTTCAGAAATATTCATAGGTGCTTCATAATCAATCCAAACTGCAACAGCCTTTTTTCCTTCTGCTGTAGCATCCTTTGCAGCCTTAAGAGCACTTTCTTCATCAGCTATACTTACATAGTTAATATCACTATATTTTTCAGCGCCTAACATATTTAAGAGGCTAAAATCCATAGTTGATGGATCTACTAAACCATCTCCTGCAACATATACATACTCTACATTACTGCCTTCAAGTACATCTTCCTTCTCATCACTTGTAACCTTTGTTATGAGAGGAAAAAGCAAAAGTGGTAATGAAAGAAACAGTAAGAATAAAAGTATTGTAGTAGTCTTATATGTCTTACTATCAAACCTTCTTGCAAGGGTAAATTTAAATACCTTACCAAAATTTTTAAACATTTTCGCTCCTTTATATTAATTAAGATATGTTATTTTTTCATAAGCCCAAACAGATCAAACAGCTTCAATGACTTTCCTTCATGTACAAGCACCTTCTTATATACCTTACCGCAGAGCCACATCATAAATACAACTGTAACTAACTGAATAAGAAGTGATAAAAGGAATATTCCCAGATTTATATTTCCCACTATATAATTTACCGGTGAAGTAAAGCATCCCACTACTGGTACTAACGCTGAAACAATATGCACGATTTCTTTATCGATCTGCATTGAAAAAATACCAACAAAATATCCTATCATTGTGATAGTTGTTGTTCCTGAAATTGTTCCACCTACTTCTTCCTGTCTTGAACATGAACTTGCTAATATTCCAGTTAATACTGAACAAGCAAGATATGCTAAAAGAATGAAAGAAACTAAAATAACTATGTTTAAAGGACTAAGTACTGCAAATATTGTATCAAGATTTAATGCAGAAGCCATCTTCGCTGCAGCTCCCTGCTTTCCTTTTATTATAAACGTTGAAGTAAATGCGTTTGAAATAAGGAAGCCTGTTACCATTCCAACAATCATAAGAAGCGTATAACACATCATGGCTAAGATTTTTCCCATAAGAAGGGCTACTGGGTCTACGCTCATGAGAAGGGTTTCTGCAAGCTTTGATGCTCTCTCTTCTACAACACTCATTGCAATAAATGATGCTGAAAGAGTAATTACTAACATCAATATAAAGCAATATGCCATTTCAATTCCACTTCTTGCATTGTATACTGCTGAATAATTCTGTGACTCATTATATTCTTTTTCTGTATCTACACGTGAATCAACACTGCTATAAACCATGCTGATAATCTCTTCATCTAGACCTACAGCCGTTTTTCTATTATAATCAAAAGCATATTTATAATCTGATAATAAAAGATCGAGCTCTGACTCATTAATTTCAGATTCATTTCCGATTATGGCATCTATCTGATAGCCTTCTGCTGTTGTAGCTACATCTAAAATCACCTCGCCTGCTAAAAGATCTGCTTCGTTCTTTGCCTCATTTTCATGAAATTTAACATTTTCAAATATCGAATCTACCGAAACAAGATCTTCTACAGCAACTTTAACACCACTTGTATTATTTACATATACATCCGTCATTTTTAGATCTTCTGCCGAAACGCTACCTATTTTTTCTCCTGCCTTTTCTCCTACGCTTCCTGCAAAATACATATATGGGCCTGACAATATAGACATAACTAACATTAAAATCAACGATGACAGATAAGCTTTATTCTTGAAGGTCTGAACTAATGTAAATCTAAAGACCTCACCTAATCCTTTCAATCCGTAAGTTTTTTTATTCATATTTTTTATATCGCTTTCTTTATAATTGATAGTTTTACAAACCTTATTTTATTTCTTCCTTAGCTGCCTCTTCCTTCTGGAAAAGTTCCTCCCTTGCCTGTACTTCCTTTACGAATATCTCGTGAAGTGAGAGTTCCTTAAGATCAAAGGTTACTATATTAATACCTGCACTTAAAAGATCCTTAAGAAGATTATTTGCCTGCTCATCTCCTGTCACCCTAAGCTTATATTCATTTTCCTTAACTGAGAGGATTTCAATTCCATGCTTCTTTATAAATTCATCAACATTTTCCTCTACCTTAAGCTCAAGATTAACTCTTCCATAGCCCTTCTTTATATCATTGAGATTACCCTTAACTACAGCCTTTGAACGAGCCATAATGGTAATGTCTGTACAGAATTCCTCAACAGCTTCCATCTGGTGAGAACTCATTATAATATACTTTCCATTTGCTATAAGCTCTCTAACTACATCCTTTAAGATATCTGTATTTACAGGATCAAGACCTGAGAAAGGCTCATCAAGTACTACAAGATCAGGATTTGAGAGAAGCGCTATAAGGAGCTGGATTTTCTGCTGATTACCCTTTGAAAGCTGATCTGCCTTCATTGGCTTTTGCTTCTTAACCGGCATTCTTCTTGCCCCTGCAGATGCATTTACTGCTTTTTTTCCATTTGGATATAAATATTCATCGAGCTTAAGTCTATCTGACCAGTAGTGAATTCTCTTTGTTGCTTCACTTCCTGTAACTCCGCGAAGTGCTGCAAAATAACGGATCTGATCCATAAGTGTATACTTTGGATACAGGCCTCTTTCCTCTGCAAGATAACCCACATTACATGTTGCTACATTAAGAGGCTTTCCATTCCATAAAACCTCGCCGCCGTCCTTATCAAGAATTCCAAGCAGCATTCTGATTGTGGTTGTCTTACCTGCACCATTTGTTCCAAGAAGCGCATACACGCCTGGTTTTTCCATTGTAAATGAAATATTGTCTACTACTGTTTTGTTGCCGTACCTTTTTACAAGGTTCTTTACTTCTAAGCTCATAATAAACTCCTTCTTTAAATATACTTTTTTAATTCCTCCAGCCCATACATAATTGAGCGCTTTTATAATAGCACATTGCTATAATCTTGTAAAGACTGTTTATTACATATTCCTAAACTTTATTAACAAATACTATATATTTTTCACATTATAAAAAATAACACTTTCTATTTCCACCAAATTACCTGATAAATTTGCTTTTTTTGAACTCTCTATACTTATCACCCTTTTTCCAGCAGTATAGACTTAATAAAACTGCTACTATAAAACCTGCTATACCTATTCCAGCTGAAATCAGAAGTACATATTCTATCGGCCCTGTAATTTTCATTCCAATAGTTAGAACAATACTGGTGCCACCAACAACAATATTCATATATAACAGAAAGCCAAATACATTTAACCACCATATTTTTCTTCCGTATATCGCACTTACGATCATAGCTGAAGCTGAGTTAATTGCGGCAACTACTATAAAATTTTTAAATAGTTCCACTCCAAAATTTATTATCGCTATTATCGAAGCAATAATATCATAAAACAAGCAATAAAACAGACATATAATTATCGGAGCTATACATACTACTATTTTTGAAATCCCACACGAAGGAAAGATTTTTCTTTGAATTGTGGTTTGATTTCCAAATAAACTTACAAAGCAGCCAAATATATGACAGTACTGAACAGCTCCTAGCATTGAATGAAGTGCTTCTTCATCTGGTGATTGTGCCAAACAAATTGCATCAATAACAAGTATTATTATAGCTGCAAAATAAAATAAGATTGCCCCTTTATATGCATCTGTTAATCTCAGAAACATCCAGAGCGCCTTTATAACTTTGTTATTTTTCATTATTCCCCCTAATCATTCCAGCGGTGCTTTCTGTAAAAGGATAATCCTATTGAATTACCAGCATAAATCACTGCCAAATCAAGCAGGAAAAAGGCAATGCATAGAGGACTCACCCTAAACCCGAGAAACTCTACATGTATAAAGCATATAATAGCTATGACCATAGTCAACATTGAGATTACGATAAACTTTATATCCATTCTTTCAATCATCATAGCAAAGCTTGATATCCCGACTGCAAACAAAGAGTATAAAAATACTGCTAAAAATACCTTTTTCGGATCTTCCATTATATTTAAGTATCCATAAATCAGACACCATATTAATTCTGCAAATATTTCTGCAATTATTGTTTGCAGCACAAATGCATATCTCGCCGTTTTATAAGTAGTAAATCCGCCTATTACTGTCCTAAAAAATTTACCACCTGGCATTTTTTTCTCGTAGTTGACACATAGTCCTAAATTTAAAAAGCCCACAACCACAAGCAATATGCCCATTGATGCACCCGAGAATTCAACAGCACTTCTTTCATCGAACGCCCCCTCTTCAATAACGTTTCTAATAATCGCTATTAACGGTACCATAAAAAAACCAAACGCCATTCCTAAAACCCAGGATACTAAAACTAAAACATCTCTAAAAAATCCATCTCCTGTATAAATTTTATACGCTCTAAAAAAAGATGAATTTTTATTATTTTTCTTCATCATTTTCTGCCTTTCTGAGAATTCCAACGCAAAGCTGCTGCAGAGTAGGCATCTCCAGTACAGTATCAACTGCACCAAGCATATCTACATTATCGCTAAGCGCTATTCCCTCAAAGCTGCTCCTGCTCTTTGTGTAAGAAATCATAAATGGCTTAGCCCTTTCAAAATTTTCAGCATCACCATGGACTAATATGTATTTCTGCTTTAAGTCCTCAACAAAGCCAGTTTCAATTATCTTTCCTGCTGCCATTAATATTACATAGTCAGTTGCATTTTCCATATCGGAAATATTATGCGTTGAGAAAAGTACAGATCTCTCTCCGTCTTTTTCTGCTAAATACTCTCTGAACATATCACACAAAAGGTCTCTAGCTAGCGGATCAAGAGATGAACCCGGTTCATCAAGAATAAGTACATCAGTATCTCTTGCTAGAACCGCAGCTAAATAAGTCCTCATCTTATTTCCATCTGAAAGCTTCGCGATTTTTTTTTGCTTTTTAGCATCTGGATCTTCAAGCTTGAATTCCTTACATAGTTCCTTAAATCTTTTCCTGTCAAAATTATCAAAGCCAAGCTCCATAGCTGTCATGACATTCTTAAGATTCCAGTTATCTGGAAAGAAATCCACTGATGAACAGTACCCTATTTTATTCTTAAGCTCTTCATCGTCAATATCTGTCTTTTCACCAAAATACTTTATTTCACCGCTCTTTTTTACCGTTATGCCGCATATTATGTCTAAAAGTGTAGTTTTTCCTGCACCATTTGCGCCTATGAGAGCGGTTGAAAAGCCCATTGGAATTTCAACATCAATTTCCCCAAGTTTAAAGCCCTTATAACTTTTGGTAACGCCCTTTATTTCAATTACATTTTCCATATAAATCCCCTTTATGCATCCATGTTCCAAAGCATTTCCAAGGTCTGCTCAACCTCTTCGAGCCCCACACCTGCCACTCTAGCTGAATAAATAGCATCTGTCAGATTTTTTTCAAGCTGCCGCATATGCTGCTCTTTTAGCATTCGCTCATCTTGTGCATTGACATAATAACCTTTGCCTTTTGAGGAGGTCACCAGTCCTTCCGCTGATAGTTCTTCATAAGCCTTCATTGTCGTAATTACGCTTATTTTCAGATCCTGAGCTAACCCTCTTATAGAAGGAAGGGCATCCCCTGGTTTAAGCTTCCCTGTCAGTATCTGTTCCCTCAGCTGTGCGGAGATCTGCTTATAGATAGGTTCATTTGAATTTTGATATATCTTCAAATTGCATCTCCTTTCATAACTGTTTATATGTTATATGAACACTATATAACACATAAACACTTTTGTCAAGTATTTTTTATAATATTTCATTAAAGCATAAAGAACACTCCTTCTAGCTTCTTCTAAAAGTCTCTTTTAAGGCGCAAAGAAAAGGTGCTGCAGACCTTGTCTGTAGCACCTTTTCAGCCATTTATTCAAATCTCCTATTTGCTAGCGCTTTCTTACGAAGGCATATTATTAAAAGCCGGTTGGTCTCTATGCATATTAAAACCTGAGAGATCATAATTCTTTAGATTCTCACCGATATTACGGCTATCCGCCTGCTTAATAAGAGCATCTCTATTTCTCTTTGCAGTAAGCTCTTCACTGAAGCTGCTAGGTCCTCCTACACAGCCGCCAATGCAGGCCATTCCCTCCATGAAATCTTCAGGAAGACGGTTCATCTTTAATAAGAGCAGATTCTTCTTACATTCAGCTGCACCATTTGCTGCAGCAACCGTCACCTCTTCGGTACTTCCAAGCTCCTTCATGTACTGAAGACATGCATTTGTAACTCCACCTGAATTTGCAAAACGCTTTCCAAATACAGAAGCTTCCTGATAATCATAGCTTTCTGATTCCTTGAATATGACATCCTTGCCCTTCATCATGGCATGAACTTCACTATAGGTAAGAACCGCATCTGCATTTCCTTCAATTTTCTGATCTATTACTTCAGACTTCTTAGCTATGCAAGGACCGATAAATACTGTAAAGCAGCCTGGATCCTTTGCTTTTAACATTCTTGATACAGCGCACATTGGACTTACAGTTGTAGAAACCTTATCGATTAATGTAGGGAAATGCTTATTTACCATATTTACAAAGCCAGGGCAGCAGGAAGTAACCTTCTTCTTTCCTTCCTTTTTAGATTCTAACCATTCCTCTGCTTCACTTGCAGCTGTAAGGTCTGCTCCAAGGCCTACTTCTATCATGTCGGTAAAGCCGATTTCCTTCATAGCCTGCCTCCAGCTACCCATTGTAACCTTCTGACCGTACTGACCTTCTGTTGCAGGAGCCACCATGGCATATACATGCCTTCCCGAACGAATCTCATTTATTACCTGTACAATAAATGCCTTTGAGCCGATTGCTCCGAAAGGACAGCTATGGATACACTGACCGCATCTTATGCACTTACTATTATCGATTTCTGAAATGCCATATTCATCATAGGTAATGGCATCAACGGGGCAACTGAATTTACAAGGTCTGCGAAGATGAGCAATGGCATTATAAGGACACGCCTTAGCACACATACCGCATTCCTTGCACTTTTGCGGATCTATTCTAGAATGTCTATCTCCTTCTGATATCGCCCCAAAACGGCACGAGCTGATACAAGCTTTTCCTAGACAGTTCTGGCAGTTTTCTGTAACTACATAGGATGAAATCGGACAATCTGCACAGGCTGCGCGTACGACCTGAATAATATTATCAGGGTCATTTCCTGGTAGTGGCTGTCCCATAGCCAGTTTTATTCTCATTCTGGTAATTTCACGCTCTTTATATACACAGCACCTCGTTTTTGAAAGAGGCCCCGGACTAAGCAATTCTGGCAGCTCGTCTATGTGCTGCTCCAATTCTCCCGCCCATGCATATTTTGATACATAATACAGAATTTCATGTTTACGCGCGATAAGATTCTTATCAGCAAACATATAATTCTCCTTTCGAATACTCAAACACTATTAGTCTATCGAAAATTCATCACATTTTTTATTTCTCCTACGCTTAATTATAGCAAAATTGCCCTAGTTTGTCAAGATTTTAACAAAGTTTCATTTCTTACATTTTTCTTAATAAAAAAGTGCCCTGGTATTTTTGTGCGAGATAAAAGAAAATTCTGATTTGGCATAGCAGCCAAACAAACACAATGCCCCGAAGCACTTTGAAATGCTTCGGGGCAAATTTACTGATTCTTCTACTGCTCTTTTTTACTTCCTCTCACAGGCTTTGACTCATAATCAATGAACTTAGGAAGCTTTTCTGCATTCTTTCTCACTACATCAGAACGCATGAACTTTTTGATTCCCTCATAGGTTTCAGGACTGATGATATGCTCTATTCTGCAGGCGTCTGTTTCTGCAATGTCCTCATTAACACCGGCTGTGAGCATAAGAAACGAAGTGAGTGCCTTATGCTTATCAAAGACCTCTATCGCCTTCTTTAATCCCTTTTCAGTAAGAATAAGTTCTGAATCCTCATTCATTATAAGATAGCCATCATTTTTCAGTATTCCTACTGCTCTACTTACGCTTGGTCTTGAAAAGCCAAGGTCTCTAGCAACATCTATGGAATGAACCACTCCATTCTTTTTGCTAAGCAGGTATATTGTCTCAAGATAATCTTCACCAGATTCGTACATGTCAAACATTTTGGCGCATACTCATTCTCAGTTTGAACGCCAGCTCCTTTCCTTATATTATTAACCGTGCTTAAACCGCTCTTAATATGTTAGCATACTCTAACATATTAGTCAAGTCCCCAAAATTAAAAGGAGTCATTTACCTTAATCGTTTCAATTCTTGTAATTACACCAAGATCCTCTAATTGTCTTATCATGCGATATACAGTAGCCATACCGATATCTGAATCAATTTTTGCAACCTGATAATATATGTCCTTACAAGAAGAAAAATCATTCTTTAATATAACTTCAAGAATAATTCTACGTTGTTTAGTAATTCTGCAGCCTTCATTTTTTAATTTTTCAATTACCTGTGCCTCGCTCATTTGGTCATTTACCTTCCTCTTTAAGTGATTCACATACATTTACAAATCTCATCTTAAAAGCCGCTATTCTCATAAAAAGTTTACTACTTAATCCTTGCCTTGTCAAGTGTTTAAGTAAAGCAGTAATGTAATATGATCACTAAATTAAATAAAAAGGTCCTCCCTGCGTATTTTCAGGGAAGACCCAATATCTTTTTACTTTTCTTCCATGGAAGTAACCTGAAAATCAAGTGCTTCTATAGTTTTTTTAATCAGGTCATCAGGTACCCCATCCTTATAAATGGATACTTCAGCCTGCTTCTTAGCAAGATTTACTTTTGCGACAACACCATCGATATCATTCAGGTGCCTCTCAACCCTATTTTTACAATTATCACAATGCATGCCCTCAATATGAACGATGAGCTTTCTCAAAGGCTTTCCTGCAATCTTTTTCCTTGGCGCCTTTTCCTTAGGCCCGCCGCAACAGGACCCTTCACCCTTCATATGGGTAATCATTCCATTAATCGCTGGAATCAAAATTATCACTATGACAATTATAATTATTAAATCCTGACTTTTCATTTTTCTTTCTCTATTCTGTGGGAACACTCATAAGCTGCTTTTGCCTTCTGGCACTGACCTGCCATCGGACAGCCTATACAGCGCTTTCCCCTCTTCTTTTCCTTATAGATGTAATAGCTAGCTCCTACAAAAAGAGCTACTATAACAACCGCCGCAATGATATCAACCATAATCCATCCTCCTTCTGCTCAGACGGAAAATCAGCTTGTCTTTAAACGGTACTCCATAGCCATCTTTCTACGATTGTTTACAATTATAAATGCGATGATACCTGCAAATGATAATACAGCGATTAAGCCGCCTACAAAACCTGCTCCAATGCTGCCAGTTACAATTAGGGTTCCGATCTGGTAAACAAGGAAACCAACTGTATAGCCTGTTGCAAGCTGTAATCCGATTGCGCCCCAAAGCCACTTTGCTGACTTCATTTCAGAATTCATGGCACCAAGAGCTGCAAAGCAAGGTGGTGTGTAAAGGTTAAACATAAGATAAGCTAAACCAGCAACCTTTGTGATACCGATAACTGTAGCTACATCATTTCCAGAACCGATAAGCTCGAGTTCGTCTGGATCTACAAGGTTAGTAATAGCATAAACTGTTGCAATTGTACCTACTACATTTTCCTTTGCAATAAAACCTGTGATTGCTGCTGCTGCAAGCTGCCAAGCTGCAACACCAACGATAGGAATTAAGAGCACTGCGAAAGGACCTGCAACAGAAGCAAGGATTGATGTATCCTCCATTCCCTCTTCAACTGCCTCGAATTTCCAGTTGAAGGCCTGCATTATCTGAACTACTGTATTACATACTAAAATTACGGTTCCGGCCTTAACGATATAAGCCTTACCACGCTCTAACATTGACTTTACTGCAAAAATAAGGCTTGGTACCTTGTACTCTGGAAGCTCAATGATGAAGAAGCTCTTTCTGTACTTCATACCTGTGATTGCCTTAATAAGAAGTGCTCCAAGAAGAACAAGAACAATACCTGTCATATAGCATACGAAGCTCACCCACTTTGCATCCGGGAAGAAAGCTCCAGCAAATAAAGCTATTACAGGAAGCTTAGCACCACATGGCATAAAGGTTGCAAGCATTGCTGTAGATCTTCTTTCTCTTTCATTTCTGATTGTACGACATGCCATAATAGCTGGAATGCCACAACCTGTACCAATTATCATAGGAATTACAGACTTACCTGAAAGACCTACGCGCTTGAATATAGGATCAAGTACAACTGTAGCACGAGCCATATATCCACAATCCTCAAGAAGTGCTATGAGGAAATACATAACCATAACAAGTGGAAGGAAACCAACAACGGCACCTACACCGCCTATAATACCATCAACTAAAAGTGCGTAAAGAAGTGGGTTTGCATCAGCCATTTTTTCGCCTACCCATCCCTGGAATGTCTCGATCCAGCCTACTAAATAATCTGCAAGCCAGGTTCCTACGGTTGTCTGAGAAACATAGAATACAACGAACATAATAGCTGCAAATATAATAAGACCTAAAACAGGATGTGTAAGGATCTTGTCAATAGCATCCCCCTTATTCTTATCCTTAGTCTGAACCTTACGGTTTTCAACATCTTTAACAATTTTATTTACAAACTCAAAACGCTTACGGTCTGAAGCTTCTACCGCTGCCTTATCTAAAAGATTTACATTTCCTTCATCATAAGGCGCCTTCTGACCCTTGCCTAAAAGCTCTGCTGCTGTCTTTACAATTTCATTTAAGCCCTTTCCGTCTGTTGCAACTGTCTCAATAACAGGACAACCTAACTTCTCAGAAAGCTTTTTAGCATCTATCTTATTTCCTTTTTTCTCATTAACATCAGTCTTATTAAGTGCTACAACTACAGGAATACCAAGTTCCATAAGCTGTGTTGTAAAGAATAAGCTTCTGCTTAAGTTACTAGCATCAACAATGTTGATAATAGCATCAGGATGTTCTTTTTTTACATAAGCGCTTGTAATACTCTCTTCTGACGTAAATGGAGACATTGAATAAGCACCTGGAAGATCAACTGCTATTAATTCATTCTCCGTGTCATTATAATTCTTTTTGATTGGACTTTCTTTCTTGTCGACTGTTACACCGGCCCAGTTTCCAATCTTCTCACTTCTGCCGGTGAGCTTGTTGTACATTGTCGTTTTTCCACTATTAGGATTACCTGTCAATGCAATTCTCATATTTTGTCTCCTATCTTGTGTAAATAACCGTACATACACCTAATTAGCTATAATTAGGCCTATGCCATATATTATAAAAAGACTTATGTCTTTATATAACCGACCTTAAAAGTTAGTTATCACTAACATCAAGGTGAAAATTTATGCCCTCCCGCATAGGTCAGGCAAAACTTAAATATTAGATTTCTATTACTTCTGCTAAATCAGGATCTATGTTATAGCGAGCATCCTTTATAGAAACTACAAGATTCTTGTGCTTGTCTACTACAGTTATTTTTTCTCCGCTATAACAGCCAAGAGAAAACAAAAACGCCTTTAAATCCTCGTCCCCATCAAGCTTTAAATCCTTTATTACATATTCTTTCCCTAGCTCTGCTTCATTTAATGACATAATAAAGCCTCCATATCATATAGTAAGTAGATGTTAGTGTACACTAACATCAATTACTATGATAATACACTTTTCCAAATTGTCAAGAAAAAATTTCATTAACTTCTCACATTTCTTTTTCCAACAATGGATTATACAATCAGCACAATTCATTGTCAATAGCCCCATATAGGCGTCTCCTAGCGCAAATCCTTTATAATAAAGCGCCGCGCGACTTATTGATAATCTTTGTCAGTTAGCATATGCTTATTATAAGTTCTATTATCCTAAAATCAGCATACCAGCGTGTTCTTATATGATAAGGCAGCAGATATAAAAAAATAAAAAGGCGGTATAGATAATTCTATACCGCCCAATATTTTACTTCACTTTTAAGGTTTCTAAACACCTTTTCATTTTAAAGCAGGCCTCGTTAAATAAAACCCGGCAAAATTACTTATGCTATTACATCCTGCATTGAATACATTCCTGCACCCTTTCCTAAAAGGTACTTAGCTGCTGCTACAGCACCCTTTCCGAATATAGCACGTGAATATGCTGTATGCTTGATTTCGATAACTTCATCAAGACCTGCGAAAATGGCATCATGAACACCTACAATGCTTCCGCCTCTTACTGAACTGATACCGATTTCATTATCCGGTCTCTTTTCTCTTCTGCTGCTTCTATCATAAACATATTCATACTTATTATTTGCAGCCTCATTAATAGCATCTGCAATGGCAATGGCTGTTCCTGATGGAGCGTCAAGCTTATTCCTATGATGCTCTTCAACGATATCGATATCATATCCTCTTTCGGAAAGCACCTTTGTAGCCTCTGCGACAAGCTTAAAGAGAACATTTACACCAACGCTCATATTTGCAGAACGAAGAACAGCTGTCTTCTTAGCTGCCTCATTTATCTTATCAAGCTGTTCCTTGCTATAGCCGGTTGTGCAAAGAACAAGGGCAAGTCCTTTAGCCTCTCCTGCTGCAAGAAGGCTGTCAAGGTTTGAAGGATTTGAGAAATCGATTACAACATCCGCCTCTTCCTTAACTTCATCTATTGACTTATAAACAGGATATGAATTCTTCTTTTCTGTAAAAATATCTACACCTGCAACAATCTGTGCGTCGCTATCTGCCTCAACAATTCCTGAGATAACCTGTCCCATGCGGCCATTGCAGCCTGACATAATAATTCTTACCATATATCTTTTCCTCCAATCGTATTATAAAAATGCGATTATTCTTTAATTAATTCAGCAGATTAAATAATGCCTGCTGCCTTCATCTCGTCTTCAACAAGCTTCTTATGAGCATCTGACATCTCTGTAAGAGGAAGTCTTGTTGGTCCAGCTGCAAATCCCTTAAGATTCATTGCATACTTAACCGGGATAGGATTTACTTCGCAGAAAAGAGCATGAATAAGTGGAAGATACTTGATCTGAAGCTCGCGGCTCTTTTCAACATTTCCATTTAAGAATTCTGCGCAGATATCATGTGTCTGCTTTGGTGCAACATTTGAAAGAACTGAAATAACACCCTTTCCGCCAAGTGACATAATTGGAACGATCTGATCATCATTTCCTGAATAGATGTCAATTTCTCCATTTGTAGCAAGAACTGTATTTGCAGTCTGGCTGAGATTTCCAGTAGCATCCTTAAGACCTACGATATTATCATACTTCTTTACGAGCTCTGCAACTGTCTCTGGCTGAATGTTGCAGCCTGTACGGCTAGGTACGTTGTAGAGGATAATAGGAATATTAATAGCCTCTGCAATAGCTCCAAAATGAGCAACAAGGCCAGCCTGAGTTGCCTTATTATAGTAAGGAGTAACTGAAAGAATTCCGTCTGCACCATATTCTTCAGCTATCTTTGAAAGCTTTACTGCTGTAGCAGTACAATTTGAACCTGTTCCTGCAACAACAGGTACTCTCTTATTAACCTTGTCAATACAGTATTTAACAACATCCATATGCTCTTCTTCTGTCATGGTTGCTGATTCACCTGTAGTTCCACAAACGATGATTGCGTCTGTGCCACCGCTTATCTGATCTTCGATTATGCGGCCAAATTCATCATAATTAATGCTTCCATCTGCATTAAATGGTGTAACAATTGCTACACCTGCTCCTGTAAAAATAGTCTTCTTTCCCATAAAAAAAACCTCCATTTTTATTTAGGAGGCTGCGATTAATTAAGCTATTGGCTCTGCTTTTTCGGATTCATAATGATTACCTTCTTTGAAGGATAAATTAAGCTAGCTCTTAAATTCCAAAAATGCATTTCACCTTAAGCTGGCAGCTCCCCATCACTCTCGTGATGACAGTAATACGGCTGTTAACCATATTCCCGGCAAATAGGATACTGCTTCCTATATACCTCGGCATATCATCCTTTCAACCGTTCAACGTTCAGTACGTTATTATTGAAGTTCCATACTAAGTGAGCCTGGAACCTCAAAAGAACGGGCCTACTGATAATCAATGCGCCTCTGTCTCTCATAAGTACACCTATAGTAACACTTTTTTTCCATCATGTCAATACATTTATATAATGAATTTCACGATTATCCATCACAGTAAAATTGAACCTGCACTGTTTTATTAATTCAAAAAGGTTATCTGTCTTCTTGCATAACCACACTCATCAATATCACTGACAATTGTGACCATAAGGTCCTTTTCAAGTATTAACATTTCAGTACCAAATTTCGATTTTCATATTTTCCCCTCCCTGATTAGCGACAATAATAGTTCTACCACCAAAGTATATGCTTTTACGCCATTATCATCTCCGCTTGCCTTGATGTAAGAATCATTAATTTTATTTGCAACTACGGCTGCCGGCTTTTCATTATACTTTTCCCAGAACTGGGAATTATCCGTAAAATCACGCACTACCGCATCAGAATATCCTCTTCTTGCTAGTGAAAATAACTCCGGACTTGATGAATAAAGTGCATTTCCTGCAGTAATGAGTGCCTCTGTATAGCCTGAATAGAGTAATATGTCATCATCCGAATTCGTACAGGCAAGATAAGCTATAAAGTCAGCCTCATTTTCCTTTATGTAGCCTGATAAATGTCCTAATTCATGACAGGCTGTAAAGCCTATTGAATAGTCAGGTACAGCCCCGTCCACATTCGCCTCCATGGTAAACGGACAGAAAACTCCTACTATTTCAATTTTGTTCATGAACTCTGTATTATAGATAAGCTTTGGAGAAGGAAGGTATTTTGCTATTGTAGGGTATTTTAAATTCAGCTCTGAAACTGCGTTTTTTGATAGCTTCATTACCTTTTTAAGTCTTTTCTTCTTTAACGCATAGATTTCCTTTTCAGATAAATCTCCCCATTCTTTTTCAGTCTCCATTAGAGATAGCCTAAAAACACCATCTGCATCCTCGTATTTAGCAAGTCGCTCTCTTACTTCATTAGCCCTTTGGGTCAGCTCTAAAACAAGAACGTAAAGATCTCCAACCTTATTTTCTCCTTTTGGCATGGTTTCTGCTATCTGAAGCTGACCTTCAAGGCTGGTAAGCTCTGCACTGCTTCCATCTGCATAGTAATAAGTCTCTTTATCTACCTCATGAGTATTTTCATATTCCTTAATATATTCTAGCACTTCATCAGCGTCAGATTTCTCATATGAATAGTTCATTGATATTCCATACCTTTCGGCAAACGGAGTCCTATTATAATTGCAGGTGCAGCCTACTATAAGTAAAAAGACTGCAAGAGAAGCCACATCTAATATATTTATAAGCCACTTTAGAGCATAGTAGCCCCTTGTAAAGGGATATTTTTCTTTATTCTTATGTTTAACTAGTACATAAAAAAATCTTATTAAGACAGCTAACACTATAACAGGACTTAGTATTATTCCAAGCTCCATAAGTGAAAACGGCAGCAGGCCGGTTATCCTTGAATATAAAAAGGCAACAGCCCTAAATATTCCATTTCCAATTATATTCTCGGCAAAATTTTCCGATTTTTTTGATACAAAAAGAAGAAGGAGCGAAACCGGTGCGAGCAGAATTATCCATATTCTTTTTAATTTGAATATATCTGCTGCCTTTAATAGTTTCACATCCTCCTTTTTCTTTTCAGTTAAAGGTATGCTCTTTCGTCCCATTTTTCGAATTCCTTTTCCATTTATTATGATTTCTACTTGCTGGTTCTATTTTCTTAAATTTTCTACTTGCTTTTATTTAAAAACTGTGATAGAATATTCACGTTGCGATTGACGTGTTCGTCAATTAGACAAAGGTTAGTGCTGCTATAGCTCAGTTGGTAGAGCGCATCCTTGGTAAGGATGAGGTCACCAGTTCAAATCTGGTTAGCAGCTCTATTTTTTTGCCCTTTTTTTCTTTGCAGGAGCTTTTCCTTTCTTACTAGCGCTGCTTTTTACTGCGCTTCCTTTTTTACTAGCACCGCTCTTTACCGCACTTTCTTTCTTACTAACGCTGCTCTTTACTGCGCTTTCTTTCTTACTAGTGCTGCTCTTTACCACGCTTTCTTTCTTAGTGGCCGTCTCCTGCTTACTTCCTTTTATGACTGGCTCACTAGGATTTTCATCCTCGGTAAGGCGAAGATTGTTCATTATATCCGCATCATCACCTGAGAGCATATCTAATAGCGTCCTGCGCTTATTTTTATCCTTTAGGCGCTCTGCCTGCTTTTCAATTTCCTTTTTGGTTTCTTCTACATCCTTATAAAGCTCACGCGCCGTCATCCTGGCAGCTCCATTGGTTAGAATTACAATCTGCTCCATTCCATCTGATGTGGCAACGCGTACCTGATACTTACCGGCAGTCTGATAGGATATTGCTTCTATGAAAGCATCCGCCGTCTGCTGCTCCTTGGTGTAGATTATATCGATATTATGATAATGAATTATCTTCCCCGAATTCTCTTTTACTTTGTATGCGTCAAAGACAAGGATTATTTCATTCTTCTTATACCCCTGGTAGTTACAAAGAATATCAGCAAGGCGCCCTCTGGCGAGCTCAAGGCTTGTTTCTGCAAGCTTCTTAAGCTCATCCCATGCAAATATTATATTATATCCATCAACAATAAGTATTTCACTAGATGCCATCTGCGCCTCACCTTCTTCCTTTTTTAAATTGCATTATTTAAACTTTCTCTGTCTTACGATTTCATAAGCTAAAACACCTGCCGCTACTGACGCATTAAGTGAATCAATATGTCCGAACATAGGAATCTGTACTGTAAAATCGCACTTTTCTCTTACTAGTCTTGATACACCCTCGCCTTCAGCACCGATTACAAGACCTATAGGGCCTGTAAGATCCTGCTTATACATTACCTGACCGCTCATGTCAGCGCAGGCAAACCATAGGCCTTCCTTTTTTAATTCATCGATTGTTGTTCCGATATTAGTTACCTTAGCTACAGGAATGTAATTAAGTGCGCCTTCGCTTACCTTTGCTACTGTTCCGGTAAGTCCGCAAGCTCTGCGCTTAGGTATTATTACGCCATGAGCTCCGCAGAGCTCTGCTGTTCTGATGATTGCGCCAAGATTATGAGGATCCTCAATTCCATCAAGCAAAAGAATAAAAGGAGGCTCGCCCTTTTCCTTCGCATTTGCTAAAATATCTGAAACCTCTGCATAATCATAGGCTGCAACATAGGCTGCAACGCCCTGATGTCCGCCATCCGGTATCATTTCATCAAGTCTTTCCTTCTTTATGAAGGTTATGACACAGCCGCTCTTTTTGGCTTCACGAAGAATAGTCTGGATAGGACCATCCTTAAGTCCGTCCTGTATGAAAAGCCTGTCAATAGGCTTTTCTGCCCTAAAGGCTTCAAGGACTGCATTACGTCCCTTTAATATATCTGCTTCATTTCTCATTTTCTAATCCTCTTTCTAAAATCACTTTGCTTCAAATCTTTCAAGTGCAAGCTTGATAAGGTACACATAGCGCTCTGTCTGACCTGTAAGATATAAATATCCCATAAGAGCTTCCATTCCGGTCGCCATACGGTAATCATTCACAGTTGCATTCTTTGCCATTGTATAAGACTTAGCATTTCTTCCGCGCTTAAAGACTGCCATCTCTTCCTCTGTAAGATCCTTCTCAATAAGCTCTATCATTTTGCACTGAGATGCAGCCTTTACAAGCTCTGATACTCTTCTGTGAAGCTTATTTACCGGGCAGTTCCCTCTTTCTACAACGATAGTACGAATAACAATATCAAAAACATCATCTCCGATGTAGGCAAGAGTAAGCGCCGAATAGGATTTGATATCATTTTCCTTTATTTTAAATTCGTTTCTTATCCTTGCTGCAAAATCCGTGTCAGAAGTCTCTTTCTTATCTGAAGCTGCATTTCCTGCTGCCATATTCTCTATATCCAAATTACTTCTACCTTTTCTCTAAACATTTTTCTTAGTTTCTTTTATTCCTAACCGGGCAACATCCGCCGCAGGCAGGCCCGCTTACATTTACATCTCTTCCCTCGTCATAAAAATCGCCTGCTTCTGTAAGAAGGCAGATGCTAGATGCTGAAATTCCCTCACCTGCTCCTGTAAAACCTAGTCCTTCTTCGGTTGTCGCTTTTACACTCACCTGATTTACATCTATCTCCAAAGCTTTTGCTATATTTTCACGCATCTGCATGATATATGGTGCCATCTTTGGCTTTTGAGCAATAATGGTGGCATCTATATTTCCAATGAGATAATGAGCCTCGGCTATTCTTCTGCCTACCTCTTCCATAAGCTTCATGCTGTCAGCGTCCAGGAATTCATCTGAAGTATCAGGAAATAGCTTTCCGATATCACCAAGTGCTGCGGCTCCAAGAAGTGAATCCATTACTGCATGAAGAAGCACATCTGCATCTGAATGTCCTACTAATCCCTTTTCATACGGGATATCCACACCTCCGATTATAAGCTTTCTATTTTCACCTAGCTTATGAACATCATATCCACTGCCTATTCTCATTTTTTCCTCCTAAAAATATGTCGCAGCATATAATCATATACGCTGCAACATACATATCTTCTTAACCCCACGCCTTTACAAGCAGTCTTAGATTATTTCATTTTCCTTGATCTGCATTTAAAAGCTACTTTACTGCATATTAACTATTTTATCACTTTCCTTGATGTCAAGTGCCTTTTTTACTATATTAGCTGCCTGCTCCTTTGAAACATTTACCTGCTCACCTGTCTCAAAGTTCTTTAAAGCAACAGTTCCTTCCATCTCCTCATCATCACCGATGATTGCAACATAAGGAATCTTAAGGCTGCTTGCATAATTCATCTTAGCCTTGAACTTCTTTTCCTCAAGATAGATCTGAGATGCAATGCCTTCATTTATAAAGTAAGCATTCAGACTTTCAGCATACTTCATTGTCTTTCCAGCAAAATCATCTGTCATAGGAATTACAAGAACGCTTGCCGGTGCAGTAACGTCACTCTTTACATATTTCTTTTCACTAAGGATATAGAAAAGTCTTGTAAGACCTATTGAGATACCAACGCCTGGAAGCTTTCTGTTGATATAATAACCTGCAAGGTTCTCATATCTGCCACCAGAACAGATGCTGCCGATTTCAGGATGCTTTTTAAGCATTGTCTCATAAACTGTGCCTGTATAATAATCAAGGCCACGAGCGATTGAAAGATCGATTTTATAATAGCCCTCCGGAACGCCAAAGGAAGAAATAGCATTGATAACTATCTCAAGCTCTTTTATTCCCTCTTCAAAGGCACTTGCATCTGCTCCTGAACTCGTCTTTTCACTTTCTGCAATTTCACGAAGCTTACTTATTACCTCAGCGTTGCTGAGCATGCTCTGTCCCTCGATATTTGCTGTAAGGCTTATGAAATTCCAGAGCTTTTCTGAAGCCTTAGCTGTAAGTCCAAGCTTTGCAAGCTCTTCCATTTCAGCTTCCTTACCGATTTTCTCCACCTTATCTACTACTCTTAAGATATCCTCTATCTTATCCTCATAGCCGATAAGTGCAAAGAATCCGCCAAGTACCTTACGGTTATTAATTCTGATTGTAAAATCATCTATGCCAAGTTCCTTGAAAATCTGATAAATGATTGAAGGAATCTCTGCATCATTAAGAATTCCAAGAGCTGTATCACCTATGATATCGATATCAGACTGATAGAACTCACGGAAACGGCCTCTCTGAGGACGCTCACCTCTATATACCTTACCTATCTGATAACGTCTGAATGGGAAGGAAAGGCTTGAATAGTTCTTTGCAACATACTTTGCAAGTGGAACTGTAAGGTCGAAACGCATTGACATATCATGATCTGAGCTATCAATATTAAAAATCTGCTTTTCTGTTTCTCCACCGCCCTTAGCAAGAAGTACCTCACTTGCTTCTATTACAGGAGTATCGAGTGGATAAAAGCCATGAAGCTCATAAACCTTTGTCAAAACGCTTTTGATCTTATTAAATACAATCTGCTCCGAAGGAAGCAGCTCCATAAAGCCTGAAAGTGTTCTTGGCTTTACTATCTGTGCCTTATCTGCCATTTTTTATTCCTCTCTTGTTTCTTAAAACTCAATTTCTATTCAAACATAACGGTATTGCTGAAAATATTTTCAGCAATACCATTACTACTTATGCTTCTTTACTTATACGATTTCACATATGTCACTGTCTTTACATATACTGCTGTCTTTATAAATGACCCACAGGCGAAAACCCATTACCTTTAGGTGATGGGATGAAGCCCGCCTTGTCATACTGCCATACAATGCACGGCCTTGCGTATCCTTACTGGAAGTATGCTACACCTGACTCGAAGATATGCATATCCTGGTCGCCTGCAATGTTGATAGCAACATTGCTGCCACGACGCTCAATATGAGCCATCTTACCAAGTACATGTCCGTCCGGGCTAAGGATACCTTCAATAGCACAGAAGCTTCCGTTTGGATTGAAGGCTTCTTCCATTGTAGGATTTCCATCAACATCAACGTACTGAGTAGCAACCTGTCCATTTGCGAAAAGCTTCTTAAGCCATTCTTCATTTGCAACGAACTTACCTTCACCATGAGATGCCGGGATTGAATAGGTCTTTCCAAGCTCTGCCTTTACAAGCCAAGGTGACTTATTTGAAACAACCTTTGTATAAACTGACTTAGAAATATGTCTGCCAATGTTGTTTCTAGCAAGTGTAGGTGAATCATCGCCCTGTGGAACGATCTCGCCGTATGGTACAAGACCAAGCTTGATAATAGCCTGGAAACCATTACATACGCCAAGTACAAGACCATCACGCTGCTTTAAGAGGTTATTTACTGCCTCTGAAAGTCTTGGATTTCTGAAAGCAGCTTCGATGAACTTACCTGATCCATCAGGCTCATCACCAGCTGAGAAACCACCTGGGAACATAACGATCTGTGATCTATTTATAGCCTTTTCGAAAGCTTCAACAGAATCTCTGATGCCTGCCTCGTCAAGGTTATTATAAACAATTACTTCTGTCTCAGCTCCGGCACGCTCAAAAGCCTTAGCTGAATCGTATTCACAGTTTGTACCCGGGAATACAGGAATAAATACATGAGGCTTTGCAACCTTATTCTTTGCAATATAGATGCCGCTGTACTTTTCATCCTTCTTAGCATCAAAGAGCTTTGAATCGAACTTCTCTGATTCATCTATTGCACGAGAATGCATTGGGAATACCTTTTCAAGAGTATTCTCATAGCTCTTTAATACATCTGCCATAGGAACGATCTCACCGTTAAAGCTATATGCCTGCTTCTCAGTAAGCTCTGCGATTTCCTCTGCCCTAAAACCAGCATTAACAAAATCTCTAACAAGAAGCTTTGCCTGTGCCTTTGATACCTCGGCAATGATATCACCATAGCCTGGAAGGAAGAGTGATGAAAGATCATCGCCCTTAAAATCAACACCGATTCTATTACCAAGGCTCATAAGAGTTGCTGAATGAGCTGCACCCTTTCCGCCTACTGCATAAGCTGAAACGATATTGCCCTTTCTGATTTCCTTAGTAATAAGATTATAAAGCTTCATTGTAGGAGCATAATCCGGACAATTATACTCATCTCTTGGCATCAAGAAACGAACTACAACATTTCCTGCCTTCTTGAATTCTGGTGAAATAACATCCTTTGCATCTGCAATGTCTACTGCAAATGAAGTAAGGGTTGATGGAACATGGATGTCATTGAAGGTTCCTGACATACTGTCCTTACCACCGATTGAAGCAAGACCAAGTCTCTTCTGAGCCTTGTATGCACCAAGAAGTGCTGCAAGAGGCTCGCCCCAATGCTTAGGATCTGAATCCATTCTTCTGAAATATTCCTGGAAGGTGAAGTAGATCTTTGAAAGCTCACCACCAGCTGCAATGATCTTTGCAACAGATTCAATTACAGCGTACTGTGAACCATGATATGGGCTCCAGCTTGAAAGGAACGGATCAAAACCATAGCTCATCATTGTAACTGTCTCTGACTTATTTCCACTCTCCTGCTCATATGACATTGGAAGCTTAGCTACCATTGTCTGAATAGGAGTCATCTGATACTTACCACCATATGGCATAAGAACTGTTGAAGCACCGATTGAAGAGTCGAAACGCTCAACAAGTCCCTTCTGGCTACATCCATTAAGATCAGAAGCAGCAGCAAGAAGCTTATTTCTAAATGAACCTTCCTTACCAAATGCAGCATCCTCTGCCTCTTCAGCAATCTTTACAGCATCAGCAGAAATACCCTTAACTGCATCTGCAAGTGCCTTTTCAGCATTCTCAACGATAGCCTTTTCAACAGCTTCTGTATCCTTTACAGAACCTGCCTTTTCCTTTATTGAATCAACATAATCAGCAGCAAGAGCCTGTCTCTTTGCTGTTTCTTCCTTTGCAAAACTTTCTGCAACCTCAAGTGCCTTAGCCTCGTCAACGCCTGAAGCCTCAAGTGCACCGCGGTAAACAGCCTTCTTCTCACTTCTCACTGAAACTGCCTCGTAAGGAGCGCCGTTTTTCATATAATCTGCATTTGCATCCGGGATTTCAACAAATGCTGTAGTTTCCTGATGAGCACCGTTTGTATTAAGGAAGGCTCTTGAAATATTTACAACATCCTTACCTCTCCACTTAAGAACAAGTCTTGGTTCCTCAGTAACCTCTGCTACTACAGTAGCCTCAAGATTTTCCTCTCTTGCATAGGCAAGCATTGCATCAACGTCTTTCTTATCTACAACGATTGCCATTCTCTCCTGTGACTCTGAAATAGCAAGCTCTGTTCCATCAAGACCTGCATACTTCTTTGGAACCTTATCAAGATTTACGATAAGTCCATCTGCAAGCTCACCGATGGCAACTGAAACACCGCCGGCACCGAAGTCATTACACTTCTTAATAAGACTTGTAACCTCTGGTCTTCTGAATAATCTCTGAAGTTTTCTCTCTGTAGGAGGATTACCCTTCTGAACCTCTGCACCGCAGACATGGATGGACTCTGTTGTATGAGCCTTAGATGAACCTGTAGCTCCGCCGCAGCCATCTCTACCGGTTCTTCCGCCCATAAGGATAATGATATCACCTGGATCTGAATTTTCTCTCTTAACATTCTTTCTAGGAGCAGCACCCATAACTGCACCGATTTCCATTCTCTTTGCAGCATAATCAGGATGATAGATTTCTGAAACTACGCCTGTTGCAAGACCGATCTGATTTCCATAAGAAGAATAACCATTAGCTGCACCTGTAACGAGCTTACGCTGTGGAAGCTTACCTTCCATTGTATCCTTGATATGCTTTGTAGGATCTGCTGCACCTGTAACTCTCATTGCCTGATATACATATCCACGGCCTGAAAGAGGATCTCTTATAGCACCGCCAAGACATGTAGCAGCACCGCCGAAAGGCTCGATTTCTGTAGGATGGTTATGAGTCTCATTCTTGAAGAATACAAGCCATTCCTCTGTCTTTCCATTAGTTTCTACAGGCACAATAATTGAGCAGGCATTGATTTCATCAGATATTTCCATATCCTGAAGCTTTCCCTGCTTTCTAAGAGCCTTAACTGCGATTGTTGCAACGTCCATAAGGCTGGTATACTTATCGTTTCTGTCCTTATAGAGCTCTGCAAAATCTGCCTTATATTCATTATAAGTATCTTCGATTGCCTTTTTATATTCGCCCTCTCCGAACTTAACATCAGTAAGCTCTGTAAGGAAGGTGGTATGACGGCAGTGATCTGACCAATAAGTATCAAGCATTCTGATTTCTGTAATTGATGGATCACGCTTTTCTTCATTCTTGAAATAATCTCTTATGAATAAGAAATCCTTGAAGGTCATGGCAAGTGAAAGTGAGCCATAGAGCTCCTTAAGCTTGTCATCAGACTCTGAAATAAAGCCTTCCATGATCTTTACATCTGCTGGAGACTCAAAATTGTCAACAAGTGTCTCTGGCTTTTCCTCTGCTGCAACTCTTGAATCTACTGGATTGATTACATTATTCTTTATCTTTTCGATATCCTCATCAGATACGTTGTCACCATTAATGATATATGTAGTAGCACATCTAATTACAGGCTCCTCCTTTTCATTGAGAAGCTTAACGCACTGCTCTGCTGAATCTGCCCTCTGGTCAAACTGACCCGGAAGGTATTCGATAGAGAATGCCTTTCCACCATTTAACTCCGGGATATTCTCCTCGTAGAGATTATCAATTGGTGCCTCTGCAAAGATAGTGAACTTTGACTTATCAAATGTCTCATCTGATACATTTTCTACATCGTAGCGGATAAGCTCACGTACCTCTTTGATGTTCTTTAAACCAAGATAATTCTTGATTTCTGCAAGAAGTTCCTTACTGCGGACATTAAATCCTGACTTCTTTTCTACATACAATCTTCTGACTGCCATATTTCCTCCTTGTAATATCTATATTTTAATATTATAGAGTATTTTACTATAATTAATTGTCGCACTTTTTATTATTGCTTTACGGAAGGTTTCCCCATGTAGCAAACAAAGTGCATGCTGATATAATCAGCTGTATCATGGCAAAGCGGGTTACTATCTGAGGATCCGACCAGTTTTTATTCTTATCTCTTTCCGGTATCTTTATCGGACCACCATTCTTCTTTTCGAGCTTTGCTATATTCTTTTCAGAATACTTTCTTACATCATCATGAACAGGCGTTCTTATCGAATCCAGGAAATTCTTGATTTTAAATACTCTTCTGACAGTAATCTTAAAGAGACCAAGACCTCCATCGATAATGAATACAAAACATAACGGAATAAATAAAAGAATATATCCGCTCTGCAGAGCTAGAATCGCAAGAAAAACTCCTATTGGTCTAGAGCCTGCATCTCCCATGAGTGCCTGACTTGGATACGCATTGTACCAAAGATAACCTATGATACATGCAAGCATAAGCAGACACACATAAGTAATATCACTGATAGAACGAATCAATTCGATATCGATCATTGTAAATACTGCAATGTAGGATACTATCGATATTATGGAAAGCGATGCGCAAAGGCCGTCTACTCCATCAGTACAATTTACAACATTAATGGCTGCAAAAATAAAAAGTATTGCTAAAGGAATAAAAAGCCAAACCGGCATCTCGATTTTTGTCTTCATAAACAGAAGATACACTTCTGTGCCATTATGATAAGCATAATTTACAGCGCATATCGCTGCTAGTACAAAGTCGAGAATTCCTTTTTTAAGCTCGCTCCATGGAACTTTTGCTGCATCATCAAGATAACCTGAAAGCATTGTACCAATTAGTACAAATGTATATATTGCAGTTTCCACATTCACTCCCGGCATAAATACAAGATAAATGCACGCAAATACCAGGATAAATATTATTCCAGTACCTCTCGTTTTCCCTCTTGATTCTGCGCCGCCCTGAACCTCTTCAACGGTTCCATCAGGCTTTACTATCTTTTTTCCCTGATCGTGCGGCAGCACGTTCTTTAATTTATCTGTTAGGTACAGAGTTAAAAAGAAGCCAGCTAAAAATAGCAACATATAATATATCGCTATGATAGCATAATCCGCACCTATTATTAGGTTTCCTATCATTTCCTCATCTCCCCCAAGATAATTTTAAGCATACACAGCTCTATTTTAGTCACATTTTCATCATTTGTCAATCGAAATACAAAATATGTGCCCTTTTCTATGAAATGTCAAAAATGTGCTCTTTTCGAAGCGCAAAATATGTGCCCTTTTCTATGAAATGCCAAAAATTTGCTCTTTTCGAAGCACAACACTGTGCCATTTTCCATAAATAAAAGGGCTGAAGATCTCTAAACATACTTTAGAGGGACCTTCGCCCTTAAATTATTAAAATTTTAATTTTTTTAGAAAACCATCTTAATGATAGTATTCCTCCGCATAATATACCTTTGAGGATTTTTTCATCGAAACGGACTTCTTGGCTGCATAATAGGCAATGTCTGCGGTACAGTCTATAATATACCACTTTTCCTTTGTCTGGTCGTAAACTTCATTCCAGGCATGAAGCCCATCTACAGTTTTACAATAGCCTGTAACTACCTTTGCCGGAATGCCCTGGCTTCTGCACATTGCTGCATAAAGGGAGGCAATGTCGTAGCAGATTCCCATCTTGACCTTAAAGGTCTGCACAATGCTAGGAATATAACCTACAGTTTCCTTAACAGCTGAAACCTTGCCATAATCATATGCGTAATTCTGCACTACATACTTATAGATCTTGGTGATCTTTGAAGTATCTGTCTTAAGCTTTTTGCATAGAGAATCAGCTTTTTTAATAGCCTTATTTGTCGTAGTATAATCTACAATGATATTGGCAATCTTATAGACATCCGCTTCATTTTCAAGATCGAGCGTCACTGTAGAATTTGCCACTACAGAATACTTGGTTCCAACTATATTCTTACATACATAAATAACATAATCACCATTTCCATCGGTCAATGGAATAACTTCTTTTACAGCACCTTCTGATAAATAGTAATTATATTTTACATCTGATCCGATCCTTACAACCTGAACAACTACCTTCGCTGCTTCTGTATTATCATACCCAACTGTAATAGTACCATTCTTATTATCAGTAATGGTTGTCGGCGTAGATTCCGATGCTTTTGAAGCATTCCTTATTACATTTACCTTAATCGCTTCATTTGTTTTTACGCTCTCAAAAGCCTGCAAATCAAGTGATGATACCCCGGAAGCCTTTACCTGCGAAAGAGGCCCTGCAGCTACAAGAAGAGCTGCCATTAAAATACTTATTATTTTTTTCTTCATGTTTGCCTCCTTTTCTTTAACATAATATAGGAACAAACTCCCTTATAAAAATTTTATCAAAGGAATTTTTTTATGTCAAGAGTAAAGGACGAAACCAAATATTAAATAAATATAAACGCTATCTAATGACATTTGACGTAAAGTTTTCCTCAAAAAAATAACTCTATCAGTGATAAATAATCAGTTTTTCATCACATCCGAATATACTGACAACTGCGTGATTCTATAGGTTACAAAGGATATCAAACTGTTTTTTTGCTTCTTCCATAAGCAATGAGTAATCAGCCTCAGCTTTGCTTCGAAGCAGATCTGTTATCTCAGTGACCGGCTTTGTTAATGGTGAAAGCGACAGATTAGCGTACATGCCTTTCAACGAATGAGCCGTTTCAAATGCCGCATCAAAATCACCTTCTCCTATCTGCTTTTCAAGTAAAGGAAGTTTATTGTCAGCAAGTGCCTTTCTTACAAGCCCGATATAAAAATCTTCCATATTCATACAGCGAGCAAGTCCCTCGTCCACATCAGCCCCATAAGCTCTTAGTTTTTCGATTGTAAGCATAACCTGTCTCCCTCAGTTCTTTTCTATTAGCGCTTCAAACTCCTCCGGCGGAAGAGGTTTTGAAAAAAAGTACCCCTGTATAATATCACAACCCAACTTTTTGAGTATTTCCATTTGTTCCTTTGTTTCAACACCCTCTGCAATAACAGGAACTTCAAGAAGCCTTGCAATATCGATCATGATACCCACAAGCCTGGCACTTTTGGGATTTTCGCAGATTTTTTTAATAAATGTCATATCCAGCTTCAAAGCATCTATCGGTAGAGAGAGCAGCATATTCAGTGAAGAATATCCGCTACCAAAATCGTCCATCTCTATCCTAAATCCAAGTCCACGAAGTTTATTTACTGTTTCGATAATCTGGGCAGAATCATCGGTATAGGCAGATTCTGTAATTTCAAGCAAAAGATTAGTATTATCCAGATTGTTTTGTTTTGTGATATTCTCTAGAATCTCTGCAATGTGTGCATTGAAAACATCTATTCTCGATACATTTACCGATACAGGAATATCAACCCCGTACATATCTTTCCATCGCTTTATCTGCGTGGCCACTTCATTCCACACAAACCGGTCAAGTTTCTGAATCAGACCGTTCTCCTCAAATAGCGCGATAAACTGCCCAGGGCTTATCATTCCGTATTCAGGATGAAACCATCTGATAAGTGCCTCAGCGCTGGAAAGCTGCGGTCTGTCACCCTTTATTGAATATTTCGGCTGATAATAAACCTTGAACTGCTTTTCAGACAGTGCCTTGTCGATGTCATTAATGAGCCTTTCTGAAAACAACTCTTTGCTATGCTGCTCATCACTATAGAGAACAAAACAGGACTCATAGCTGTTTCTTAACTTACGACAAGCAAGTTCGGCACAATCAAAGCGTTGTTCCATGTTCTTTTCACTTCCGTCGTCACAATACACACCGTAACGAAGACTGATATTATTGTCGTTTATACGAGCATCTATATCATCGATATACTGCGGCAGTTTAATTTCTAGTTCGTCGCTATGCGGCAGATAGATAAAAAAACGATTGTTTCCACGGCGACAGGCAAGGCCTCCTGTCCTGCTGACAAGTTCATGAAGTGAATCACCAACTATTTTCAGTACACTGTCGCCATAGCTTCTGCCATACAATTCAGTCACCACATGAAAACGATTTATATCGACCACAACAGCGTCCATTGGCATATAATTATTCAGTTCATCAATCCTTTTGCCATACTGAAAGAAAAAATCCTTGCGAAACAATCCTGTCAGCTCGTCGCGCTCTGTTTCATGAATGATAACACTATCCTCTGCAAGTTCGATAGAGTGACGTACTCTTGCACAGATTACCTCGGGCATATCAAAAGGCTTTGTAATAAAATCCGCCGCACCGATCTTCAGGCTCTCGACCTCTGCTCCCTTTTCAGAGGTAAGCACGATAACGGGGATGCGCCTTAGTTCATTGTCACTACGAAGCAATTTCAAAAGACTATATCCATCCATTTGCGGCATATTCAGATCAAGCATCACGAGAGATAGTTTTAGTTTATCCCTTTTTATAATATCAAGAGCTTTCACACCGTTTTCCGCACAGCTGACTTCATAACTATCCCCAAGCATCTTTATAAGTATCTCTCTTGCAATATAGTCATCATCAACAATCAAAATATTTCTGCGAATTCCTTTTTTACGTTCTAGTAGTTCATGCATATGGAGTCACCCCTAAAAATCATTTTGAATAAGGATCTTTCAATCCAATAAAACACTTACTCATTATAATTTTACTACAAACGGAAAAAGATGTCAAGAAATCCCACCTGCAACATACGTTGTTTATCGCGATTCCTTAAGCACTTCTGCAAGATTCATTTTTCTAAGAACACGCGATTGGAAAAGAGTCAATAACAAGGTCAATGTAAGCATAGAAACAAATGTTATTATAAGTTCCATTAAAGGAATACTGAACGGAACTTTTACTCCATCTGAAAGTATTTTCATCATAAGTTTTTCTAAAGATAATCCAAGTAAAGCTCCAATTGCAAAAGAAGACATACAGATTATGGATTTTTCAGTAAGTATCATTTCAATAACACGTCTGTTTGTCGCACCAGCCGACTTTAGAATGGCATATTCCTTCTGCGAGAGTTCCCAGTTCATCATAATTGTGCTAAACAAAGTAATGATTCCAACAAGTATAGCCACAGAAAATAGTGTCAATGTCGAACTCATCATAGCACTCATTTCTTCCATTGCCATCCTATCAAAATTAAGGTACTCAGCCGAAATTATCCCTTTCTTCTCTATAAGTTTCTCATTTATCTCATATAGTTTCACATCATCTTTCAATTTAATATAAATAGAATCACAATAGTTAAGATAATTATCATCTCCTAATAGTTTGCGATAATATTCATCTGATATTATTATTGTTGGTGCATAATTATCATCATTAGAAAGAGAATAATTTGCAATTCCTTTTATTTCTAATTTAATTCCATCTTCCGGTTTTCTGCTGACACTTTTTATACATTCTGCATAAGAATCAAATCCAAATTTCCCTTCCCTTTTTAAATCAATAGCTTTCTTATTCACTTCCGCTATATCAATTATAGTAATTGAGTCCCCTATATCAAGTTCTGAAACTTTCTCTTTCTTTTCATAATCAGGCGTACCATTTTCCAAAAGCGGATATGCATAATTTACAAGTATACATCCCGAATCCTTTATTTCAGTGGTTCCTTCAGTCAGTACATCCTTAATAGCTTTAATTTCATCTTGATCATAAACCTTTAGAGCTAGTACACTATACACACCATCCTTTTTAGAATATGAATTATCGAAATCCGCCATTTTTAAATTCTCATCAATGTTAGGTTGATAGTTTATTAACTGATGATTAATTTTTACTTTTTCAATTCCTTCTATAGAAGAAATAAAGGTAACTAGTTCATCTATTGTATTTTCCTGCTCATATTCATCTTTTAATGTAATCTTTGCATCATATACCGGCACTGCTCTTCTCGCATTTCCATAGACTGTTCCAATGTCGTTCTTAGATGCCGATAACATAATGATGTACATTATTCCTATTGTAAATGGTAAAATGCTCAATAATGTCTTCCAGCCATTTCGGGTTATAGAGGTGATAATATACGCTTTAACCGGATTCTTATGCTTTTTTCCATTTCTCTTCTTGGTACCAATTATAACTTTCTGTTCAGTTAATAGAATCTCCGAAATACCCTTTTTTAAGTCATTTCTTGCGTTTGCAAACATTACTATAATAGTTAATAAAATAACGCTAACCATTGTAATTATAACGCTAGGTATAAATCCTCCTTTTACGAATGTAAGACTTTTAGCAATCGGTAACCCTGATATAGAGGCCGAAGCCAAATAAAATGATACCGATATAACCGCTCCCAAAACGACTGTCGGAACAGCCATATATATACTTTCTAAAGCCGATAATTTATATATAGTTCTTCTTTTTATTCCAAAAGACCTCAGTATTGCATTTTCCCTGTTTATTTTACCAGAACGCATTGCAATGAAGCTTCTTATCATTGTATAACTCGAAATAATAATTATTATTGCAACTACTATACCAATTAATAAATCGATTCTTCCTTTACTGCCCTGATAAAAAAAAGATGTTCTTTCTGTATTTACCATATAATAATTCAAACCATATGCTTCAGCTAATTTTTTGCTTTTATTCACTATATCCCATTCATTATCAAACAGCACTTCCGCGTTCATTTCGCCTTCACTTCCATCGAACGCATCAAAAATTATTGCAGGCCCTTCTGTCATCTTAACACCTGTGGTATTATACGAATAAAAACCAGAAACAATATAATTCTGCACTTTTCCATTTTCAAATGTTACAGAAACCTCATCACCTATTTTCCATATACCTACTTTACTATACAAACAACTCTCAGGTAAAAGCACTTGTCCACTGCTCGGCATTTCCCCATTAATCAAATAATCACAACTTATATCCTCTGCCTTTTCATAAAAACGTACTTCAGATGATATTAAATCATTTCCATTTTGTATAGTAGTAAAAACATTCTTGTAAAAAGCAACTTTTTTTACACCATAGGAGCCTTCTTTTATTTTTTTAAGCGTTGCTTCTTTACCTAAATAGGTAACATGATAATTGCTTGATGCATTCAGCTCATCTCTTTTTTCTTTTCGTGATGATAAAGACAAAAGTAAAACAGAAAAAACAATCACAGATACAACAGTTAACATCATTGCTTCAAGTAAAAAAACACTTTTCTTTTGCTTAAAATTTTTAAATATCAATTCTGTACAATTAGTTATTCCTGATTTCATCTTTTACTATCCTTCCATCCTCCATGCATATATGACGCTCTGCCTGTACTACGATAAGAGTCATATTATACTTATTCTTTAATTCAATTAAAAGCTCCATTATGGCTTCTGAATTTTTCTTATCAAGATTACCTGTTGGCTCATCAGCAATAAGGATTCCCGGCTTATTTATAAGTGCTCTACCGATTGCCACCCTCTGCTGCTGTCCTCCTGATAATTCTGATGGAAGATGAGTTGCTCTATCCTTTAGAGCAAGATTATCTAAAAGTACATCTACATAGCCTGCTTCTATTTTCTTTCCTGCAAAGCTTCCTGGCATAAGTATATTTTCTTTTGCTGTAAGCATTGGAAGCAGATGAAAGGCCTGGAATATCATTCCCACCTTTTCTCCTCTTATTTTTGATAGGGACGCATCATCTGCACCTACCTTTTCTCCTTCTATAAAAACACTTCCCGAGGTCGGTTTGTCCATGCAGCTTATTATATTTGCAAGCGTGGATTTTCCCGATCCTGATTCGCCTGTTATTGCTACAAAGCTTCCTTTCTCAATGGCAAGGTTCACCCCGTCAAGAGCTCTTACCTTTACGTCTCCCTGTCCATATTCTTTTACTAGATCTTTTACTTCTACTGCATTCATTAAAATATCCTCACATATCTTTTTTTTCGAACATTTTTTTCAAATTATAGTTTCTTTAATCAAGCCTCTTCACTCATTCAACCTTATCTCCATACATATGAGGTATTTTTTTTGTCTCCTCTGCATCCGTATTTATTTCACTTAAATACTTCTTTTTCTGTCTGTTAATAATTTCATCCCTAATCTTTTCCTTAAATAAAAGAAAAATACTAAATATCCAAACTAGAAAAACACTTATAAGAAGCTTAATAATTTTTGATAATCTATTTTTTTCAGTATCTATATCGAGCATTTCTATTACACAATCCATTTGTGTTTTTTCAGGTTGGTTTATTAGCTGCATTTTTTTAATTTGTTCAAGCAACCCCGATTTTATTTCTTGTCTTACGCTACTCACATAACCAGTTATCTGATATGTTCCTTCTTCACCTTCTGACTTCTCTTTACTTTTTAATCCTCTATAGTTTTTTCCTTCGATTTTTTTATCCCAAAAATCGGGACTCGAACATAAATAGAATTCATCTTTACCAACACACTTAAAATAATCGTACGACCTCTCTGGTGATAATGATAAGAGCCTTCCTTCTCCCATAAATGCGCTAAAGCTGTATTCATATTCAACAGTCACCCATTTACCTTTATATCTTGATAAATCACCAATTTCACCTAACGTTATTATATTCTTATACGATTTCACTATTTGTTTCTGAGGTAAGTATATCATGATAAAAATACCCATTAAAACCAAAGTTGTAATAGCAACAAAAAAAATCTTAACTTTACTTATCTTCATTAATTTCATCTCCATTCATTTCCAGATTGCATCACTATTTTATAACGCTTCAACAAATCCCCTTATACATTCATCTTTCTCTAGCACTTTTTCATCATCACACCATTCCACAAGCTCTTTAGTATGAGTAATTAATACAATCGTAGTATCTGGTAATTCCCTACGTATATTTTTTAAAATATCTATTGCCATATCAACATTCAAATTACTTAATGCTTCATCTAATATCAAAATTGATGGCTTATTAAATAATGCTCTAGCAACACCTATTCTCTGCCTTTGTCCTTGAGATAAAGAGACACCATTTTCCGATATAATAGAATTATACTTAAACGGCAGACTATTAATATATTCATGTATATGACATAACTCACTTATTCTCTTCAAATTAAGTTCTTCTTCCTCAATAATTTCTCCTTCCTTTTCATCAATATTATATCTAATAGTATTTTCAAACATAAATGGATTATTGTCAACATAATAGATATTCTTCCTATAATTATATAATTCATAATCTAATATATTTTTATTATTTATAGTTATTATTCCACCATTCGTATTATAAATACGTGAAATCAATTTAGCTATAGTTGATTTTCCAGTTCCACTTTTTCCTGTTATCGCAGTTGAGCTACCTTTTTTTATCCTAAAATTCAAATCACTCAAAATCATATTTTCATCATCATAACTAAAAGATACGTCTTTAAAACAAATATCACCCGCCTTAAATTCATTTCTTCCATTATTTTCTTCTTCAGTTATATCAAACACATCATATAACCTATCGATAGAAACTGATGCACTTTGTAATGTAGGTTGTAACTGAACTATATTCTTGAATGGTTCAGTAAACGTAGACAAAAGAAATGTAAAAGTCATAAAACTCCCTAATGTTAAGCCACCGTTTATAATTTGGGTAAAACCAGCCCACAAAACCAAAGCGTTGCCCAACATTTCAACGAACGAAAGCAATGTTCCTTCTTTAAGGCCAAGTATATCATTTGAGTAATAGGAATTCAACATATTATTATATTTTACCGAACATTTCGTTTTCACATCTTTTTCAAGTGAATTAGTTTTGATGTAATCATACCCACTCAGTATTTCTTTAAAATAAGATTGCATAGATGCATTTTTTTCCATCATTTCAAAATTTGATTTTTTAAGTTTTCCTTGAAATAATAATGCACATAAAGAATACATCAGTATAACACATAATGTTATAGCAAATAATCTCTCATCTATACAAAACAGTAACACCCCACCAAATAAACCTAAGACAGTATCTAATAATAGTGTCACCGTCGCATTAGAAATCGCATATCTTATACGATATGTATCATTAAACCTAGAAATAAAGTCTCCATCATTTCTCATATTTTTATATGCCACAGGAAGCTTCAAAATTTTTTTTAAATATTTATATGTGAGTGAAACATCAATTGTTTTTGCAATATATACTACTATTCTCCCTCTAATATACATTCCAATTGCACTTATAATGTACATTATCACAAGAACAGCAAAAAATCCATTTATTGATCCGGATTCATTATAAATAAATTTCACAAACTTCCCTACCAATGCTATCGGGCCTGTTGATTCTTCGTCCTCCCCTATCGAGTGTTCATGCTCATGTTCATGTTCATGCTCGCAACTTTCTATATAATTATTATTTGCTAAAGCAAATTCATCTATCATAGTTTCAAAAGTAAAGGCAGTAATTGTTCCAAATAACCAAATACTAATCGATAATACAAATACTATCAATAACCTTAACCACATTGTTTTCATCAAAACTAATACTCGTTTGGCATTGCTTACTATATTATTCTTTTTCACAAATTCTTTTCCTGGAAATAAATTAATAATATATCCAGACCATATATCTGTAAAAATATCAATATTTTTTTTAACCTTTCCCAAAGCTGGATCAATAATATTAACAATTCCCCTTTTTATATTAGTAACCACAATAAAATGTCCGCTTACCAAATGCGCGATAAATGGAAATTTCACCTGCTTCTTTTTTATTGAATCCGTCAATTCTTCTATCGAACCATTAAGCGCTTCAGCTTCAAAACCATTTTTTTGGGCTCCGTCAATTAATCCATATAGATTCGTGCCCATTTTACCATTCTTAGTACACTCTCTATAAAACTGTAACGAGTTCTTCAACCCATAATGCCATGCTACCATGCAAAGACAAGCTGTTCCACAATCACTATTATCATGTTGCCTAATATATTTATACATATTACTTCTTCACCTTTTAGTCTCTTTTAATTTAATATTCCTTAAAAAAATAGTTTTTACTTAAAAATATATTTCTGAAATCATTTTTTCCTATAAGAAAAACTATGGAAGATACTGTATCAATAACAATACAGTATCTTCCATTTTTATTCTGTAATACTAACTAAATAAATTACTCACCCATTTCTGCTCTTATGTGTGAAAGCTGACAACTATTAATAAATGCATCTCTTCTCGCAAGAGCTATTGCAAAACCAATAAGTTCAAAATAACTATAATATCCTTTTGCATGACATGTTGGGCATTCTCCTACAATTGTCCATCCACCCACTATCTCTTTCATTTCTTTTGTTGAAACTGATCTCATTATTTTATCTCCTTTCTAAACTGTTTATAATATATTCAATTGTTATTTATTTGGACGTCCTTGGCACAATTGAACTACAATTATTATAAAAGGATATAAATATTTTATCAAGTGTTTTTTTCTTTTTTAAGGATTTATATATTATATTTTTATTCTTAGGCATGTTATAGCCTAGAGGCATCTTTTTGACTAAAAACCGCCATCTTTTCATTAATTACATTTTCTTTACTGTCTTATGACCTGGATTCCTTCAGTACATCCGCAATGCTCATCTTTTTAATGATGCTCGACTGGAAAGCTGTCAACAAAAGAGTTAATGCAAGCATTGCTGCTAAGGTAATAATAAGCTCAGGTATAGGAAGCGTAAATGGTATCTTACCTCCTTCTGCAAATACTTTAATGGAGGATTTTTCAATCGCCATACCAATTACCGTTCCAATTACAAAGGATGAAAGACAAATTATGGACTTTTCAGTAAGTATCAGTTTGACAATATTTTTATTAGACGCTCCGGAAGATTTAAGAATTGCATATTCCTTCTTGGATATTCTCCAGTTCATCATTATGGTACTAAATAGTGTAATAACACCAACTATGACCGCGATGATCAAGAATATTATTCCTAGTTTTGAAGTAACAGTATTTCCTTCCTCGTCTATTACTTGATAGTCTCCGAATCCATCCCCATAAGAAACATCATACAAACCACTCTTTTCCCATAGCTTTCCTCTTATATCATACAGCTTTACACCATCCTTCAGTTTAATCTGTATCGATGAGAGATAATCCGTATAATTTCCATCTCCAACCAGTTTACGATAATACTCTTCCGACATGATTATTGTCGGACAAAACAAATCATAATCCGTTAATGCATATTCCGCGATTCCTTTTATTTCAATATCAATTCCTTCCCCGGGATTATCCCTCATTTCCTTATAAACAGACCCTGCCACATAAACATCTTCTTCTCCAGATTCTTCAGCTTTTCTTTTTGCATCAATAATCATTCTAGAAAAGCGTCCTATATCTACTATGGTCAACGAATCTCCTACACCTAGTGCTGAAAGCTTCTCTTTCTTTTCATAGTTGGTCTTACCATTTTTCATGAGTGGATATGCATAATTTACAAGTATACAGCCTGAATCAAGTATCTCATTCGTTCCTTCTACCATTACCGGCTTAAGGGCCTTAAGCTCCGCCTCATCATAAGTATATATCATTAAATTATCATAAATGCCATTTTCTTTTGAGAATTCATTGTCAAATTCCGCCATTTTCAGATCTTCATCAATATTATACGTCGCATTAATGATACCATAATCAGGCTTTACCTTTTCAACACCATCTAAATTAGAAACAAACTCTATAAGTTCATCGCTTGTATTAACCTTCTCATAATTACTTCTTAAAGTAATATTTGCATCATACACAGGTTTAACTTTTCCGCCATTTCCTGCCATCTTCTGTAAATCCTTACTCGTTGCTGCAACTACTACAATATATATTACACCTATTGTAAATGGAATAATACTTACCAATGTCTTTAAGCCATTTCTGGTTATTGATGTAAAAATATAGGCTTTAACCGGATTCTTGAATCCTTTACCTTTTCTTTTCTTTGAACTTATTATTACTTCCTGATCAGTCAAAAGAATTTCTGATATGCTCTGCTTTAACCCCACCTGTACATTTACGAACATTGCAATTATTGTCACAAGGACAATATCGAGCGCAGATACAACAAATCCCGCTAAAAAGCCATCCTTGATGAAGTCCAAACTTTTATCAATAGGTACTCCTGTCACTGAAGCTGCAATTATGTATATGGATATAGATAAAAGCACACCGCATATGATAGAAGGTATGCATATATAAATACATTCTAATACTGATAATTTATGAATTGTTTTTTTCCTCGTTCCAAAAGATCTCAGTATTGCATTTTGCTTATGAATGTCGCTTGCTCGCATTCCAATGATGCCTCTGATCATCAGATAGCTTGTAAGAGCGATTGCAAGTACTATTGCTAAAATGAATAAATAATTAGCATATTTCTCTTCTTTACCCATAAGTTCAGAAGCTACTCTAGCCGTATTTAAGTCATAACCGCTTAAACCGTATTTTTCTGATAATTTTTTACTTTTATCAACTATATTTCCACCCTTAAACAATACTTCTGCCTTTATTTCAGTATTATTTCCACTATAAGCATCAAAGGTAATCGCAGGTCCTTCAGTAATCGGATTATTCTCTAAATTATAAGAATAAAAACCTGAAATAGCATACTTTTCTTCTCTTTCATCAGCATACTTTAATACAACTTCTTCACCTATCTGCCAAAGGGCATTTCTGCCCTCTAATAAAACAGAGTCAGGTAAAAGAATTTCGCCATTTTCTGGCATTTTCCCCTTTATTATATAGTCACTGCTTATGCCATCTTCATTTTCATAGAATCTTACTTTTGATGGTACAGCATCTCTACCTTTTTCTATTGTGACTATATCTTCATTATAAATGCCGACCCACTGTACTGCGTCGGCACCTTTTTTAATATTTTTTACCGCTTCTTCTTTTCCATAAAAAACGGCATGATAATTGCTGGTTACTCTAAGTTTTTCCTCACTCCCGGCAATTGCTGATGCAGCAGCTAGGACAATTGAAAAAACAATCATCGTGGCTACTGCTATTACTAAGCCTTCAAGTAAAAATGCATTTCTTTTTTTCTTAAAATTTTTAAATATTAAGCTTGTACAATTAGTTATTCCTGATTTCATCTTTTACTATCCTTCCATCCTCCATGCATATATGACGCTCTGCCTGAGCTGCTATCTTCTCGCTATGAGTTA
>OMXJ01000024.1 GCA_900315015.1 uncultured Eubacteriales bacterium | reverse complement strand
TAATAAGAACGGCAAAATCACAGGAAAATCAAAAGGAACCTGCTACATTTACGTATACACGGTAAATGGACTTATGAAGAAAGTAAAAGTAACCGTAAAGTGATCAAAAGTAGAATAGATGTCAATTAGCGCATGAGCATCTTAACAAAATAGGACAAAAGGTGCTTGAAATAAGTAACCGCTAATAAAAAATTAGATTACTTGAAATTTAAAAATGGGTGTGCTATAATCAAAATGTCTTTTTTTGCGAAAGCATTTTGGATGGCACATCCATTTTGTTTTTATGAAAGACAGAAAAATATGATGATAAGAGAATGGAAAGGAAAATCATGGACAGAACAATTTATGAAAGCCCTCTTACAAGCCGTTATGCTAGTAAGGAAATGAGCCATATTTTTTCACAGGAGAAAAAATTTACTACATGGAGAAAGCTCTGGATCGCACTTGCTGAGTCAGAAATGGAGCTTGGTCTTAACGTAACAAAGGAACAGGTAGATGAATTAAAGGCTCATGTAAATGATGTTAATTATGAAGATGCAGAGGCTCGTGAGAAGGTTGTAAGACATGATGTTATGTCACATGTTTATGCATATGGTCTTCAGTGCCCAAAGGCAAAGGGAATCATCCATCTTGGAGCAACAAGCTGCTATGTAGATGATAATACAGATATAATCGTAATGAAGGAAGCTCTTGAATTAGTAGAGAAGAAGCTTCTTAATGTAATGGACAAGCTTGCAAAGTTCGCATTAGAGCAGAAGGCTCAGCCTACTCTTGCATTTACACACTTCCAGCCAGCACAGCCAACAACAGTTGGTAAGAGAGCAACTCTATGGCTTCAGGATGTATTGATGGATTACCAGGATCTTTTATACGTAAAGAATTCAATAAAGTTCTTCGGCTCAAAGGGTACAACAGGTACTCAGGCTAGTTTCATGGAGCTCTTTAATAATGATACAGACAAGGTAAAGGCTCTTGAAGAGAAGGTTGCTTCAAAGATGGGCTTTACTGAGTATTATCCTGTTTCAGGACAGACATATTCAAGAAAGGTAGATACAAGAGTTCTCAATGTACTTGCAGGCATTGCATCAAGTGCAACAAAGTTCTCAAATGATATCCGTCTTCTTGCACATATGAAGGAAGTAGAAGAGCCATTTGAAAAGACTCAGATCGGTTCATCAGCAATGGCATATAAGAGAAATCCTATGCGCTGCGAGCGTATGGCATCTCTTGCGCGCTATGTCATCTCAGATGCACTTAATCCAGCAATCACTGCATCAGTACAGTGGTTTGAGCGTACACTTGACGATTCAGCAAATAAGAGACTTTCTATTCCAGAAGGCTTCCTTGCAATCGATGGTATCCTCAACATTTACATGAATGTTGTTGATGGCCTTGTTGTATATCCAAAGGTAATTGAAAAGCACATGATGGCAGAGCTTCCATTCATGGCAACAGAGAATATCATCATGGACGCTGTTAATAAGACAGGCGGAGACAGACAGGTATTCCATGAGAAGATCCGCCAGCTTTCAATGCAGGCAGGTAAGAGAGTAAAGGAAGAAGGTCTTGACAATAATCTTCTTGAGCTCATTGCAGCAGATCCAGACTTTAATTTATCACTTGAAGACTTAAAGTCAAGAATGGATCCTAAGCTCTATGTCGGCAGAAGTGAGCAGCAGACAGAGGAATTCGTAAGAGATTTCATAAAGCCTATTATCGATGCTAATCAGTCAGTAATTGGTGTTAAGGCTGAGCTTAATGTTTAATTAATATTTATTATTGATGAGAGCCTGTCCGTTTTCGGGCAGGCTTTTTAAGGTCAAATGATGAAAGAGGATAAATGTAATGGAAATTAAGATGAAAAAGCTTACTGAAACTGCAATTACTCCATCAAGAGGAAGTAAATATGCAGCAGGCTATGATTTATATGCAGACATAAAGGAAGCCATGACCATAGAACCACACACTGTAGGAAAGGTTCCTACAGGGCTCTCTTTTCAGCTTCCAGAAGGATATTTTGCCGGGATATTTGCAAGAAGCGGTCTTGCAGCAAAAGAAGACCTTGCCCCTGCAAATATGGTAGGAGTGTGCGATAGTGACTATACAGGTGAGTATATTGTAATGCTTAGAAACTATGGAAATAAGCCTAGAGTTGTGGAACCAGGGGAGAGAATAGCACAGATGATAGTCATGCCTTTTCTTTCAGTTGAATTTAATGAAGTTGCAGAGCTTGATGAAACAGAGCGTGGAGCCGGCGGTTTTGGCTCAACAGGAAAAAATTAATAGGTCTATCAGATAAGGCAGGAGCGAAATGTCAAAAAGGAAAAAGGTAATTAAGTGTATTGTAGGATTATTCCTGATTGCTATTTTAATAGTAGCAGGGTATTTTGTTTATTTATTTATTAGCTATAACAGAATAGAGGATAATAAAAGCCTTGACGTGGTAGAGGGAGCTGACCTTGACACTTTAAAAGCAGGTGAGAGCTATACCATACTTACGCAGAATTTAGGCTTTGGAGCTTATACTCCCGACTATACCTTCTTTATGGATGGGGGAAAAGAATCCCGCGCAGCTAGTAAAGAAAGTGTAGAAGCGTGCATAGATAAAGCAGCAGAAACAGCTATCTCGTATTCGCCGGATTTTGTTATTTTCCAGGAGGTAGATACTCATGCAACAAGGTCTTATTATGTTGATGAGGTGGAGCGTATTAATGGAAAAATGGATGGATTTGACAGTGTATTTGCCATGAATTATCATTCGGCTTATCTATGTTATCCATTAAATGAGCCGCATGGAAAATCAGATAGCGGAATAGTGACATATTCGAAAGCAAAAGTCGAAAGTGCGGTAAGAAGGAGTCTTCCTATATCCACAGGCTTCTCAAAATTTTTCGACCTTGACAGATGCTATAGCGCCTCAAGGGTAAAAGTGGATAATGGAAAAGAATTAGTTATATATAATGTTCATCTATCAGCCTACGGTTCAAGCGATAATTTAAAGACCAGGCAGCTTGAAATGCTATTTAGTGACATGAAGAGCGAGGTGGACAAAGGTAATTATGTAGTTTGCGGCGGAGATTTCAACTGTGATTTCACAGGAGACTCTGTTAAAAAGCTGAACGGTGAGGATGCAAAGCAGTTTGCCTGGACAATGCCGATGGAGCAGGAGCTTATTCCAGAAGGCCTTAAAAGATGCATGGATTATAGCAATGGAAAATATGAGCAGACAGTAAGAAACTGCGACATACCGTATAAAGAAGGAAATTACGTCGTAATTGTAGACGGTTTTATAGTGTCAGATAATATCGAAGTAGAGTATCTTGAAAATGTACAGACAGGATTTTCATATTCAGACCATAATCCGGTAATAATGAAATTTGTACTTCTTGATGAATAAATAAGCGATTGGATGTTTGTGCTTTTGATGAATAAATAAGTAATTGGCTGTTTGTGTTTTTTTATGAATAAATAAGCAAGTGGCCGCGATTTTCAAAAGGGAAACAGGTCTATTTAGAAATGAAAAAATAATAATTTGAAATTTTTGCTTTACTAAATTAACTTAATGTAGTATAATGATTCATTGGTGGACGTGTTTTGAGAGAAATATGTTCAGGCCAGCTACTAATGGCTTAAAATGGCCAAATAGAAAAACTATATGCTGACTTTTGAAATGGAGGAATTAAATGGTTAGAGCTATTGTCGGAGCAAACTGGGGCGATGAAGGAAAGGGCAAGCTTACAGACATGCTTGCTGCTGATTCAGACGTTGTAATGCGTTATCAGGGCGGTGCAAACGCAGGTCATACTATCGTAAATAATTATGGTAAATTTGCACTTCACCTTTTACCATCAGGTGTTTTCTATGATCATACAACAAATATCATTGGTAATGGTGTAGCACTTGATATTCCTAAGTTTGTTAAAGAGGTTCAGTCACTTGTAGATCAGGGCGTTCCAAAGCCACATCTTTTAGTATCAGATCGTGCGCAGATTATGATGCCTTATCATGTTCTTTTTGATCTTTATGAGGAAGAGAGACTTGGCAAGAAGTCATTTGGCTCAACAAAGTCAGGAATTGCTCCATTTTATTCAGATAAATATGCAAAGATAGGCTTCCAGGTACAGGAATTATACGATGATGCTTATCTTAAAGAGAAAATTGAAAGAGTTCTTGAGCAGAAAAATATCATTCTTAAGTATCTCTACAATAAGCCGGAAATAGATAAGAATGAGCTCTTTGATACTCTTATGCAGTATAAGGAAATGATTGATCCATATGTTGCAGATACCTCACTTTTTATTCATGATGCAATAAAGGCAGGCAAGAATCTTCTTCTTGAAGGTCAGCTTGGCTCACTTAAGGATACAGATTTCGGTATCTACCCAATGGTTACATCATCATCTACTCTTGCAGGTTACGGTGCTGTAGGTGCAGGAATACCACCTTATGAGATCAGTGATATCATCTGTGTAGTTAAGGCATATTCATCAGCTGTAGGTGCAGGTGAGTTTGTATCAGAAATATTTGGAGATGAGGCTGTTCTTCTTCGTAATCACGGCGGAGACGGCGGAGAATATGGAGCAACAACGGGAAGACCACGTCGTGTTGGCTGGCTCGACCTTGTAGCATCACGCTACGGTGTAAGAGTTCAGGGTGCAACAGAGGTTGCCTTTACTGTTGTAGATGATCTCGGATATCTTGATGAAATTCCAGTATGCGTTGGCTATGAGTTAGACGGAAAGGTTACAAAGGAATTCCCTACAACTACAAAGCTTAAGAACTGCAAACCAGTACTTAAGGTAATGAAGGGCTGGAAGTGTGATATCAGAGGAATCAAGAACTATGATGATCTTCCTCAGGAATGCAAGGATTATATCGAATTAGCAGAAGCAGAAATCGGTGTTCCTATCACAATGGTATCAAATGGACCAGGAAGAGAAGATATCATCTATAGAAAGAAGAATTGATAATCAAGGCCTTACCAATTAAGGTAAGGGGACCCCAATCGGTGGTTTTAAATAAGCGGGAAAGCTCTGAGATATTTTTATCTTGGGGCTTTCTTGCTTATTCTAGCATTTCATTGCAAAATCAATCAAAAATCCATATTCCAAATAATTGCTTGAAAAAATGGGTGGATTGTGTTACACTTAAGATACGAAAAAAGTACAAAATTTATGAAAAAAATGTATTTATGAGATTTGATGAGGGAAAGAAAAATGAAGGAAAAGGGGGCTATGGATATTACGAATAGAAAAAAAATAGGCGTTATAATAGGACAGTGTGAGCAGGATAGTCAGACAGAAGCGTTAAAGGGGATTTTTAGCAAGGCATTCGAACATGATATGGATGTCCTTGTTTTTTCGACGTTCTTAAGAGCTGATTCTTCAAAAAGTAAAGAAGCTTCGATGAGTGATTCAAATATTATAAATATGGTCAATTTCGATGCTCTTGACGGTGTTATTTATTGTCCTGATTATTGCGTAATATCGGGATATCAGCAAAGGATAGAAGAAAAGTTAGAAAAGCACTGCAAGGATAAGCCGGTAGTATTCATGGATCTTACTAGTGATAAGTATCCTTATATCTTGGCAAATGATGAACTGGGCATTAAAAAGATGGTCGAGCACTTTATCATTGAGCATGGATTTATAGATATTGCGTTTGTTACAGGACCTGAGGATAATGAGCATTCTCAAAGCAGATTAAAAGGCTTCAAAGAGGCAATGAAGGAGCATTCGCTTGATATAAAGCCGAATAGAATCTTTTATGGTGATTTCTGGTATAATGACGGCGAAAGAATAGTAGAATCCATTGCGGGACGCCATAAAAAGCTTCCTGATGTAATAATCTGTGCAAGCGACAGTATGGCAATAAGTGTTTGTAATGCTCTTAAGAAAAGGGGATATGATGTGCCTAGGGATATAAGTGTAGCAGGATATGATGCTACTCCTGAGGGCAAGCATTTTGATCCGCCTATCACATCTATGAGCAGACCTATGCGCAATATGGGAGAGAGAACTGCAGCAAAACTTATTTCTATGATAGATAATACGGAATTTGTTGATTTCTTTGAGGAAAAGGAAATAATAGCAGGTAGTTCATGTCCATGTCATGGATATAGGGCTAGTGAAGTTGCAAGGGAACTAAATGATAATCCTTATGTATATATCTACGGCTATGAAGAAGAGCAGTATTCAAGAATGCTTGAAAAGCTCATATCTAAAACTACTCTTGAGGATTTCTGCAGCGAATTCATATGGCTTTTGTTCCAGATAAAGGGAACTAAGATGGTCGGGCTTTGCCTAAATGAAGACTGGCAGGGTGATGATTATCTGAATGTGGATTATAGAAAATTTGGTTACTCAGATAGAATGTATCTTGCAGCAAAGAGAATTGTCGGGGATGATGGAAAGGTTACTGCGAATGTGGAGACTTATCGTACCTTTGATTTAAAGGAGATGTTTCCGCCAATGAATGAGCCTAGAAAAAAGCCGGCGGCATTCTTCTTCCATCCTATATTCCTTGAGGATAGGGCATTTGGCTATTCGGTTTTATCATATGGTGACGAAATAAAGACCTATGATACCTTCTACCATAGCTGGATGATGTTTATTGCAATAGGTATAGAATTCCTTAGAAGGCAGATACTTCTTACAAAGCTCTATGATAAGATGGCAGAGCAGGCATATAATGACTCGATGACTGGAGTTTACAATAGAAATGCGTTCAATGAATATGCAGAAGAGGTATTAAATTATTGCAGAGACAATAACGAGAAAATATTTGTCCTTGTAGGAGATTTAAATAATCTAAAGCATATCAATGATGACTTCGGCCATGTAGATGGAGACATAGCTATAAAGACCTGTGCGGCAGCAATATCCTATGCGCATGATGAGGCGCTCAGCAAGGAACAAAAAGGAAATGCAAGAGTATTCAGAATAGGCGGGGATGAATTTGCTATTATCGGCAGAGGAGATTATAGCGAGAAGGATATGTCTGATTTAAAGGCGATGGTAAATAAATTCACTGAAGCCTTTAATGAAAGAGAGAAGAAAAAGTACAAGGTAAGCATTAGTCTTGGAACGAGCTGTCTTAAGGTTGGAGAAGGAGATACGATTCAGAAGGTCATAAGTATAGCAGATGAAGAAATGTTTGCTGAAAAGCAGAGATATAAGCTCATGAATCCATAATAAATAGAATTTATCAATATGTCCCTTATTTGCCCACTCGTTACTAAGCACTTGCTTATTTTTCGATGAGCTGATAGGGGGCATTTTTATGTTTAGGAAAGTGAAATTTAATTTTTCGGAAGTCTACGAAAAAATTTAGTTCTAAATCGCGAAAGTCTACGAAAAAATATTGTATTTTAAGATTAAAATATGTAGGGAATATAAAGGGGATAATAAAAAGATGAGCAAATTTTAATTTGTAAAGTGACAAATTTTATATGTGAAAAATAGAAAATTTATGAAAACTGTTGAAAAAAATGGTCGAAAAGGGTAAAAAAAACGCAAAAGTTCACAATTTCTCTTGCATTTTCTTTATTTTTGTGTTATTATTCAAGTAGCATTTTGATACGACAATCGCGTGCCAGTCCATGAAAGCCTTTACAAATACTGAGAAAACTGCGGTTTTTAAGGTAACATGGTGATTTTACTGCATACAGCGCCGGGTAGAATATGTAAATATTACGGCATTTGGTATGCAATTTGCATATTGACGGCGTTACGATGTTGTAGTAAAATGACACGGAAAAAATTATGTTACGATGCAGAAAGCATACGTGCAATTTTAATTTAGGAGGTATATTTCATGAAGAAGGCAGTTTTAACACTTGCTACACTTGCAGCAGTAGCAGCAGTAGCTACAACACCAGTATCAGCAGCTGAGATCGAGGTTACTCCAGCAGCTGATGGCAACAACACAGTTACACTTTTAGGTGATGGTGCAGTTGTTGATGATTTTACAGCAGTAGAGAAGGTTACATACTATGTAACATATGATCAGGCTGAGCTTGACGATGCTGAAGCTTGGATCGGTGGTGGTATCGGTACTAACTCAGAGTCAACAGGTTGGGCTATGACAGAATGGGGCAAGGCTTCAGGTGAGAAGGCTATCGCTATCGAGGATACTCTTGATGGAAATAAGGGTACAATCACATACGATATGGCAGCATTCGGCGGTTTCGCTGATACAGATACATATGCTCAGGTTTGGCTTCAGACTTGGGGCGGAACTGTAACAGTTGATAAGGCAGTTGTTACAGTAGCAGATGATGCAGCAGCTCCAGCAGAGGAAGAGCCAGCAGAGGAAACTCCAGTTGAGGAAGAGCCAGCAGCAGAGCCAGAACTTCCTAAGACAGGAACAGCTCCAGTAGCTCTTTATGTTGGATTTGGTTCATTAATGCTTCTTGGCGGCGTAGTTATCGCAAATAAGAAGAGAGCTTAATTAAAGGCTTATAATTAAAGACTTTTGAATGTACGGGTTTATTGGAAAATTACGAAAATTCTAAGAAAATTTTAGCATTCAAATTTAGATATTAGACCTAGAAATAGGTCTAATATTTACATTGATGTTTAATTAACTAGAATTTATAATTACTCAAAGAAGCGTGTTATTAGGTGATAAACACACGCACATAATTAAGGAGGATTTTATTTTATGAAGAAGAGAGTTTTGACTTTAGCGCTTGCTACAGCACTTGTTGCTACAGCTATCCCAGCAGCACCAGCTAAGGCTGATGATTTCGATCCAAATGGATCATATAATGCTTATATTGGACTCCAGTCACCTGCATTTTCATTCAGAAATGCATGGAATGAGCCAAACTATGGAAAGGCTACAGAATATTTCAATCAGGTAACAGGTTGGTCTGGATCAGACGCAGTTACAGTTCCTGGTACATTCACAGATGCAGTTATCGCTGGTAACGGAACATATACAGTTTCAGCTGATGGTCTTGATTTCGGTGATTATTGGGGATCAGGTGATACACTTAATCTTCTTTTTGTATCAACAGACCTTCCAGCAGGAGAGGGCGAGTCAGCTGGTGAAGCTACAACAGCATATGAGATTTCAAACGTAGTTGTTACAATTGATGGCAACGAAGTTGATAATCCAAATGGTGTATTCTATGATGCAGATGCAGCTAAGTCAGGTTATGCTCAGCTTGCACTTGCTAATATCTGGAATAGTGATCTTGAGGCTCTTGGATACTATAACGCTCCAATGTCATCAATTTCTATTTCATTTGATATTTCAGGTTTCAACTACAACAAGGGCGAGACACCTTCAGCAGATACACCAGCAGAGGAAGCACCAGCAGAGGAAACTCCAGCAGATCTTCCTAAGACAGGTACAGCTCCAGTTGTTCTTTATGTAGGTCTTGGCGCAGCTATGCTTCTTGGTGGCGCTGTTCTTGCAAAGAAGGAAAGAGCATAATTTAAGCTAATAGTTTAAATTCGTTTAACTAGAATAAAAATCAAGGAACGGTTACTTCAGTGGCCGTTCCTTTTTTATAATAAATGCATAGTATGAATTTAAATAAAAAATTAAACGAAAATTTCGGAAAGATAGTAAAAATTAGTACAAAAATACCTGTAAAATAAAGTATTTATTGTCTTTTATGACTAATTAGTTACTTGTTTTTAGAATTTTGCTGTTGTATAATTAAAAGAGTTCAATGGTCGTGAGCAATATATATTATTTTTATCTTATGAAGTCAGGCAGATATAAATATTATTTGTATCTTAGGAGGTTAAGTAGATATAAATATTACTTGTATCTGGAAGTTCGTAGATATAAATATTGCAGGAAAGTAGAACGTAAAGATGTCACGATCAAAATTATAAAAAGGAGGAACATATTTATGTTCAAAAAGTTTTTAGCAACTTCTTTATCATCAGCACTTGTACTTGCACTTGCATTCTCAGCAGGAAATGTTACAACTGCTAAGGCAGCAGATGATTTCGGACCAATTACTGCATTTATTGCATACGGCGGAGATATCGACCATTCAGCTAGTGACTGGGGATATCAGTATTATGGTGAGGCAGACTATTCAGGACCTATCGTAGCTACAAATGTTACAGATGCTCAGAATGGTGATACAGTTACAATCTCACTTCAGTTCCCAGAGGATGCTCCATCACAGTATTCATGGTTCTTTGCACCAACATTCGTAGTTGAGGATCCATCAGCAATTGGACCAGATTCTTCATTTGATATTATTTCATTCTCAGTAAACGGTGAAGATCGCACAGGCGACATCAACTTTGATGCTCATCCAGCAGAGGGTGATGGATCATGGGATACAGCTTGGATCGAGGCTACAGGAGCATATGATAATGCAATCCGTACAATCGGTGGTTATAATGAGTGGAACAACAAGGCTGGCCTTAGCGCAGCACTTGAGGATGTTAAGTCAATCGAATATACAATCCAGATCAATCTTGTTGCTGCAGATTCAGAAGAAGCTGTAGAAGATGCAGCTGATGATGTTGCTGAGGAAGATGCAGCTACTGATGATGCAGCTGATGATCTTATTGCACCAGCTCCAGAAGAGCCAGCACTTCCTAAGACAGGTACAGCTCCAGTAGCATTATTCGTAGGCCTTGGTGGCGCAATGCTTCTTGGCGGAGCAGTTTTAGCAAAGAAGGAAAGAGCATAATAAATAGTGGTATGCTTGATATTAATGTATGATTACATACACAGTATCATTAGTTGTGTTATTTTTAAAATAGCAAAAAATAAGGGGCTGTCGCACTAAGTAATTAGTGCGAGGCCCTTTTTTCGCGCTGAAATACTGTATTTAACAAAAAGGGGCTTCGCCCAGATGATTTAATCATCTAAAGCGACAGCCCCTTTTTATTGTTTATTAGTTTAATAAAAAATTAGTTCTTCTTTGCTTCGATTTCAGCAACCTTGTCAGCTGTCTTCTGATACTGCTCGTTAAGCTTGACGTCAGCCTTATCGAAAACTGATTCTGGGTTGTTGATGATTGCATCGCCCATATAAATGTCGTCTGAAATAGGATTTCCAGACTTCTTAGCTGCATCGAGCATCATAGCACGAACCTTGAGTGAGAGACCGAAGAGGTTGATGAAACCAGATGCATCACGATGATCGTAGAGGTCACCAGTTGTGAATGATGCGATGCTCTCATTGTAAAGTGAATATGGTGAAGTTGTTCCAGCCTTGATGATATTTCCCTTGTAAAGCTTTAACTTAACTGTACCTGTGACATACTGCTGAGTGCTCTCAACGAAAGCCTGAAGAGCTTCACGAAGAGGAGTGAACCACTTTCCTTCGTAAACAACATCTGCGAACTTATCGCCGATACCCTTCTTGTATGCAAGTGTGTCACGGTCAAGAACTAATTCTTCGAGCTGGGTATGAGCTGCCATAAGGATTGTTCCACCTGGAGTCTCATAAACACCACGGCTCTTCATACCAACAACACGGTTCTCAACGATATCAATGATACCAACACCATTAGCTCCGCCTACCTTGTTGAGTTCTTCAATGATTTTGGCAACACGCATCTTCTTTCCGTTTAATGAAACAGGAGTGCCCTTTACGAAATCGAGAGTAACCTCTGTAGCCTCATCTGGAGCCTTCTTAGGTGAAACACCAAGAACAAGAAGATCGTCGTAATTTGGCTCATTTGCAGGATCTTCAAGCTCGAGACCTTCATGGCTGATGTGCCAGAGATTTCTGTCACGGCTGTAAGAGTGCTTAGCATCGAATGGAAGATCAATACCATGAGCTGAGCAGTAGTCGATTTCTTCTTCACGTGAATTGAGTCTCCAATGCTCAGGATCTCTCCATGGAGCAATGATCTTAAGACTTGGATCAAGAGCCTTGATACCAAGCTCGAATCTAACCTGGTCGTTACCCTTACCGGTAGCACCATGGCAAATTGCAACTGCACCTTCTCTATGAGCTACTTCAACGAGCTTCTTTGCGATTAATGGTCTAGCCATTGATGTACCAAGAAGATAGCTGTTTTCATAAACTGCACCAGCCTTAACGCAAGGCATGATGTAATCATCTGCAAATTCATTTGTAAGATTTTCAATGTAAAGCTTGCTTGCACCGCAAGAAATAGCACGCTGGTCAAGATCTTCAAGCTCGTTGCCCTGTCCTACATCGATACAGCAACATACAACATCGTAACCGTATGTTTCCTTAAGCCATGGAATAATAGCAGTAGTATCAAGACCGCCTGAATAAGCTAAAATGACCTTTTCACTCATATTAAATACCTCCAATTGCATTTTATGCAAAATTTTTAAATTTTATGCATGTATGCATTCAGCCTTTCTTCTATAATAATATGTAGCATAAAGGACGTATTTATGAATAAAACCCGCCTGGAATTATGCATAAAGAAATTGCAGAACTTTGCGTACAGACATAATATGCGTCTAATATACACCACTTTACTTAAATATGCAAGAGGAAAATGAAGTTTTTTGAAAAAAATTTGTTTTTTTAAAAAAAAGACTTGCATATTATTCAAAAAAGATGTATATTATGCAATATGATTTTTGATCGTCCGATAATTTTTCTTTTTGGTTAAAAACATGGTGATAGTTTCTTAATGGAAAAAATAGAATTTACTACTTGTAGAATTTCGTAAGTGTAGTATAATGGAAGTTGCGGTATTTACAAGTAAAGAAGCGGAGGCAGTATATGATTAAAGTAGGTATCATTGGTTCAACAGGCTATGCAGGAGCAGAAATTGTTAGAATTCTTTTAAATCATCCGGAGGCAGAGATTGTCTGGTATGGTTCTAGAAGTTATGTTGATCAGAAATTTGCATCAGTATTTGGAAACTTTACCGAGATTGTTGATGCAAAGTGTCTTGATGATAATATAGAAGAACTTTCAAAGGAGGCTGATGTTGTATTTACAGCAACACCTCAGGGCTATTGTGCAACAATCGTTAATGATGTTGTGCTCTCTAATACAAAAATTATTGACCTTTCAGCTGATTTTAGATTAAAGGACGTTTCAGTTTATGAGAAGTGGTACAAGATCGAGCATAAGTCGCCTCAGTACATTGATGAAGCAGTTTATGGTCTCTGTGAGGTAAATAGAGATAAGATAAAGAATGCAAGAATCCTTGCAAATCCAGGTTGTTTTACCACTTGCTCAATTCTTACAATATATCCACTTGCAAAAGAGCATCTCATTGACATGGATTCAATTATCGTTGATGCTAAATCTGGTACTTCAGGAGCAGGAAGAGGAGCAAAGCTTCCTAATCTTTTCTGCGAAGTAAATGAAAGCATCAAGGCATATGGAGTAGCTACTCATAGACATACTCCTGAAATTGAAGAGCAGCTCTGCTATGCATCTGGAGAGGATGTAGTTATAGATTTTACCCCTCATTTAGTTCCGATGAACAGAGGAATCCTTGCTACAGCTTATGCAAAAGTAAAGGATGGCGTTACTAGTGACGACATCAGAGCTGCATATAATAAGTATTATGAAAATGAGTATTTCGTACGCGTACTTGAGGACGGCGTACTTCCAGAGACAAAGTGGGTAGAGGGAAGTAATTTCCTTGATGTAAATTTCAAGTTAAACCCACGTACAAATAGAGTAATTATGATGGGCGCGATTGACAATCTTGTTAAGGGTGCTGCAGGACAGGCTGTTCAGAACATGAACATTATGTTCGGTCTTCCTGAGAATATGGGCCTTAAGCTTGTTCCAATGTTCCCATAAGCTGGTGATTTACTTATAGAAATGTAGATTATTTAAAATGTGATGATCTTTCGTTTAAAATATGATAATCTATCGTTTGAAATATGATAATCTTTCGTTTAAAATATGATAATCTATCGTTTGAAATATGATAATCTATGATTTTATAAATAATTATAGTTGGTATTTGATAGATTATAGTAGTTGATATTAAAAAAAATGGAGAATATGTAATGCTAGATGTTAAGATAAGAGTAATGGAGCTTTCAGATTATGAAGGCGTGCATGATTTATGGATGAGCATACATGGCTTCGGCATCCGTTCAATTGATGATTCAAAAGAGGGCGTTGAAAAATTTATTAAGAGAAATCCTAATACCAGCGTTGTGGCTGTTGAAGGAGATAGAATAATAGGTGCCATTCTTTGTGGTCACGATGGAAGAAGAGGAACTCTTTATCATGTATGCGTTGCTGAGGACAAGAGACAGCATGGAATAGGAAGTAAGATGGCTGATTTTGCTCTTGAGCAGCTTAAGAAAGAAGGCATAAATAAGGCTACGCTCATAGCTTTTACAAGCAATACGGTAGGAAATGCCTTCTGGAAGCATTATGGCTTTGATTTCAGAGAAGATCTTAATTACTATGACATTACCTTAAATTCAAATAATATAACGACTTTTAATCCTTAATAGTGAAGGAGGCAAATATGAGTGATATAGTAAAGATTGCAGGCGGAGTTACTGCAGCAAAGGGCTTTAGTGCAGCTTGCACAGAGGCAGGAATTAAATATAAGAACCGTGTTGACATGGCAATGGTATATAGCAAGAAGCCTTGCACAGCAGCAGGAACCTTTACATTAAATGTAGTAAAGGCAGCACCGGTACTTTTTGATAAAAATGTAATTGAAAATTCAGATCATGTAAATGCAGTGGTAATTAATGCAGGTATCGCAAATGCATGTACAGGAGCAGAGGGCTATAAAATCTGTGAGAGCACTGCAGCAGCTGCAAGTGAAGCTCTAAGTATTGATAAGGAAGCAGTGCTTGTTGCTTCAACGGGTGTTATTGGCTTCCAGATTCCAGAAGAAAAGATCGTAAATGGAACGAAGGTGCTTGCAACAAAGCTTTCATCAGATCTTGAAGCAGGAACAGCAGCATCTAAGGCAATCATGACCACTGATACTAAGAATAAGGAAATTGCTTTCTCATTTGAAGTAGATGGAAAGAAGATTGTAGTTGGCGGCATGTGCAAGGGTTCAGGCATGATCCATCCTAATATGGGAACCATGCTTGCTTTTGTTACAACAGACGCAGCAGTTGAGAAGAAGCTTCTTCAGAAGACTCTTAAGGAAATTGTTGGAGATACCTTTAATATGGTATCCGTAGATGGTGATACATCTACAAATGATACTCTTGTTGTACTTGCAAATGGTGAATCAGGTGCAGCTAAAATCGAGGATGAAAATAGTGAGGCTTATAAGCTCTTTGCAGAGGCACTTAGAAAGGTATGTGAATATCTTGCAATATTCATTGCAGCTGATGGAGAGGGCGCAACAAAGCTCTTTACAGCAAATGTAATAAATGTTTCAGATAAGGCAAAGGCAAAGCTTCTTGCAAAGACAGTAATTCAGTCAAGTCTTTCAAAGGCAGCTATTTTCGGCGGCGATGCTAACTGGGGAAGATTCCTTTGTGCTCTTGGCTATAGCGGAGCAGAGTTTAATCCTGATAAGACAGATATCTGGATCACAGAGGGCAATATCGAAAATTCAAAGCTTGGAATGACAGATCTTTCAAAGTATATGGAAAACGGCCTTAAGCTTGTTGAAGGCGGAAGGGCAACTGATTATAGTGAAGAAATAGCAGCAAAAATCCTTCAGTGTGAAGAGGTAATTGTTACCTGTGACATGAAGGAAGGAAATGAAAGTGCAGTAGCTCATGGCTGTGATCTTTCATACGATTATGTAAAGATAAATGCAGATTATAGAAGCTGAGAGGAGATTAAAATGGATCAGACAGTTTTAGATAAGGCAGGGATACTTATTGAAGCATTGCCTTACATCAAAAAGTTCAACAACAAGAAGGTAGTTGTAAAGTACGGCGGAAGCGCTATGATTGATGAAAATCTTCAGAAGAGCGTTATTCAGGACGTTGTTCTTTTAAAGCTTGTTGGAATGCAGCCTATCATTGTTCATGGCGGTGGAAAGGAAATCAGTAAGTGGCTCGGAAAAATCGGACATGAGTCAAAGTTCGTAAATGGCCTTAGAGTAACTGATGAGACAACTATGGAAGTCTGTGAAATGGTACTTGGAAGAGTAAATAAGCAGATCGTTAAGATGATAGATGAAATCGGAGTGCGTGCAGCTGGTGTTGATGGCAAGGACGGAAGAACTCTTGTCTGCGAAAAGAAGACCTCTGATGGTGAGGATATCGGCTATGTTGGAAATATCATTCATGTAAATACAAACCTCATCGACACTCTTCTTAGACATAATTATATTCCTGTAGTTGCTCCAATTGGTCTTGATGATAATTTCCATGCATATAATATCAATGCCGATGATGCAGCTTGTGCAATAGCTCAGGCAGTAGGAGCAGAAAAGCTTGCTTTCCTTACAGATACAGAGGGCGTACTTCGTGATGTAAATGATAAGGATTCTCTCATCAGCCAGATAGCTGTAGGAGAGGTTGAGGATTATATTTCAAGCGGAGTAATTTCAGGCGGAATGATTCCTAAGATCAGAAACTGTGCAGCAGCTGTTAATAACGGCGTTAATAGAGTGCATATTCTTGACGGAAGAGTACCACACAGCTTATTGCTTGAATTCTTTACAGATAAGGGTATTGGTAGTCTTATTAAGCCTTGATTATAATGAATATTTGTAAATTATTGGAAGGAAGTGGACGATATGGTAAGCGATGAACTTATAACAAGGGCTGATAAAGTCCTTATGCATACATATAATAGGTTTCAGATAGTTCTTGACTCAGGTGAGGGCGTTTACTTAAAGGATGTAAATGGCAAGAAATATCTTGACCTTGCAGCTGGAATAGCCGTTTTTGCACTCGGTTACGGTGTAAAGGAATATAATGATGCGCTGAAGGCGCAGGTAGATAAGCTCCTTCATACATCAAATCTTTTCTATAATGAGCCTGCAATAAAGGCATGTGAGTATATTACCAAGATGACAGGTCTTGACAGGGTTTTCATGACTAATTCTGGTACAGAGGCTATTGAAGGTGCCATTAAGCTTGCTCGTAAATATTATTATGTAAAGAATGGAAAGGCAGATTCAGAGATAATCGCAATGAATCATTCCTTCCATGGACGTTCAATGGGAGCACTTGCAGTTACTGGAAACGAAAGTTATAGAACTCCATTTGGACAGCTTATCGGCGGCGTTAAATTTGCTGATTATAACAATATTGACAGCGTTAAGGCATTAGTAAATGAAAAGACATGCGCCATCATCATGGAAACTGTACAGGGCGAAGGCGGCCTTTACCCGGGAAATAAGGAATTCATTCAGGGAGTTAGAAAGCTCTGCGATGAAAAGGGAATCATTATGATTCTTGATGAAATCCAGTGCGGCATGGGAAGAACAGGAACTATGATGGCTTATGAACAGTATGGAGTAAAGCCTGATATTGTTACTCTTGCAAAGGCACTTGGCTGCGGCGTTCCAGTTGGAGCTTTTGTAGCGAAGGAAGAAGTTGCAAATGCAATGGTTCCAGGCGATCATGGCAGTACTTACGGCGGAAATCCTTTTGTAGCAGCAGCTGTAAATGCAGTATTTGATATCTTTGAAAAGAAGAAGGTTCTTGATAATGTCAATGAAGTTGCACCTTATCTTAAGGAAAGACTTATTGAGGTAAAGGCAAAGCATAGTGACATCGTTGATGTTAGAGGACTTGGCCTTATGTGCGGAATAGAGTTCAATCATCCTGTAGGTGATATCGTTAAGAAAGCAATGGAAAAGGGCGTTATAATGATATCAGCTGGAAAGAACATTGTAAGACTTGTACCACCTCTTGTTATTACAAAGAGCGATGTTGATAAGTTCATCAGTGTTTTAGAAGAAGTTATCTGATTTAGTTTACAATTGATACAATTGATCTAAATACAAGTATAAAACCTCTTTGCTGAAAAATCAGCAGAGAGGTTTTTTATTATAAAAAAATAAAAGTGGACTTGTTAATTTTTTAAAAGTGTAGTAAAATGATTCTGTGTATGTAAACGTGAAGATAGGCTTATGAAAAAGAAATTTTTTATTTGCGTTGCGGTAATAGCAATGATTGTTGCCGGAAGCCTAGCGCTTAGCAAAAATAAGGCTAAGGAGCCGGAGAAGGTGGGTGAAATATTTACCACTACGGCAGAGGATGGGGCATTTGATTCTAATGAAATAGGTGAGAATGTCTCAGGAGGTGATGCAGAAGAAAAGAATGCATCAGATAAAATTTTAGATAAAAATGACTCAAATGGAAAGAAGGCTGAAAGCGCAGATTCGACAAGCACTCCGCAGAGAGGGCTTTTGGGAGCAGGCGGTGAGACTTTAGATGATAGCAGTCTTGATGAACCTGATGCAGGAGCTGCTGGGGAAGTTAATGATAAGGAAATTACTGTACATGTGCTTGGCGCTGTTAAAAATCCCGGAGTTTATACTCTAAAAGAGGGTTCAAGACTTGTAAATGCCATAGAGGCAGCAGGTGGATGTACCGAGGACGGTGACGCTGATTATTTGAATCTCGCTTATGAATGTGCAGATTCCATGAGAATAGTTGTTCCAACTAAGAAGGAAGCTGATAAGCTTAGAAAAGAAGCTGCAGAGGGTGATTTTTCAGGTGCTGATGGCATATATGCAGGCATAAGTACTGGCATAGACGCCATTCATCAGGATGCATATATAGAAAATTTCTCGAAGGAAAAAAATAAAGAGGATAATTATGATTCTGTAAAAGATGAAAGTATGGAAGCATCCGAAGGAAAGCTCATTAATATAAATACAGCCTCAAAGGAAGAACTCATGACCTTAAGCGGCGTCGGAGAAGCAAAGGCGACAGCCATAATCGAATATAGAGAAGCGAATGGCGGCTTTAAGGACATTACAGATATTATGCAGGTGAGCGGGATTAAAGAGGGCTCTTATAATAAATTTAAGGATAAGATTACAATAGGAAAGTAGCCGGCAGCTGTAATAAGGTACATAATGAGGTGCTTAATAAAGGCTATAATATAGTACGTATAGTGCTTAATAGAGATTTTAAATAAGTACGTAATAAAGATAATAATAAAGCATATAATGAAAAAGAAGAAATAATTGGAAATGGTGGTATGAGATGGCAAAAAAAATTCTTGTTGTAGATGATGAAAAGCTTATTGTAAAGGGAATTAAGTTCGCATTTGATCAGGATGGTTATGAGGTGGATTGCGCCTATGATGGAGAGGAAGCACTTAAGCTTGCAGAAGCTAATAAGTATGATACTATCCTTCTTGACGTAATGCTTCCAGGACTTGATGGAATGCAGGTGTGTCAGCGTATAAGAGAGTTTTCTGATGTACCTATAATCATGCTTACGGCTAAGGGTGATGATATGGATAAAATCCTTGGTTTTGAGTACGGAGCAGATGATTATATTACAAAACCGTTCAATATACTTGAAGTAAAGGCAAGAGTAAAGGCCATTGTCCGCAGAGCAGGAAAAAAGGCATCAGAAGGAAATGATGCCGATACCATAAAGAATAAAAATAGTAAGTATGGTGATTTCGAAATAGATCATGATGGAAAGAGAGTTTTCTTAAAGGGAGCTGAAATAAATTTAACTTCAAAGGAGTTCGATCTCTTAGAGCTACTTATAACCAACCCTAATAAGGTATACAGCCGTGAAAGTCTTCTTAAGACAATATGGAATTCAGATTTTCCAGGTGATGTGAGAACTGTTGATGTCCATGTTAGAAGACTTCGTGAGAAGGTAGAGGAGAATCCGGCAGCGCCTAAGTATGTTCAGACTAAGTGGGGCGTTGGATATTTCTTTAAGCAGAATTAAAAATAAACCGTATGATGGCATACGGTCAAGAGGGCTGTTTTTGTTATGGAAGATAAGGTAATTAAAGCTCAAAGCGACCATTCTATTCACATTACTAGCATGAGGGTGCAGATGTTCTGGCGCCTTTGTGCAGTATCGCTTCTAAGCGCAATTGCAGGCTTTGTCTGCATTGCTTTTTTCTATCGTTATGATGCCGAAAATGACATAGTTGTAAAACTTAATGATTATGGAAGCAATATGGCTTCGGTCATAGCTCAGTCGGGATATATGGCAGATACTGATTCTGGAAATATCAAGGCGGAGCTTTCTACGGCTGCGTCCATTTATGGCGGAAGAATCATAGTTGTTAATGGTTCTTTAAAAATAGTAAGTGATTCTTTCTCTTACGAGGTAGGGAAGGTGCTTATTTCAAAGAATGTAGTGGATGTAATAAAAGGAAATTCGAGCTTTGTAAAAACTATCGACCGCGACCAGAAATATGCTCAGCTGACCATACCGATAAAAAAGGACAAGGAGAATATAATTGGTGCGATAATTGTTCAGGGAAGTCTAAGTGATGCCTATGCAGTTATCACAAATATGAGAGACTTCATAATTATCACCCTTATGTTCATTTTAATATTCGTTATAGCATTTGCATTTATTTCTTCAAAAATAATGGTAAGACCACTTAAGAAGGTAACAGAGGGTATCAGGCATGCTGCAGATGGTTTCATGGAAGAAAAGCTTGATGTAAAGGGCTCTTATGAAATAAAGGAAATATGCAGCTCGTTTAATGCGCTTTTATCTAGACTGAATACTCTAGAAAATTCGAGACAGGAATTTGTTTCAAACGTATCACATGAATTAAAAACACCTATGACCTCCATGAAGGTATTAGCAGATTCTCTTAACATGCAAGAGGATGTGCCGGTTGAAATGTATAAGGAATTCATGAAGGACATAGCAGAGGAAATAGATCGTGAAAATAAGATAATTACAGATCTGCTTTCACTTGTAAGACTTGATAAAAAGGCAAATGTGCTTAATATTTCACAGGTAGATATAGGAAAGTGCCTTGAAGCAATTTTAAAGAGATTAAAGCCTCTTGCGGAAAAGGCAAATATCGATCTTGTATATGAAAGCTATAGACCAGTTGTTGCAGAGGTGGATGAGACAAAGCTTTCTCTAGCAATAATGAACTTAGTAGAAAATGCAATTAAATATAATGTTGAAGAGGGAAATGTAAAGGTTTCTCTTAATGCTGACCATAAATTTTTCTATGTTACAGTTGCAGATACAGGCATAGGAATTCCTGAAGAGAGCCAGGAAAAGGTATTTGACAGATTTTACAGAGTTGATAAGGCAAGGTCCAGGGAGACAGGTGGAACTGGCCTTGGACTTGCTATCACGCGTTCTATCATCATAATGCATGGCGGAATCATAAGAGTATATAGCAGGGAAAATGATGGAACGACCTTTACGGTACGTATTAATCTAAAGAGAAGTGAAGTTTTAGGAAATGCCACGGAAAACGGCGAGGTAAAAGGAGATGATACCGAGAAGGTTACTGTACTTACGCCGAAGACCTTCACTACAAATCTTGGCGGAAACGGAAAGGCAGGAAGCTCCAAAGCGGGAGCCGGCGCTGCCGAAGGTGCTAAGTCTCCTGCAAGAAAGGATAAGGGCAGTAGGATAGGAGGCAAAAATGGAAAGAAAAGTTAAACTAAAGACCAGTATAAAAACCTCCTTGATTAATCTTACATTATTAGTGCTTGTTCTAGCCTTTACCTTTACTGGCTGCAGCAAGGGAAAAAATGATAGTGAAAAGGAAAAATCTGACTATTATATTTATTGCATAACCAAGGATTATTCTCAGGTAGTTGCTGAGCCTTACGTCATGAAGGCTTCGTACAGAGAAGCACAGGTTCAGGAAATAATAACTGCCTTAGCAGAATATGATTCTGAAAAAAGAAGTGTATTAAGGCCGCTTCCTGATGGTGTATCAATACTAGATTATACCTTCGGAAATAATGAAGAGCTGACTATTAATTTTTCAAGTGAATATCAAAAGCTTGGCGGAATTGATGAGATACTGACAAGAGCAGCAATAGTTAAGACACTGTGTCAGGTTAAGGGCGTTGAATATATTGAGTTTTATATTGATGGTTTTCCGTATTTAGTAAATGACATTCCGGTTGGACTAATGAAGCCGGATGACTTTATAGACAATACCGGTGAGGAGATTTTCTTTAGTCAGACGACATATCTTACAGTTTTCTTTACAGATAGTACAGGAACAAAGTTAAAGGCTTCTCATAGGAAGGTGGGATATAATGGAACCATCTCCCTAGAAAGACTTATTATTGAGCAGCTCTTATCAGGACCGATTTCAGATGAAATAGCTAATGGCATGTACAACACAATGCCTGAGGGTACAGTATTAAACACAATCACAAAGAATGATGAGACAGTTATCATTGATTTAAGCAGTCAGTTCCTTGACGGAATTGAGGGTGTGAGCAAAGAGGTCATTGTTTATTCACTTGTAAATTCACTTTGTGAGCTGACAGGTGTAAGAAAGGTTAGATTTGTAATTGACGGAAAGAGCGTTGAATTTTTTGGTAATGTTGCTTTCGGTGAAGAGTTTGAAATGAATTTAAGCCTTATAAGCGAAGATTAAGCGGGTAATTCTTAAGTGGTCTTTGAATTATGGAGGAATTATGGTTCGAAGACCGCTTTTACTTTTTTTAATATTTTTTATGCTAGGCATCTTTATGAAGGATGTTAGTAGCATTCTGATTTTGTTTATCCCATTTATAATTACTTTTTTGATATATTTAGTATATAAAGGTGCTGATCCCGTGGTCAAAAAGGCCATGATAAAGAGCAGTGCTTGTATTTTTGCGCCATTTATGCTTATTATGGGCTTTTTTATAGGGAAATCAGCCTTTCAGGAAACATCACTCGATAAGGCCTTAGAACTAAAAGAAAAAGGGACAGTAAGCGGAATAATAAAGGATGTCAGATTATCAAAGGAATATCTGTCCGTAACAGTAACTGATGCGAAAATCGAGCTGAACGGTCAGGTATTTGAAAAAAGCAAAGATGTATTAGCGTATGTCACCATAGAGGGAAAATACGGAAATACAACTGTTTGTTATAATAAAGAGATAATAAGTGATGAGATGGAGGTGGCAGATTATCTTAAACCAGGAAGCGAGGTAAGCATAGAAGGTAAGCTTTCATCTTTTTCAAAGCCGACAAACCCAGGACAGTTCGATCAGTGGAGTTACAGGAAATCCCAGGGATATGCGGCAAAAATATCTTCGAAGAAGGTTTTTATCAGCGAAAGAGGGGAGGCCTCCTTCCTTCGTAAAATGAAGTGCGGCATATACGGCTTAAGGAGAAGCGCCTATAAGGCCATAGAAGAACTCTTTCCGGAAAGGGAGAGCGGAATAATAAAGGCCATACTGCTTGCAGATAAGGGGGATATGGAGGAAGATACCTATTTATTATTCTCGGATGGGGGAATAACGCATATATTGGCAGTAAGTGGACTTCACGTATCTCTTTTTGCGGGGGCATTGCTTTACCTAGCAGGCATGCTGAAAATGGGCTTTTATCCATCGATAGCCCTTACGGCGGTATTTTTATTTTCTTACGGGGTATTGACAGGCTTTCCGGTATCAGCACTAAGAGCAATAACCATGACGCTGATCATGCTCTTTGGAAGATTAACAGGTAAAAGCTATGACGCCCTTACAGGGGCCGCCATAACGGCTTTTATGATATTGGTGAAAAATCCGCTTATGCTGTATAATCCTTCCTTTTTACTATCCTTTGGGGCAGTTGCTGGCATTTTCCTATTTCAGCCGTTATTCTCAAAGCTTATCAAAGGCTGCTTTGGAAGAGAATATAAGTGGCTAAAGAAGGAGAGCCTATCAGTGAAAATCCTCATTTTTATAATGGAGGGGATCTGTTTAAGCTTTTCAGTAACACTTATGACGCTGCCTATAGTTTTATGGTTCTACTTTAAGGTATCGGTATATGCAGTGCTTTTAAATCTTGTAATCGTACCGCTGATGACATTTCTGCTTATTTTGATTGCGGCGGCCATATCGTTATTTTATGTTGTTTTACCTGCGGCAAGAATAATAGCAGGAGGTCCTTATTTTATACTGACGCTGTATGAAAGGCTATGCAGCCTTAGCACATCTCTTCCGGGCAACTCAGTGCTTTTTGGAAGACCTGAGAAACCAGGAATTGTAGTTTACTACGCTATTTTAATGGCAGTGTATGTGATGCTATACCTATACATTAAAATGTATGAAAAGGAAAAGAGCAGAAATTACTTCGATAGGCTTTTCATACCGATAGGCATGGTGCTTATGTTTGTGCTATTTACACTATTTGGAAAACCTAGAGTTAGCGATGCTAAAATAGCTTTTCTTGACGTAGGACAGGGAGATGGCTCGGTTATATTGACCAAGAATCTTTGTATAACGATAGATGGCGGTAGTACAAGCGAAACTAATGTAGGAAAATACAGAATAAAGCCGTATATAATGTCTAACGGAAGGAATGTAATTGATTACGCCTTTATTTCACACTCTGATACGGACCATTTGAGCGGTATTTTAGAGCTGATAGAGGATAAATCCTTTAAGGTGAAAATGATTGTTCTAGGAGACATAATGGAGGCGGAAAAGGATGATAATTACCAAAAGCTTGTGAGGTGTGCAGAGGAAAATGGAACGAAGGTGGGCTTTGTAAGCGCTGGAATGAGCTTTGAACTAGAGGGTGTTACAGCTTTGTGCTTAAATCCGCAGAAGGGAAAAATATACGGCAATGCAAATGATACGTCAGAGGTGTTCTTTTTAAAGGCATTAGGTATGAATTTTCTTTACACAGGTGATCTTTCAGCGGAATTTGAAACTGATGTAATAAATGAGTTAAGGAAATATACGGATGAGAAGGTGGATGTACTAAAGGCGGGTCATCATGGCTCAAAAAATTCGTCCTCTTTGGAATTTTTAAGTGAAATATCTCCTAACGTAATAGAAGATGCCTTATGGGGAAATATACTGGAAAATAATAAAGCAGAGGCAGAAGGATATGCTTTTACAGAAAATGAAAAGGCCAGACCTGAAGAAAAGGTCATAACCGGGTTAGCTGTTTTATCGGCAGGAAAAGGGAATTCCTATGGACATCCGTCAAAGGAGGCAATGGAAAGACTAATTGATAATGGATATTATTTACATTCTACGATAGAAAACGGAGCCCTGATTATTGAATAATAAGGAATTTTTTATAAATTTTCAAAAAACTATTGCAACTTTTCGTAAATGTGCTATAATCATAATGTTTGAGTGTTTTTTATCAAACAAATACTATTTAAGATTCAAGGATGGTTAAATCATGAAGAACAAGACAAAGGGATGGCTTTCACTCCTGCTGACATTAGTAGTAATTGCGGCTACTATTTATATTGCAGGATGGGGCTTCGGTGCAAAGAAGGTAGGCAGCGTTAATAACATCAAGCTCGGACTTGATCTTGCGGGCGGTGTCAGTGTTACCTACGAAACTGTTAAGGAAAATCCTACTGAGCAGGAAATGGCTGATACAAGAAATAAGATGGAGAGACGTGCTAAAAGCTACAATCAGGAGGCTTCCGTTTATCAGGAAGGTAACAACCGTATCAATATTGATATCCCAGATGTAGAAGATGCAAATGAGGTTCTTAACAGTCTTGGTTCAGCTGGTGTAATTTACTTTATTTATGGTCAGAGTGAAAAGGATACAGCAGCAAATGTTGTATTCAATTCAGAGACAATGAAGTACGAGCTTGCAAGACCAATCGAGGAAATAATCGCTGATGGCGATGTAATTCTTGGCGGAACTGATATTAAGGATGCTGATCCTAATATGTATCAGGATGAGCGTGGAATGCAGCAGTATGTTGTTTCACTATTGCTCAATGATGCAGGAACATCTAAGTTTGCAGCAGCTACAACCTACGCAAGTGGCAAGACTTATGGTTCAGCAGCAAATATGATTTCCATTATTTATGATAATGAGGTAGTTAGTTCACCTTGTGTAAATGATCCTATCCTTAGTGGTAGCGCTCAGATTACAGGTATGGATGATTTTGATGAAGCAAGTGAGCTTGCTACAACAATCAGAATCGGTGCACTTCCTATCGAGCTTACAGCAATCAGAGCTCAGCTTGTTGGCGCACAGCTTGGTGCAAATGCCCTTAATGCCAGCCTTCTTGCAGGTATAATCGGCTTTGCACTTGTAATAATATTTATGCTTGTTGTGTACAGAGTAGCAGGTCTTGCAGCAGATATGGCACTTGTTATTTATGCTACATTATTTGTAATCTGTCTTAACCTTTTCGAAACAACACTTACACTTGCTGGTATTGCCGGTGTTCTTCTTTCAGTTGGTATGGCAGTTGATGCGAACGTCATCATATTTACACGTATCAAGGAAGAAATTGCAACAGGAAAGACAGTTGCTTCATCAATTAAGCTTGGTTTCGATAAGGCTCTTTCAGCAATTTTAGATGGAAATATCACTACTCTTATTGCGGCAATAGTTCTTTACGCAAGAGGAACCGGTTCAATCAAGAGCTTTGCAATTACTCTTGGAATGGGTGTTGTAATCTCAATGTTTACAGCAATTTTCATTACAAGATTCATTATTAAGGCACTCTTTAATATTGGTTTCAACAAGCCAGGAATGTATGGAAAGAAGCCAATGAAGAAGGCATGGGATTTCATCGGTCATTGGAAGATTTATCTTGCAATTTCAGGTATCGTTATTGTAGCTGGTATTGTAGGAATGTTTGTATCTAAGTCAAAGACAGGAAATATTCTTAATTATGGTCTTGATTTTACAGGTGGTACATCAACAGAGGTTGTATTTGGTGAAGGCAAGGTTCCGGCAAATGAAGCACTTGAGACCTTTGTCCAGAATACACTTGGAATTACAGCAGAAATTGTTCAGGTACCAGAAGAGTATGCTTCAATCATGAAGACATCTGAACTTACAGTAGATCAGCAGAATACACTTACAGAAGCAATTAAGTCAACTTATGGCGTTGCACCTGGCGACATTACAATGGAGTCAATCAGTGGAACGGTAAGTGGAGAAATGAAGGTTAATGCAGTATGGGCAGTTACTCTTGCTACAATCCTTATGCTTCTTTACATCTGGATTCGTTTCAGAAATGTAGGTTTTGCAGTATCATCAGTAATTCCGCTTGTACATGACGTACTAGTTACACTTGCAGTATATGCACTTGCAAAGATTTCAGTAGGAAATGACATGATTGCATGTATGCTTACTCTTGTAGGTTACTCAATCAATGCAACAATTGTTATCTTTGATAGAATCCGCGAAGGTCTCCACGAGAAGACACATAAGGAATCCTACAAGGATGTCATCAATAATGCAGTAACACAGACACTTTCAAGAAGTATCAATACTACAATTACAACACTTTGTATGATTGCTGCACTTGTTATATTCGGTGGTGCTAGCATCAGAGAGTTTGCAGTACCTCTTATGGTGGGTCTTCTTAGTGGTGGATACTCATCAGTATGTATCGCTAGTGCATTCCTTTACCTTTTCATGAAGAAGAAGGATAAGAAAGAAGCTGCTCCAGTAAAGGCTGAATAATTAAAAAAGAATAAAAAATGAAATACCGTTATAGAGATAGATACTCTATAACGGTATTTTTTTGAAATTACATATTTATTTTTTTTTAATGATGTGCTATAATGGTACGAAGAGATAATCGATAAAGATAATAGAAATGATAAAAATGACGTGTATTGATTTGTAGTGCTTTTATAATATATTTTCTTATGTAAAGGAATGAAATTATGAGTAAGATTGCAGATTTAAATCAGTACGTACAAGAACACATTAAAGAGGCAATATCAAAGGGATGGATAGTGCCTTATTTTCAACCTATAGTACGTAGTTTAACAGGGGAAATATCATGCTTTGAAGCTTTAGCTAGATGGAATGATCCTATCTATGGCTTTCTAACACCTGACATTTTTATTCCGCCATTAGAAAAAAATGGCGATATATATCTTTTAGATATGGCGATACTTGAAAGAATTTGTAAAATTTACAAGGAACAGAGTGCTAAATCTTTTGATTTCATACCAGTATCGTTTAATTTGTCACGCGTTGATTTAGGAATAAAAGATATCCACGAACAGATTAATGCGATTTGTGATAAATATGAAATTCCGCACGATATGATTCACATAGAAATCACCGAAAGTGCTTCATATGAAATTGGTACAGCTATGGAGGAGCACATTCAGTGGTTCCATCGTGATGGGTATAAGGTATGGATGGATGATTTTGGCAATGGATTTTCTACCTTTAATACGATGCAAACATTCAGTTTTGATGTGATAAAACTGGATATGATGTTTTTGCGCAATTTTAATGAAAAAGCAGAGATTATACTGGATTCCATAATAAAGATGGCAAAAAGTCTAGGAATAGGAACAGTTTGCGAGGGAGTAGAAACGAGGGAACATGCAAAGTTCTTAAGTGAAATAGGCTGCGAACGTGTGCAGGGCTGGTATTATGGTAGGCCGCAGCCAAGTGAAATTGCTAAGGGCCTTAAACATGATGCTGAACATAACTATGAGACAAGTGAAGAGCAGAATTATTGGGATAAAATATCTAGTGTCAACTTGCTCTCTGGTACTCCTGAAATGATAGTTGAATATTCAGATCATAAATGGAATATTATTACCTTAAATAAGTTCATGTACAAAGCCTTTAAAGAAATTCATCCAGAGGAAAAACTTGAAATACTGAATAAACCGTTAGAATATGGCCATACCTTATATCGTATAATTGATGAATTGTTTGAACAGGTTTCAATTACTAAGGAAAATCATAAAATTGATTATATCGATAATGGCTTTTTAGTACTCTTAGAAGCGTACTATTTAGCATCTTTGGATAATAAAACGGCTTTAAAGGTGACTCTTAGGAATATTTACACAGAACTGGAATATAAGCGCAATACCATGCTTGAGAACGGATTAGTAGGTCTTTATTCTCAATTTGAACTTGTAAATCTTATAAGTCCTGATAGAGATGCGTCTATGCAGATATATTCAAATGCAAGCTTTAAGAAAGTATATGGACAGGTCAGCCTTGCAACAGGCATACAGGAATTTACAAAATCAGAAGTATATGTTGATGACAGAGAACGCTACATCAAATTTATGGATATGAGTACACTAGAGGCTAGGTATGAAGACGAAGAAATAAACTATTTAGGTGAGCCGTTCCGTTTAAGAGACAAAAAAGGCGGTTTCAGATGGAAGATGGTTACTTTATTAAAAGTGCAGTCAGGTAATGAAAGACAGTATCTTTATGAAATACAGCGTTTAGACAGAAAGAATCGTGAAATATTTAATGTAAAATACGGTAAAGAGATATTATGATTTAGGCGTAGCAGTTTTAAACTGCTACGCTTTTTTGTGTCCGAATGAAATGGATGATCCTAAGAAACCTGCGCTGATACAGACTGTCTGGGGAGTTGGATATAAATTTGGAGGTACTAAGGAATGAAGAAGTTGGCGAAACTTTATATATTTGTAGTACTTCTTTTTGGTGCACTTTTTGTGGAAGCTAATTTGTTATATACTTCTATTGTGAAAAAGAGCAATGAGGCGAGTAATATATTCATGAATAGGGCGGTAGATGGAATACGTCAGAAGTACATAATGAGAACAATTCAGTATAGCTATATTGATCCCCTGACAGGTGAGGGAATACAAAAAATAATTGATGAGTATCTAGAGGAAAACAGAGCTGAACTTGAAAAGGAATATGGAAAGACAGCGCTGCCTCAAGAGGCGGTATATATTTCAATAAGCGAAAAAGGAAATACAGATGGATTGCTTCTGCTAAATAAGGAGAATACCAGGGATAAGGTTTGGAAATTCTATGGCAAGGATGATACTACCTTGATTGGCTTTCTCTTGTTTAGGTATAAGGAGAAAGATGCAGGGGCAATCCATGTTCTTTTAAATGCATGTCTAGTAATCGCATTTATTATTGCAATTACTATCTGCATATATATAAAAGGAGCAGTTCTTCGCCCTTTCGAGAAGCTCTCTGACTATCCTGTAAAGCTCTCAAAGAATGAGATCACGGAAAAGCTTCCTGAAACAAAGAATAGAATGTTCGGAAGATTTATCTGGGGAGTAAATATGCTCAGTGATAATCTGCAGAATAAACAGAAGAAGGTTGACGAGCTAAGTCGCGATCAGATGACAATGCTTACAACTATTGCTCATGGAATAAAAACACCAGTTGCAAATATCAAGCTGTATGCAGATGCAATCAGAACAGGTCTCTATCAGGAAAATGGAGAAATCAATAAGAGCGATGCCGAGATAGCTGGAAAAATCAATAAGAATGCCGATGATATAACAGAAATAGTGAAGGAACTTATAGATAAAACCTCTGGGACAGTTGTTGATTTTGAACCTAAAATAGAGTCATTTTACCTTGAAGAGCTCAGAAGCTTTCTAGAGGAAGAATATAGCAACAGGCTGAAGGTGAATAGCATACCTTATACTTTTGAATTAAATCATAATGCCATAGTAAAGAGCGATAAGAGTGGAATCTGCAGGATTTTGTCTCAGATCATGGAAAATGCTATTAAGTATGGAAATGGCGAAGGTATCCATGTAAGCTTAAGTAAAGAAGAAGACGGATACTATTTTGTGATTAAAAATAAGGGCAAGGTTCTTAGTGAGAAAGAACTGCCATACATATTCAATAGCTTCTGGCGGGGGTCTAATGCAGAAAGTGTTGGGGGGAATGGCATAGGCCTTTTTGAAGCAAAAAAAATAGCCCGCTACCTTTACGGGGATATATATGTTAAGGTAAATCCCGATGAAAATGAAATGGAATTTGATGTATATATACCGGAAAATGTATAGGTTATCTATCTTTTTATGCACTTTATAAGTTTTGACTGAGTATTTTGGAAAAAAAAATATTTGAAGATACATAAAAAGTCAAGACATTATCAAAAAAGTATGTTAGGATAAGATATAAGAATTCTTGGAACGGTTCGATCGATCGAATATCAAAAAAAGATAGAAAGGAGGACACGGTTTTGGCTGACAATAGAGAAATGCTGCTTGGGGCACTTGAATTTATTGAGAATAATATTTCGGGAAATATCACGGTTGACGATGTTGCTGAGCATCTCTATGTTTCTGTATCAGGGCTTCAGAAAACATTTAAATATGTTTTTCACACTTCTGTGAAGGAATATATCATCAGAAGACGCTTTTCGTGTGCAGCGCAGGATCTGGTGCAATCGCAGGATAACGTTCTCGATATCGCGTTGAAGTATGGTTATTCTTCACATGAAAGCTTTACGAGAGGCTTTAAGAAGGTGTGGGGCATCACACCGGTGGAATTCAGAAAGCATAGACACTTTACAGGTCACACGCCTAAACTTGCTCCCCCTGAGATCAACGAAAGTGAGGATGTGTTTATGAGTGGAATCAGATATTCTATTGACCAGTTGTATGATGTGTTACAGGAGAGAAAGAATAATGCATATGTTTGTGCGGATTTAGTAGGCCTAATGCACATTAACGATACCTATGGCAGAAAAGCAGGTGACGCAGCGATACTTGAGATTATGAAGCGCCTTGAGGAAGCTTGCGGCGAGAACGACCTTCTGCTTAGGATAGGAGGAGACGAGTTTGTGGTCTTCACAACGACAGAGGATATAGCATATGCGAACGCCATTATTGATAAGGCGTTTAAGAAGAACGGCGAGACCATAAATGTGGAAGGAGCTCAGATACCAGTATCGATTCATGGAGGAGCATTTAGCAGCCCTAAAAAGGATTATCATGTGAATGTAGACGAGGTGTTCTCCATGCTTAAGGATAATATTGATACGATACATAAGCAGTAATAATATAAAGCTTTTGATTTAGCATCTATACTGACGATATTATAGGCGGTTTGCAATCAATAATGAATGCAAACCGCTTTTTTCTTATACGCACGATAATTATGCTTGCAATTATCATGCGCAGGTGATATATAGTTAGAATACATTATGGAGTGTGAAGGTTGAGCCTCTTTTGGCAGATGATCGTGAACAATTCTTAATTTGCGCTTTTGTCTATTTACAAACGAATAACCAGCAATTATAATGAAATGCGCAGTTGTTGCTTTTTAGCTGCTATTAAATTCTACTTTAACTATGTAAGCAAAAGCTTATAAGTTTGAAAGGAACAAAAATGCCAGGTAATAGTAAAAAAACGATTTGTGTGAAAACTATATTTAAAAAGAACGTATTAGTAGCTTTGATGCTTGTTTTTGCTTGCTTCCTATGTTCATGTAACCCTGTAGATAATACGGTAGTAACAACAATTAATAAATCTATAGAGGATGATAGTGGGTATCATCCGCTTACAGATGAAGAAGGGGTATATGTAGGGCAAGATAAAGAGGTGCCCGGATACTATAAGCGCATCTCAATTTCCAAAGAGGGAGCGACGATAGAAGAGTTGAAGGAATTGCTCGAAGAAGGAAAAAAGGGAATTCTTGTTGTTAAAGATGATGGTACGGCATACTTTGATCTTGATGGAGAGAAAACGGAGTATGTTTTTGATAAGTATAACTTCTATTTATGCGATGATATTGAAAGGGTTAATGGATTTAAATACACTTGGATTAATGGCAGGTTGCTCATAACTGACGGAGATACAGTGACACAGTATTTAAACCTTACAGAAGAAGAACTTGAAGATTATTTGGATAGTAATTAAAAAATGGAAATTTTGCTAGATAAAAGGAGAATATTATATTGAAGAATCAGCCCAGAAGAATAATTCTGAGGCTGTAGGGATGATAAAACTTAGGATACAGACAGATGCTACTGAAAATGTAGATAAAGAGAAAATATTTGAAAGGTTCTATCAGAAGGATTCCTCCAGAACCAAGGGTGGAGCAGGTCTTGGACTATATATTTGCAAAGAGTTCCTTGAAAAAATGGGAGGAACTATAGCTGCCAAGCAGGAAAAAGATATATTTGAGATAGAACTGAATTTACCAGGATAGCGATTGTCTGAGCTTGCGAGGAAAAAACGAGGTTTTTATTATATGTTTTACAAGAATAAGAATATCAGATCGTGCTATAGCGTTTACTTTGTAGTATTTATTGTTGGAACTGTTTTGACGGCATTTAACCTTTTGCTGGCAATTGGTGGCTTGATATCTGTAATGAAATCTTTTGGTAAAGTGCAGGAAATCGATACGGTTTTGCAGGCTTCAGGAAATCTTGCCGGGAAGAACGTGTATTTTGATATAACAGAGGTACCGCAATTTCTTGACGATGCTTATAAGAAATCCGATTACTACCTGCTGACTGATGGGAAAGAATACCTGGTGGGTGAAATTGATGAAGATGATTATGGAAAGATAAAGTCTGCTGTAGAAGCATCAGGTACTTATCGCATTAAGGGAATGACTCATTATGTAGCAGATAAGAAGTCAAAGAAAGAGATAGCATCAAAGGTAGGGCAGTTGATAGGACTGAGCATTACAGAAGAAAATATGGATGATGTGCTCGGTGAAGTTTGTATCGAGTATATGGAACTTAATTTCTGGAATGAATATAAAAACTCTTTTGGTCTTGTAGGAATGATTTTTGGCCCAATCGCTCTATTTATCTTCCTAGGGGCTTTATCTGAAATGAAGGCTTCACGTAAGGTTATATCCCTCAGCAATATTACAGCTAAGGATATTGACAAGGAAGCATGTAAAGAAGGTTCTGTTTGGCTTGATGTCCTTAAGGTATATCTTACCGAGAATATGGTTATTGGTATTCGATATGAAGGCGATTCTGATTACGATGGGCATGTGGCGCTTAAGTATGGTGAAATACAGAGAATATATAGTTACTATAAGGCCGCAAAGGATAACCCGCAAAAGCTTGAAAGATATATTGTTGAGGCGGTGGCTACTGATGGAAAGAAGTATATAATCTCTGGTTCGAAGTATTCATTATATTCAGACTTTTTGGTAGGTGAGACGGAAGGACTATATAATCGTATCAAGGAGAAAAATCAGGGCGTTATCCTTGAACCAGAGGGGGTAAAGTATCAGACCCACAGCTTCGCATATATTCTTGAGGATGAAAACGGAAATGAAGATAGAACCCAAAAGCTTAGTGAAAGTAGTAAGGAAGATATTATAATGCTTTTTGATTCGGAGAATCTTAAATCTCAGTTTATACCTGTAGATGCCATAGTTTCTATGAAGATGAGTTTTTCTGAAGGTGGTGTAGCCGAGATAACCACAGGCTACTTTAAAGAGAGAGCGGATGAAGTTGAAAAGTCTCTCTATGACTTCCTTAAAGAACATCTTGTAGCTTATAATGGTGATAAGGATGAAGATAACGAAGATTACGATGAGGATAGTTATTATAATAGGTATTATGAATATGGTATTGCATTTAAGGAGTTGGATTCATTATAATCAGGAAAATCCTGATGAATATTATATAGGTGAAGCTAAGGACTAGTATGGGTTTGAAGCTGCTGTAGTAATTTTGTAATCGCTGAAAAGAAAAAGCCCTCAGAAACGCTTACAGAGCGTTTCTGAGGGCTTGCGGTTATTCAGTTCCAATAGGGTTTGTGCCTGTTGTGGTATGCTCTACAATTCTGATTATGACTTAATTTCCACTTAATAAATCTTTTGCCAATTGCTCTATATGTTCCATATCAGATGTATTTTCTAATGTTTCTTCCGTTAATCCATAGCATGAAAGTTCTTTATACTCCTTGTTACATATAAAATTAAGCATAGATTTTATCTCCGTTTTATATAAACTTTCGCTATAATAATAGTCTATATTGCTTTTAAAAAAACAGTAACTAACAAGAAGATTTGATTTTACTAAATCTGTTATTATTGTGTTTGATGATAAATCACCATCAAATTGAACGAATCCGTTTCCATTATCATAAAAAATCACATCATCAATTCTATATGCTTTTATCTTTGAATTGTTTTTGATTCCTATGATATCATGTGCATCTATTTTTCGATCGAATACCAAATAAAAATCAGATTCATTGTGCTGAACAATTGTTGTTACTTTATAGCTATCGAACGATAAGTTAAATATGTCACCGAACTCGGTTTGTACAGAGATTTCATCAAAATCGTCTGAATTAGAAACAAAACTGCAACTGAAAAGGAAAAGGCAAGTTGAAAGAATTAAAAGCATAGTGATGTATCTTTTACCATCTTTTATCATGATAAATTATCTTCCTCATTGTAATATTTATACATATTTTGGCATCAACATCAGATAGCATATCTGCAAAACCAAAATTGGTTTTTATTGTTTTTGATGCTATTATATCATGCGCAGTTTGATTTAAGTTAACATCTTTACCATATGTTTTTATCTTTAAATCGAAAATAAGTGATTGTAAATTACCCGCCTAGCCGGATAGCCTTTTGTTAGCCAGTGCCGTGGAAGCCTTCTTTGCGATACTCATGAAGTTTTTCATTACAAGTTCCTCCTTTCAAACAGCTCAGATAACATTGTCATCGTTTACTGTAATCACCCCGATTCAAGAAGCGACCGAGCAGTACCATGATTGCTGACAGCAGTATTCCGCTTGATACATAAAGGCTTATATCTACCGTATTCGTCAGGAAAGAAATAATAACAGAATCGAAGTTTCATTTCTCTTAATCTGTTATGAAGTTGTTTCAAGAATACAGGTTCATCATCAACGATGGCAATATTCATAGCAATCACCTCACGATTGGTCACGCTCCATGTATCAGTTATATTTATACCACATTTGAGAGATTTTTTTAAGAGAAAAATAGCTATGCCTCTATTGCGGAGACGTAGCCTTATAATGTCTTATCAGGTGGTAGTCACAAAATTTGCGACTACCACTCAGCATGGTGCTATCGAGGGAAAGACTCAAACGCATATGACGGAGTATTATAATCTCGACGTCATTATTTCCGGTGGCTACCGCGTCAAATCTCAGAGAGGTATCGAGTTCAGGCGCTGGGCCAATAAAGTTTTGAAGGATTATATCATAAAAGGCTATGCCATTAACGACAAGCGTTTGGAGGCCTTACAATAGACTGTGGAAATACAGGCTAAGATGCTGGCCACTGCCATTGAAGGTGACTCAAATGAGGTTTTGAGAGCGGTAAAATTGAAATGATTAGAGGGATGGATAGGATATATCGACTGGATCATGCAATCACAGCAACCCAGAAAACAATGCTTGGAGCATTTGGAATAAATGTACCATATATCAAAGACAGAGTGAACAGGATAAGTGAACAGCTGAGAATAGCTGACGAAAAGAAGTGAAGTATATCAGATGGCGGAGAGAAAAAAGTGTCAAAGACCCGAGACGATGCTCTGATGAAAAAAATGCGGATATCCGCAAAAAAATCATGGACGCCATTGACATAGAAGAAGGGAGAATGTTATAATATATGAAATAAATGCGGATATCCGCAAATAAATCGTGAGGTGCATAAATGTATCCGAGAAAGCAGTATTTGAAAGAGATTATCTCAAAGAAGGATAATGGACGCATTAAAATCATCACAGGACTTCGCCGAAGCGGCAAATCGGTATTACTGTTTCAGTTGTATCGGGAATGGCTTTTGGGAGAAGGCGTGAAGGAAGATCAGATTATTGCCATTGCATTGGACATATTGGAAAATGCCAGGTATCGTAATCCATTGGAGCTGGATAAGTATATCCGTGATCATATGATCGCCCCTAAGAAGAGGTACTATATTTTCATAGATGAGATTCAGTTTGTATCCGAGATTCAGAATCCATACGTGGATAATAAGGATGCCAAGATAACGTTTATCGATGTCATCCTCGGTTTTATGCAAATGGATAACGCTGATGTGTATGTTACCGGCAGCAATTCCAAGATGCTGTCTTCGGATATATTGACTCAGTTTAGGGACAGAGGCGATGAGATCCGTGTATATCCGTTGTCATTTGCGGAGTTTTATAATGAGTATGAAGGGGATAAGAGGGGAGCCTGGCAGGATTATTACACCTATGGTGGAATGCCGCTTGCCATTTCGCTTGAATCACATGAAGAAAAAAGCAGATATTTAAAGAATCTCTTCGATAGAACCTATATAAAAGATGTACTTGAAAGACACGAAATAAAGAATGATAAGGAAGTGCTGGACATATTGCTTGATGTCCTTGCATCGGGGATCGGATCCCTTACCAATCCAAGTAAATTGGCGAATACGTTTAAAAGTGAACGGCAGATTGGAATAGGCTCGGAAACAATTGAAAAATATATCGGTTATTTTGAGGAATCATTCCTCATAGAAAAAGCCGTTCGTTATGATTTAAAGGGAAGAAAGTATATCGGTACCCCCGCTAAATATTATTACACCGATCTGGGGCTTCGAAATGCGAGGCTTGGATTCAGGCAATTGGAAGAGACTCATATTATGGAAAACATACTGTACAACGATCTCATCCGAAGAGGCATGAACGTTGACGTGGGTGTGGTGGAATACAATACCAAGGATGCTGACGGTAAGAAAATCCGCAAGCAGTTGGAGGTAGACTTTGTAGTGAACAGTGGTAATAAGCGGTTCTATATACAGTCAGCACTTTCTATAGCCGATCCGGAGAAAAAGGAGCAGGAGATAGCATCTTTAAAGCGGATACCCGATTCATTTGCAAAGATCGTTGTTGTGAGGGATTATCTTAAACCGTGGCAGGATGAGAATGGTATCACTTATGTGGGCATAGAGCAATTCCTTTTGAATGAAGAGCTAATGAAATAAGATATCGATCATATTGATAAAAGGCACTTACATCTGTAGGTGTCTTTTTTGATCAGGTCCTTTTTTTGTATTCTGACGGTGTCATTCCTGTGTGCCGTCTGAATACCGTGCTGAAATACCTTGGGTCACGAAATCCGCATTCACTTGCAGTGTCATTGACAGAGTGCCCTTCTTTCAGAAGATGAAAAGCCTTTTCAATGCGAACATTGTTCAGATACTCGTTTGGGCGCAGGGCAAATGCACTCTTAAAAAGACGGCAAAGGTGCTGCGGCGTTATCTTGGCAAGACAGGCAAGGAAATTCATTGAAATATCCTCCTGATAGTTTTCGTGAATATATTTCAGGGCGGGCATAAGCACCGAAATATGCCGGCTTTTTGCCTGGCTGTCGGCAGAAATGAGGAGTCTTTTCAGAGATAGTATGTATTCATATAAAAGCCCCGAGCAGGTATAGCCGCTGTACAGGACATCGGTGGTGTAAGCCTCTGCCATCTTATCAAAAAAACTCTCAGCGCCGCCCATTTCATCTGAGGCAATAACAAGAACAGAATTAAACCCCAGCAACGCAAGAGTCTCGTCGCAGCAGTGTCCGTCAAAGCACACCCAGTTTACTTCCCAGCTATCTGTCTCCGGGTAGTATTCATGAGGAAAATCCTTTGGGAGAAATACATAGCTTCCCGGTTTAAGCTCGTAGCATGAACCGTTGTATTTAAGCCAGCCCCTGCCGTTTGCGCAATACAGAATCTGGTGCCACATATAGCCGTCAGGACGGTCAATATGCTTCTGAAAGCGGCTTCCTCCAATGCCTGTAAGTCTGAAAGGCAGCATTTCAAGCTGTGGGTTATAGGGATAATAACTCGTTTCAAGATTCATAAATTTCACCTCCGTTATCAGCATAACAGATGCTTGATAAAATGTCAACATCCAGGTAAAAGGAACCTAAAATCATAGCATAAAGCTGCGTAATAAGGGGATTTCATAAATAAATGTTTAAATTTTGAACATCATATATTGCATGTTTTTTCATTATTTAAACTTGATAAATTGAACCTGTGATGATATAGTATTGCCATAAGAAACTAAATCCATATCAGAAATATCGAAAGGTAGCAATATGAAAAACATGAAAAGAAAATTAATTTCTGTCCTGACAGCAGCGGCAATGCTTGAGGTGCTTGTTTCATGCGGAGTAAAAAGTGACGGCAGCGGGGCTGTATCAGCTCTGCCTGTTCAGGAGGCGCCGGCTGATGAAAGTAATGTCATCTATACGGAAGAAGCGAAACAGGCGAAAGAAGATGAGCAGGAAAACGCAAAAAAGGGTATGGGATTGAATGATGAAAGTGCTGTTATTTATACGGATGAAGCGAATCAGGCGAAAGAAGATGAGCAGGAAAACGCAAATGAGGGTATAGGAATGAATTTATATGAAGATATGATAAAAGAGCTTCCTCCGGAAGGCTATGACAAGAAGCGCGAGGGAATTGAATATCCTGAATTTAAGAAGTACAGCTATTACTCCCAGACAGCAGAACGCGAAACAAATGTTAATGTACTTCTACCTGTGAATTATGATGAAAGCCGTGAGTATCCTGTACTCTATATCCTGCACGGATTTTATGACAACGAGGACTGGATGGCAAGGGATGTTGTTGCATTGAGCACTATTCTTACAAATCTTCAGCATGACGGTGAAGCAAAGGAGATGATTGTGGTTCTCCCTTATATTTTCTGTGACAAGGACATGCCATATTGTACGGGGATGGATATGGCTAACTGCCTTGCATATGATAACTTCATAAACGACCTTACATCTGACCTTATGCCCTTTATAGAAGAAACATTCTCTGTTTCAAAAAACAGGGAAAATACAGCAATCACCGGCTTTTCTATGGGAGGGAGAGAATCGCTTTTTATTGGCTTTAAGCATCCTGAGCTGTTCGGGTATATAGGAGCAGTCTGCCCGGCACCGGGACTTGTGAATATACCCGGATCGGCTATGCACCCGGGGCAGCTTGAGAGCAGTGAAATGAGGTTTAGTGAAGAAAACAAGCCCTATGTGCTTCTCATCAGCTCATCTAAGGCTGACGGCGTGGTGACAAATTCACCTGACAGTTACAGGAATATTCTTACTGAAAACGGAGAGATGTATCTCTCTCACATTATGAAAAACACCGGGCACGATCATACAAGCGTCAAGCCTCATTTATACAATTATTTCAGGATGATATTCAAAAGCCCGAAATCTGATACGCAGAAATAAATTCAACATTCTTTATCTCGTTTTATCAGTGCATTTACGATAAGGGCGGACATGATACCGGGACAGATTAGAAATTTTTTCATCCGCAAAATCACATAAGCGCTACCTGTGATATAATCTACAGGTGGCGCTTGTTTCATATGCGTGATTTTTATTATGATGCTGATTTTCCAGATAACAAAGTCATATTCATGTGTGCCTTTATTCTGTCGTCCCTTTGTACATATACTGGTCTGGCTTCAAACTCTTATTTCATTATTCTGAAGAAAAGTTAAGAGAAAAAAGTGTCAAAGACCCGCGTCTTTTTTGGATATGTGCCTGTTACACAATAATGGAAAAAGAAAAATATTATATTTTAGGAAAATATGATATAATATTTTTCTGTTTTAGCTCTGTTTTTTGTGCTATAATGATATAGTATATTATATGTAATGAAAAAAGAATATTTAAAGAGGTATGATTTATGGGATATAATTTTTTCAATGGGAAAAAAGTACCAAGGGCAACAAACAATAAATTGAGTGATTTTTTGGAGTCCTTTGGAGAGACGTTTAAAAAAAGAAAAAATGTTTCTTTTGCAGATAGAGATATTGCATATTCGCTAGAACTACAACAAGACAGGATTAAATCAAAAGATCTTGAGATTGACTACAAGATTTATCCAAGAGGAAAAAATAAATTTGAGTTTATACCTCTAAGTGATTGGAAAGACATGCATTATTTGAATACTGTCTGCAGCGATTTTTGTGGAATAAAACGAGTAGTAAGAAAAAACGGAAAAGCTATTTATAAGGATGACAAAAAAAGCGTAGTATATGGAACTGTTACAGATGTAATAAGTGGTGTTCATCCGGAAGATGATCCATTCTCTTGTCCTAACTGTGGCTTTGTATCTACTGTATCCGGACTGCAGGATGGCTGTCCGCAATGCGGAACAAAGTTTAAAATGGATGATCTTTTTCCAAAGGTTTCATCATTTTATTTTTTAGATGATTCAAATGTAAATAAGGGTGAGTTTAAATCATTATATAAAAAATTGTATTTTGTTTCTTTAGTAATATTATATATACTGGTTTCTTTGATGCATCCGGATATGTTTTCACTATCTGCAATGAAAGAGAATAATTTTCTTATGATAAGTGGTGTTGTTGCACTTATTATAACAAATTTTATTGCTACATACATGGGAACTATATTTTTTATATATATAAGAGGCATGGTTAAACTGATAGTAAATTTGAATAAATTTGGAACGGTAGGTTCAAGACGAAGATTTGAATCTAGAATGCAAAAAGTCAGTCCTGAATTTTCATACGAATATTTTACAAGTAAGGCTATATCTCTTATTAAAACAGCCGTGTTTTCTGAAGATGAAAAAGAACTTGCATTGTATGTTGGAGATAGACTTGATTTACGGATGAAGGATATAATTGACTTAAATTATGGAGGAGCTCTCGGTGTTATAAAATTCAAGGATGAAGGAAATTTTGTGACAGTTAAGACGAAAGCTTACTTTGATGTGCTTTATGCTAAAGGAAATAAGGTGTATTATAAGCCACAGGTGTTTTCTGCAACCTTAAAGAGACGAACTGATATACCTGTTGATTTCAACTTCTCTATGACAAAGATAAGCTGCCCGTCCTGCGGTGCCAGCTTTGATGCAACAAAATTAAAAAAATGTCCGTATTGTGAAAATGAGTACGATATCACTTCAGATGATTGGGCGTTGATTGAATTAAAATACAACTAAGGAGTATAATTGATTAATATGAAAAAAAAATCAGGAATGTTGTTTTCGCTTGCAATAGTAGTATTACTTTTTGTATTTGGTGTTTATTTTATACTTTTACAGGTAAAAGAAAATAATAATTATGATATGAAGGTTAATGCTGTTGTTAAGAAGGTTGAAAGGAAACTTTATAAGAGGAAAAGTGGAGAAAGGAATAAGGATAAGTATAAGTATAAAGCAACATGTGAATATGTGGTTAATGAGAAAAAATATACTTATGAAACAGACTGGTTAGAGCATGAATATAATGAAGGTGACACAATAGTAGTAAAGGTTAATTCCGAAGATCCCGAGAAACGCAATGAATATGGAAAAGGAACTATTGGAGCATTTGCAATATTTATTGGTCTATTTCAGTTAAAATTTACATTAAGAAAGTATCGCCACTAGATTTATTGATCCGAGTTATTGATCGGAGTGAATATCAGGAAAGAAAGGTGAATTATGAATGGCGAGGCTGAATACACTGTAATACAAAATGAGCTGAGAAATAATATTTCTCTTTGTGACAACTTTGACGTTTCTGACATGAAAACTGCCGCCGGAGTGGATCTTGCTTATTGGAAGGACGGTGAGGAGGAATATGCGGTATGCTGTATTGTGATAATAGAAATCAGCACTCACAAAGTAATAGAAAAAAAGCATTTCAGCGGAAGAATAGGAGTACCCTATATACCGGGTTTTCTGGCATTCAGGGAGCTTCCGCTCGTTATTAAAACCGCAGAGCTGCTTGAAACAAAACCCGATATATATGTATTTGATGGAAACGGCTATCTTCACCCACGTCATATGGGCATAGCTACACATGCTTCGTTTTACCTGGACAAACCGACTTTCGGAGTTGCAAAGTCGTATTTCCGCGTTGATAAGCAAACTGACTATGTTGAACCAGAGAATGAAGCAGGGAGCTTTACGGATATAGTAATTGATGGTGAAGTATATGGCAGGGCTCTGAGAACTCATAAGGATGTCAGACCGGTTTTTGTTTCCGTAGGAAATAATATCCTGACAAGGATAGTCATATTCCTGTGCCTACCCGGCTTGCTGATCTTGAAACACACATTGAACGTGATAATGAAAAGAGAAGAAGTAAACTATTATAAGTAAATCCTGCTTTTATAGCAGAATTTTATTTTTATAGGTCTGATTTGATGCATTTCGATTATCAGATGAGTAGTGATAGGAAGTTGTAATAACCTATGCAAAAATGGATAAAATGCAGATGCTTTTCTCAAAAAATCTATGTAGCACAATGTCAAAAAAATAAAAAAATGACAAAACGCTTGACAAGAATTTGAATTTCAATATTAAGAACTTTTCATTTTGGACTAACAGTCCAATGCAATAGTTGTTTCCATAGGTTATCATACAATCAACAAGACGGGAGGATATCATATGGGAACAAATTTTTATATTATGAGTAAAAGCAAGAAACTGATGCGAGAGTATTTTGCGGTTGAAACAGATTATGGAATTACAGATGAAGAATATGAAATTGTAGATGAGCCATATCTGGGTTATAAGGTTCATCTGAATAAGTTGAGTGTAGGATGGCGGCCGTTATTCCAAAAGCATAATACAATTCATTCATTTAAGGATCTGGAAGAATTTTGCTTGAAAAATAAGAATGTCGTTGGTATTTATGATGAATATGGCGGGAAGTATTCCTGGCAGCAGTACTTTAACAGGGTGTATAGACACAGCCAGCGTCAGCCGGAGCCGTTTAAGTGGGTTTACGAGATAGATCCGGTTTTTAAGGATAGTAAACCAACAGTGCACGTTATACCCTGTACAGAGCAGGAGGCGGAGATATATATGCCGTTCTGCCATAGAATATATGAAGAAAAAGAAAAGCAGGCTCGTAAGCGTTTTAAGGTATATGAAAGATCTTGGTCTGGGGAAAAATACTGGGAAGATCCGGATTATCCATTTGATTGGACCGAAGGAGAGTTTTGTTAAAGGAGCTGATTAACTATGTATGAAAATATTGACATGAAGAAAACTGGGCTCTTATTGAAAGAGATGATAGAAAAAAACGGTTACACAGTTAAAGATATACAGAACATATTACTTCTGTCCTGCCCACAGCCGATTTATCGGTGGTTTAAGGGGAGAATTTTACCATCGGTTGACCACCTGTATGTATTAAGCAGGTTGCTGAAGGCGCATATGGAAGATTTGCTTGTACCGCAACATGTGCATAGTAGTTTTATAGAGATACACGCAGATTACATTGCAGATTTTAGAAGACTATATGAATATGGGAAACGATTATGTTTAATGAAATCTGCATAGCACTGTGGGAGGAAAAATATGGAGCAATCTATGGAACGTGCTATTTTTCGGCTTTTTTAATTTCTTTTGATTCTTTTACAATATTTCTCATTGCAACTTTTGAGAGATATTCATAGTCGGTTCTAAATACAAATGCTCGATGCAATTCGTCTGTTAAATCAGTTCTTTTATAAGATGGCACATAACCGCTGCTTTGAGATAACAAAGTCATATTCATGTGTGCATTTATTCTGTCGTCCCTTTGTACATATACTGGTCTGGCTTCAAACTCTGATTTCATTATTCTGAAAGATTATAAAGTGTCAAAGACCCGTATTTTTTACTGAGAGAGCAAAAAGAAATAGAAGCTTGACAAATTTTAATGAAAAATTAACACACAAATAGCCGATATATGATATAATACGAAATTGGTTTTTATGCTATAAATAATAACCAAAAAAACTAAAGAAAAGAGATATTATGAAAAAAGATATTGTTAAAAGAGAATTATGTGTGTTATTATCTGTAGGAATGCTGACATCATGCGGAAAAGCTGATGTTTCTACAAACACCGGAATTACGCAGGAAGTGGCAACTAAGGAAGCTACAACTATCGAAGCAAAGAAAGATGAAGCTACAACTATCGAAGCAAAGAAAGATGAAACTACAACTATCGAAGAAAAGACAGATGAAGCTACAACTATCGAAGCAAAGACAGATGAATCTACACCGGAAGAGCTGTTTAAGTCATTTTGTGAGGGAGAAATAACTGCTGAAGTCAAGACAACCGGTAGTGAAGAAGTAACAATGGATGCAAGCTTTTTCCAGTTTTTGGGTACCCCGGAAGAAGAAATCGATCCTAATTTATATGTGACTATAGCAGATCCTGTTGATTTGGATAATGATGGTGAAGTGGAATTTATCTTAGAGAATGAAATATATGGCGACAATTGTTTTGACTGCAAGGATGGAGAGGTAGTGTGCTTCGCACAAGGAGAAGGCACAACCGGATACTGTTTTTATACCAACTATGACGGTGCAAACTGGATAGTACATAGTGATAGTACACATGAAGGAAGATGTACCTATAATTTGGAGAAGTATGATGGAAATCTGGAAGTAGTAGATTCTTTCACATTTGGATGGGAAGACTGGGATGATGACGGAAATAAAAGATATTATAAGGATGCCCAGGACATAACAGAGGAAGAATTTGAAGCATTAAAAGCAGAAATAGTAAAATAATTCTCAATAATTCATCGAAATGTGGTAGAATTTATCTCCCAGACATGGTACTATAATAACGTAGAAGGGAGTGCTTTTTATGAAGATCCTAAAAATCCTGTTTATCTGCTGGGGCAAGCAATTTCAGTAGAGCGAAAAGCTTCGAAAATATGGCATTTTGAAGATTTATTAAAAGGATTTAAACCCCGTTTACACCTTTTAAGGTGAACTATCCGATGAGATGAGAGCACTCTGCGTTATGCAGGGTGCTTTTTGGCAGTAATTTGGAAGGAACGGTACTAAAAACGGAATAAACTTCCGGTTTTTTATGGCAGGGCTCTGAGAACTCATAAGGATGTCAGACCGGTTTTTGTTTCCGTAGGAAATAATATCTCACTTGAAATCGCTTGTCATCTTGCACTGCTGACAAGGATAGTCATATTCCTGTGCCTACCCGGCTTGCTGATCTTGAAACACACATTGAACGTGATAATGAAAAGAGAAGAAGTAAACTATTATAAGAATCGATACCCGAAATTTAACGGAGGAGTAAATACTATGAAGATACTTGTGCTGAACGGAAGCCCCCGGTCTAACGGAAATACTGCAAAAATGATTGATGCATTTCGATTATCAGATGAGTAGTGATAGGAAGTTGTAATAACCTATGCAAAAATGGATAAAATGCAGATGCTTTTCTCAAAAAATCCCTGTAGCACAATGTCAAAAAACAAAAAAATGACAAAACGCTTGACAAGCGTTTCAACGCAAATTACTATAAGCACATAGTCAATTATTATAAAATTTGACAATGCACTCAAGGGGGTTATTGTATTAATGAAGATAGATTATGTATTAGAAAACTTAAAGGGAGACAGGACATATACCAGAAATGATCTGATTGAAATTTTTCGTAAAGAAAACAAGGAGCTGAATGATTCCACATTCAGATGGATGCTTTATAATATGCAGCTCGCTAAACGATTGTTCAGGGTGGGATACGAGGTATATCAGATGGCGGAGAGAACAACATAGACAATAGATGACAAGATAAGGAGAGCACAGGATGAGGTCGTAAAAGCAAAAGAAAAGTACGATACAAAGATAGCTGTGCTTGCAGAATTGATGGCAAAGAAAAGAGCAATGCAGAATGAAGAACTGCTCAAACTATTCGAAAATGGTAATAGAAGTTATGAAGAAGTAGCCGAGTTTCTTAAGTCAGGGATGACAGAGGAACAATTGGCAAAAAGTACACAGAAACGACGTGGAAGAAAGCCTAAAAAGTAAGTTTGAGTGGAACTTTTTCAGGAAGTTAAGAATATAAGCGCAGAACCGCGGCATAATTCAGCATATCTTGCCCAATTAACATTTTCTTACTACCAAAAAACTATGTTTCACGAAAGATAAATAGGAAGTGCAATATTTACACTTCTTATTGATAATGAAGTGCAAATATTGCATTATAATAATAATGGAGGTGCAATATGGGAGCGATTAAGGATTTGAGAAAAGAAAAGAGACTGACCCAGTAGCAGGTGGCCGAGATACTTGGTATATCTTTGAGATCATGTGAACTCCCCACCGCCTAAAGGCAGTGGGCTTCCGTTAAATGGTTCACCAGACTGAGACAGAAGAAATTCTGCCTACGATATTTAGGTCATGACACCTTTGGTTGA
>OMXJ01000026.1 GCA_900315015.1 uncultured Eubacteriales bacterium | reverse complement strand
CTACATCCGTAGGTAACTATATATTCTCTCTTAACGTAGTTCTCAAAGAACTTAGGCTACTCACCAAGGGTTACGGTATCGCTACTGCAACCCCACGGGTTTGCCCGTGGGTATTAGTGAGGGCATCCTTCCTTTGGTATCAATCAATCGTCGTCTTCATCATCATCATCATCATCGTCGTCATCGTCATCATCGCCTCTTTCCCTGTCTGCAAGTCTATATGAAACATGCATAAGGCTCTCGAGCAAATGAACATTTTCAACAATGACATCCTTTTCAAGATGTAAATCAGTAGGTGCAAAATTCCATATGGCCTTTACACCAAGCTCTGCAAGAGCTGCCGCAATGGCAGGTGCCGGCTCCTTTGGAAGAGTGATGGCTGCTATGTCTACATCATTATCCTTAATGAAGTTCTCTAGCTCTGCCATATTCTTAATTTCAACTCCGCCTATTTTCATTCCTATCTTTTTAGGATCAATATCAAATATACCTATAATTTTGAAGCCTCTCTTTGGGAAATCCTGATACTTAGCTAACGCCTGTCCAAGATTTCCGGCTCCGACTATTACAACATTATGTGTCTTTTCAAGCCCAAGTATTTTTCCGATTTCACTATGAAGATACTTAACATTGTATCCATAGCCCTGCTGACCAAAGCCGCCGAAATTATTAAAATCCTGACGGATCTGAGATGCAGTAACATTCATCCTATCGCTCAATTCCTTAGAGGATATACGCTCTACATCATTTTCTAGCAGTTCTGAAAGATACCTGTAATACCTTGGAAGCCTTCTTATGACCGTTGCGCTTATTGCCTTTTCATTCATCGTAACTCAAACCTCCAATTATACTATATACATACTCATAACGCATATTATAGTACATTGTTAAAAAAATGTCAATTAAAAATCTTCAAGGCTCTGGCTCAGCTCTTCCCACTTTTCCATAAGCTCTTCATTTTCTGATTCGAGCGCTTTCTTCTCATTATTAAGCTCTAAAAGCTTCTTTGGATCGGTAAATACCTCTTCTTTAACTAACTCTTCATCTATTTCGGCATCTCTTGCTTCGATTTCTTCAATTCTCTTTTCAATTTTAGCAATATCGGCCTTTAGCTTTCTTTCCTGGGCTGCTCTTTGCTTATCAAGCTCCCACTTTTCTTTTGCTGAAAGGGCATCACTACTTGCCGCGATCTCACCCGTTCCTGTAACCGGATTTCCTGCCCCATCCTTAAAAGCACCAGTTATGGCACTCTTTCTATGAGAATCAACAGCATCCTCCTTGATATAATTTCCTTTTCCGGAAAGGGAGGTATAAATAGCATTTCCTATTGAGGAATTCACCTTGCTATTTCCTGCCATGCTTCCACTAGCACTTGATGAATCACTTAAAGGAGTGCCAAAGAAGCTAGCCTCAACAAATTCCTTCTTTTCAAGATAATAATCATAATTACCATTGTAATTTAGGAAATGTCTATTAGTAAGATCTTCTATCCTCGTAGCTACGCGGTTTATGAAATATCTGTCGTGTGATACAAAAAGGAGAGTTCCTTCATAATTAATCAGGGCATTTTCAAGAATTTCCTTGCTTACCATGTCAAGATGGTTAGTCGGCTCATCGAGAATAAGGAGATTAGCCTCTGAAAGCATGAGCTTTGCAAGAGAAACTCTGCCTCTTTCTCCGCCCGATAAATCCTTGATCAGCTTAAAAACATCATCACCTGTAAATAAAAAGGCTGCAAGGGTATTTCTGACCCTTGTATTATCCATATGAGGATAGGTATCCTGGATTTCATCAAAGATGGTCTTTTCCATTGAAAGCACCTGATGCTCCTGATCGTAATATCCCACATGCACCTTAGCACCGAACTTGATTTCGCCCTCATCTGCATTAAGGGCTCCGTTTATTATCTTAAGTAGAGTCGTCTTTCCAGTACCATTATTTCCGATAATGGCCATCTTATCTCCGCGCTTTAATTCGATATTAACATCCTCAAAAAGCACATTTCCATCAAATCCCTTCTTAATGTCCTTAATGCTAAGAACATCATTTCCGCTGATGATTGAAGGCTCAAGCCTTATATTCATCTTATCACTTATTTCAACAGGCTTATCGATTCTTTCGATTTTATCAAGCATTTTTTCGCGGCTCTCTGCACGCTTAATGGATTTTTCCCTGTTAAAAGAACGGAGCTTTTCAATTACCTCTTCTTGATGCTTGATTTCCCTTTGCTGATTCAGGAAATGATGGATCTGAGTCTCTCTGAGCTTATTCTTTTTCTCAGCAAACTCAGTATAATTTCCAGAATAGACCATGGATTTTCCGGCTTCAAGCTCTACTACCTTTGAAACCACCCTGTCAAGGAAATATCTATCATGGGCAATTATGATAACAGCTCCCTTATAATTCATAAGGAAAGTCTCAAGCCAGGCGATGGAATTCATATCAAGATGGTTTGTAGGCTCATCTAGCAGAATTATGTCCGGATATGACAAAAGGAGCCTTGAGAGAGCTACTCTGGTTTTCTGCCCACCGGAAAGCGTATTTACCTTCCTGTCAAATTCTTCTTCAGTAAAACCAAGACCCTTCAAGACTCCTGTTATTTCACTATTTGCGGCATAACCGTTTTCAGTTTCAAACTTAATTGTAAGTCTATTATATTCTGAAAGCAGAGAATCCAGCTTTTCTCCGCTCTCATGCTTCATTTCATGCTCAATTTCCCTTATTCTTTTTTCTACCTTGAAGATTTCTGCCTTTTGAGCAGCAACCTCTTCATAAATGGTATTTTCAGAATTTAGGCTCTGGTGCTGTGCAAGATAGCCAATTCTTGCAGTTTTTGACCACACTGCATCACCAGAGTCGGCTGTTTCTTCTCCCATGAGAATCTTAAACAGTGTAGATTTTCCCGCACCATTTATTCCGACCACGGCAACCTTTTCGTGATCTTCTACAGTGAAGGAAACATTGTCGAGAATAACATCTGTCCCATAGCTTTTACAGATGCTTTTGCAATTTAAAATCATAAATCATCATTCCTTTAATTTTCAGTTAAAACCGATTTTTTCGGTTCCAATTCTTTCAATGTTTGAAAGAGAATTTTCAACATGAGTATGGGCAAGCTTTTCAGCAAGATCCGTATCCTTATTCTTGATTGCCTCTAAGATGGCTTTATGCTCATCATTGGATTTCATAGCTCTTTCAGTATCTGCAAGAGTAACCTCGCGCACTCTTTTGACATACTGGTGATATTCTATAAGAATATGCTCAAGCATCTTTGAATTAGACGCAGTATAAATTGTATGATGGAACTTATTATCAAGCTCTACTACCTGCTCAGCATGATGCTTTTCTGCATGGAACTGGGCAAGATAAATATTTTCCTCAAGCGCCTCTATCTGTTCTTTGCTGATATATTCACAGGCCCACCTTGCAGCAAGACCTTCAAGATAAGAACGGATAGCATAAATATCCTTTACATCCTTAAGAGTAATTCCTGTAACATAAGCCCCCTTATTTGGTATTATATTAACAAGCCCCTCTAACTCAAGCTGCCTTAGTGCTTCACGAACCGGCGTTCTTGAAACTCCTAGCTCCTTTCCGATAGCAATCTCCTTGAGCTCTTCTCCCTTTGGATACTTGCCGGAAAGAATGGATTCTCTTATAGAACTATATACTCTGCCTCTAAGCGAGTACTTATCTGTCACTTCCTTTGCAACCTCTTCAGCCATATTTTCTTCTTCCTTTTAATAATCAAACAATGTTTGCACCAATATAAGTGCAAACATTGCGCCTCTTTATTATTATATCATTAATCGTGGTCAGTTTCAACAACTACATCAGGTAAATCCACATTAAATTTTTTCTTCGCCTCATTTATAAGGCTTACAAGCTCTGCATCTGTCATGACTGTAACTCTTCCATCTGCATACTCCCTGTCGATTTCGTCCTTGAGATAAATAACCATAGGATCATTTTTATCCATCTTCTTATCACCATTTAAATGATAGAAGGTATCTATCCAGTATGCTATTCCTGCAAGACCTGAAGTATTTGAAACAGATACAAGAGGTGGTCTGTTAAGGAATCTCTCCGTATCGAAAATATTATATATTTCCTGATTCTTTATAAGACCATCAGCATGCACACCTGCTCTTGTAACATTGAAATTCTTTCCTACAAAAGGAGTGCGATGAGGGATCTTATAATGAATTTCCTTCTTATAATATTCAGCAAGCTCTGTAATGACAGTAGTATCCATTCCATCAAGAGTGCCCTTAAGCTGAGCATATTCAAATACCATGGCCTCAAGAGGAGTATTTCCTGTACGCTCTCCGATGCCGAATAATGAACAGTTTACGCCGCATGCACCGTAAAGCCATGCTGTAGTTGAATTAACAACAGCCTTATAAAAATCATTATGACCATGCCACTCAAGATATTCTGATGGAACACCTGCATTTGAAATGAGGGCATAAATAATTCCCTGAACTGAACGAGGTACTACTGCACCTGAGAAATTAACGCCGTATCCCATGGTATCGCAAGCACGGATCTTAACCGGAATATTATACTCTCTCGAGAGCTTCATGAGCTCTGCGCAAAGAGGAACAACAAAGCCATAAACATCAGCTCTGGTGATGTCTTCAAGATGGCATCTTACTGCAACGCCGATTTCAAGACAATCTCTTACAATACCGAGATAATGCTGCATTGCCTCGGCACGGGTCATCTTCATTTTATAGAAAATATGGTAATCCGAACATGAAACAAGTACACCTGTCTCCTTAAGGCCCATATCCTTAACTAGCTGGAAATCTTTCTTATTGGCGCGGATCCAAGAGGTAACCTCCGGGAATTCATAGCCTCTTTCAAGGCACTTTTCTACTGCTTCTCTGTCCTTTTTGCTATAAAGGAAGAACTCACTCTGACGAATAAGGCCCTTTTCACCGCCAAGTCTATGGAGGTAATCGAAAATTGTAACAATCTGTTCTACTGTATATGGAGCCCTTGACTGCTGACCATCGCGGAAGGTTGTATCAGTAATCCAGATATTATCCGGCATATTGTGTGGAACTACCCTGTCATTGAATGCAATTCTTGGGATTTCATGCTGCGGATAAAGGTTGCGGTAGCAGTTTGGTTCTGTTACATCAACAAGCTTATAGATTGGTTCTTCAAGCTGAAGAAGATTAGTATGAGTGTTTAAATAAACCTTGCGTTCTTCCATTTTTAGCCTCCGATTATAGCCATAAATATTTAATATGTAAATGCATATTATAAAAAATAACACATGTATTATTGTATACAATGTTGATTACTATGTCAAGCACTATTTTTTAAATATTCGCATAAGAATAAAATTGTAATGCATATTTAGCGCATTATGCACAAATAAAATGAATATTATTCAATTCATTTTGTACATTATTCGTGTATACAACATTTAGAGATTTTTTTAAACATATGCCGGCAGACATGCAATATATGCTCAATGTATACTTAAATAAATACTCAAATGTATACGCAAGTATTTACGTATATAGATATACCCAAATAGAAGGGCACAAAAAGGCCTTCGCGGTCTTTAATTTCCGCGAAGGCCCTTTATTTACTATTATTATTACTGCTGCTATTAATACTACAATTATTACTGCTACTATTAATACTACAATTATTACTGCTACTATTATTACTACAATTATTAATGCCGCTATTGTTATTACTAATATTAAATCAACTGCTCTTTAGTCCTGTACAAATCTAAAGTATCTAAAGTCGAAGTTGCAGCCCGGAAGGAATACAAAGGTTACATCAGCATCACCATTTACCTCATCAAGAGTAAAGATTCTCTCGGTATATCCATCACTCTTAGTAAACTCACAGAGCTGATCTATATCTCCATCCTTAGTTGTAAATCTAACATGGATGGTATTCTTATCAATAGGTGAATGTCCACAGATAATAAGCTTTGTCATTCCCTTAATACCGAAATGGAAGCCTTTGAAAATAAGTGATACGTTGTTACCGATACCGGTAATCTCATCAGGAGTAACTGTAAAGGTATCTCCATAGATCTGATTATTCTCAAGCGCATAGATCTTCTCGAAGGTCTTATCATACTTCTTGAAGATAAAGCCCTTAATATGGATGCTCTGCTTTGACTCAAAGTAGATTGACTTAATGCCGCGGATACGCTTCTTAAGCTTGAAAGTCTCCTCCTGGTAAGTCTGCCAGATCTGAGGCTTATTAAATACCATCTCATAAAGAAGCTCACTTCCCTCCTTATTTGGCTCACCGAGCCAGAGATTAATCTTATAAGCCTGATTATCTATAGCATAGAAAGGAACTGTGATCTCATCACTGCCGTAATCACCAAAGTCAACATTCTCAAAGCCTGCATAGGTAGGATCGCTCATTTCCTTTCCGCAGATAGCAAAGCCTCTCTGAATTCCTGTCTGGATATCTCCTGCAGATTTGCTGTAAAGACCACCTGCAATAAACTCATAAGGATCAAGAGTTGCTGCTCCAATTCCATCTATCTTTATTGTAACAACTGAAATGATATGGATCTTATCTGTACCGTTCTTGCACATAGCTCTGAACATAACAGTTCCATCACCAAGAGCCTTAACTCTTATTCTCTTAAACTCGCCGTCACCTAAATTCTCGCTACCAAGTTCTTCAATTTCAGCAATATTTGAATCTATTCCGGCCTCTGTTGTAAGTCTATAGACAAGTTCAGTATAGGTAGCATTTGCAGGACAAAGTGAAAGAGCTAAATCAATATATGGCTTATCCTTTGTCATCTTATAGCTATCTACTGTAACCTTATCAACATCTACAGGCTTTATAAGGATTTCTCTAACAGGGATATCCTTATCATGCGCTACTTCTTCATTCTTCATGAAGGTCATACGTTCTAGTGATGGATTTAAGACCTCCTCTGCCTCTACAGCCTTAAGCACCTTAGTATAACTCTTAAGTCCTTCTGAAGAAATAGTAAGCTCGATGTCTCCTGTCTTATCGGTAGCCTTGATCATGGCAAGAAGCTTTCCTGAGAAAAGTCTGCGGCTTGTGCCCTTGTACTGATCAAAGTCTGTACTGTCACCATTATCAAGACCAACAAGTCTTGCAGCGCCGGTAACTGAAACATCTACTCTATTATTAGCATCTGCAACAGGATTACCATTCTTATCTGTCATCGAAATCTCAGCAAAGATGATATCCTCTCCGTCTGCCTTTAAGGTCTCTTTATTGAAATCTACAACGATATTTTCAGCATCTAAAAAGCTTGCTTCTCTATCTGTAGCAATTACATCGCCGTTTTCATCATAAGCCTTAGCAATGAGCTCACCCTCCTCGTAAGGAAGCTGCCACTTTGCAACAAGGTCTGTGCCATGCTCATGATCAAAATCATAGGTTCCAAGTGACTTACCATTGAAGAAAAGCTCGATCTTTGGCGCATTTGAAACAACATTCACATCGATCATCTGACCAGGATTGAAGTTCCAGAATGGATAAATATGAACCATAGGGCTCTTCTTATAGCTTGTCCACTCAGCTGCATACTGATAGAAGGCATCCTTAGGGAAACCTGCAGTATCAACTGCACCAAAATAACTGTTCTTTGTCTGATAAGGAGTTGGCTCTCCGATATAGTCAAAGCCGGTCCACATAAACTGACCGCAGCAGAAATGAGCATCTCTGTCTGCTGTTATATTATACTGTATGCTCTTTGAGCCCCAGCTTGTTGTACAATTACCGAGTGATGAACACTGTTCGTCATCATCAGCAAGGATCTGCTGTGAAAGAGGGAAATGATAAATACCACGGCTCTGAAGAGTTGAAGCTGTCTCTGAACCATAGATTACCCAATCCGGATGAGCCTTGTGATGCTGCTCGTAATACTTTTCTGCATAATTATAGCCTGCAAGCTTATAAACATCAGCACACTTTTGTGCACCCTCCCAAGGCATGTAATTTGAACCGATTGTAACGCGGGCATTCTGTCTTGGATCACTTGAATAAACATATTCTGAAAGCTTTTTAGTAATATCAACAGCCTCAGGATCAGCATGAGTATCGTAGATTTCATTACCTACGCTCCACATGATGACACAAGGCTTGTTGCGGAAATTTCTAACCCAGCTGCCAACATCGCGGCGTGCCCAGGCCTTAAAGAATCTTGCATAGTCAAATTCAGTCTTTGGACGAACCCACATATCAAAGGCTTCGCAATCAACCAATATACCCATTTCTGCACAGAGCTCCATAAGACCTGGAGCTGGCATGTTATGAGAGGTTCTGATGGCATTAACGCCCATCTTCTTCATGACTTCAATCTGTCTTCTCATGGCTGCCTTGTTGAAAGCTGAACCAAGAGCTCCAAGATCGTGGTGGAGACATACTCCGTGTAGCTTCACCTTTCTGCCATTAAGTAAGAAACCTTCTTCTGTATCATACTTAATTGTCCTAAAGCCGAACTTCTGAACAATTTCATCAACGACCTTATCTCCTAAAAGGAGCTCGGTCTTTAAATCATACTGATATGGATTATCAATATCCCACTCAATAGGCTCCTTGACCGGAAGCTCAATTGAAGTGTCATAAACATAATCCTCATGACCAGTATAACAATTAAATATTCTTGTCTTTGAAAGAGGTGAGCTGATGCCAGATGATACAAGCATCTCTCCTTCAACAAGAACCGACTGTCTTACTGAATAATTCTTTATATCGGCTGCAGCTATCTTCTTATCAAAGGAAACTTCAGCATCTATATAAGCAGTCCACTTTGTATTATCTTCTTCGCTGCACTTAGTAGATATATATACGCCATCTGTAACAAGATAAGCAGCCGGCTCTGTAATAAGCCATACATTTCTATAAACACCAGCACCAGAATACCAACGTGAATTAGGGCTCTGATGAACTACTCTTAAAATGAGCTCATTATCGCCATCATTTAAGAATTCTGTAATATCAAATCTGAACTGTGAATAACCGTACTTCCACTCTCCTGCCTGCTTCCCATTAACAAACAGTGTAGAATCCATATAAACACCATCGAAGGCAATTAAGATCTTTTCGCCCTCATTAAGCTTTACTGTAAAATTTTTACGGTACCAGCCAACTGAAGTCTCATAAAGATCATTTGTATTGTAAATGAGCCAGTCGTGCGGTATTTCTACAGGTGAAAACTCCGATACATTTTTCTGCATTTCTTCAAAGCTCTTGCCAAGAGGCTGCTTTGAGAAATTCCATCCATCGTTAAAAAGAACAGTGGAATGCATATTTCTCCTCCTAAAATATGATTATGATTTAAAATGTCAAGGCACCTTTTTGCACTCTAAAAAAGCATAAAAACCCCTTAATCACTTATAAAGCTATGTTAACACAAAGCCATTTAAAATAAAATGGTTTTTATTATCTTTTGACAGTTATTTTTTTATCAGCTCCTCTGCTACCGTAACTGCTGCCTGAGCATCTTTAGAATAGCCATCAGCGCCTATTTCATCACAATAATTCTGAGTAATAACTGCCCCGCCTATCATTATTTTCGCCTTGAGTTTCTCGTCATTTCTAGCCTTTACTACATCCTTCATTTTCTGCATGGTAGTAGTCATAAGAGCAGACAGACCAATTATATCCGCATCAAATTCCTTAGCTGCGGCGATTATATCCGAACACTTTACATCCTTGCCAAGATCATGCACCTCGAACCCGTAATTTTCAAGCATGAGACTTACAAGATTCTTTCCTATGTCATGAATGTCGCCCTCAACTGTTGCGATAACGACAACACCCTTTTTCTCGGTATTTTCACCCTGCTTAAGCATAGGATTGATGTAATTTATTCCTACCTTCATGGCCTCAGCAGAAGCTATGAGCTGAGGAAGGAAATATTTCTTCTTATTGAACTTATCACCTACATCATTAATTGCAGGAATCAGCTCTTTATTTAAAATATCCTGAGGAGAAACTCCCCCGTCAATTTCCTTTTGAACAAGATTGCAGATGGTACGCTTATTTCCCTTTAAAACAGCCCTAAAAACCTCCGAGCCATTATCATCTGCATCACTCTTTTCTGCACTACCAGAGCCCTCTTTAGCTCCGGAAGCTGCGCTAGCGCCAGGAGCCGCGCCAAAAGCAATGCTATTTAATGGATGCTCCTGGGCTCTTTCAATGTATCTTATATCAGCCTCATTCTTATTAAGAAGAAGGTCTGCTGCTGCCGCAGTATTCATAAGAAGATCCTGAGAAGGATTAGCTATGGCCATGTTAAGTCCGGCAGCCCTTGCAATGGCAAGGAAGGTAAAGTTGATGAACTGTCTTTCAGGAAGACCAAAGGAAATATTAGATAAGCCGCACATGGTAGCAAGCTTCTTCTCCTGGCAATAATTTATGGTCTCAATTACCTCAAGAGCCGCCCTGCTATTTGCACCGATTGTACCAACAAGTCCGTCAACAACAATGTCACTAGCTGTAAGAGAATTTTCAAGAGCCATGTTATAAATGGTATCTATTATGCTCTTTTTCTCTGCAAGATCCTTAGGAAGCCCCTCTGCACCAACAGGAAGCAATATGAACATTGCTCCGTACTTTTTAGCAACCGGAAGCAGTCTTTCAGCCTTTCCCTTTTCAAGCGAAATTGAATTGATGAGCGCTCTGCCCGGATATCTTCTAAGAGCCGCCTCAATGATATCGGTATAGCTTGAATCAATACATAGAGGAAGATCTGACACTGTAAGCACGCTCTCAGTAACTTTTAGCATCATCTGCTTTTCATCAATGCCATTCATTCCGACATTGATATCAAGAAGGGCTGCACCATCCTTCTCCTGCTGCTCAGCAAAATCAAGCACCATATCAAGCTTTCCTTCTCTAAGCTCTGCCTGCAGAGCCTTCTTTCCTGTCGGATTAATTCTCTCACCGATTACCATTAAAGGATCATTATCATTTATATAAACCGTTCTATGCTCTGTCGTAACGGCTCTTACCGTCGTTGCTCCAAGAGTCTTTCTGTTTTTTACCTTATCTCTTACCTTGATATCCTTTTCCCTTACGGTATCAATAAGCTTCTTTAAATGCTCCGGGGTTGTTCCGCAGCATCCACCGCAGATACCAGCGCCCATTTCAACAAGCTTTGCAGTCTCAACTGCAAATTCTTCAGGTCCCATGTCATAGACAGTTTCACCATTTACCATCTTTGGAAGACCTGCATTAGGCTTAACAATTATAGGAATATCAGTCACATCGAGCATTTTCTGAACAAGCTCGCCCATCTTATCAGGACCGGTTGAACAATTTAGACCAACTGCATCAACCCCCATAGCTGCTAGAACAACAGTAGCAGTTTCAGGATCAGTACCAAATAAAGTTCTTCCATCCTCTGCATAGGTAAGAGTAACCATAACAGGAAGGTCGCTTACCTCCTTAACAGCAATAACTGCTGCGCGGCACTCCTGAAGGCTCATCATGGTCTCAACCACAATAAGGTCAACACCTGCCTCTGCAAGAACCTTTACCTGCTCCTTATAAACATCAATAAGCTCTTCAAAATCCATAGTACCAACAGGTGCGAGCTGTCTGCCTGTCATAGTAATATCACCTGCAATGAAGACCTTCCCTTCTTTTCCTTCAAGCTCAATGGCCTTTTTGGAAAGACCGACAAGCTTTACATTAAGGTCTACAAGCCTATCAGCAATGCCATATTCCTCAAGCTTTATTCTATTTCCTGTAAAGGTAGGCGCATACACAATATCAGTACCGTTCTTTATAAACTCTCTCTGAAGGTCTATAAGTATATCTTCGTGCTTTTCAATCCAAAGCTCAGGACAGACTCCTGCCGGCATGCCCTTCATCTGAAGGTTACTGCCGGTTGCACCATCCAAAAATAAAACTCTCTCCTGAGTCATTCTCCTAAATTCTTCTCTATTCACAGTTCCATTCCTTTCTTCTTATCAACTAAACCATCAAGAAGATTAATTCTATTGAAAGGAAGCATGAAGTAGAAGCCATCTACCACCGGCTCTGCCTTCTTAATTACTTCCTTACTTATCTGTCTGCCCGCTTCTTCTCCCTCTTCACGGTTCATGTCAGGAGAATACATGGCAAGCACCTCATCCGGAACAACAATTCCAGCAATTTCATTTTTAACAAAGAAGGCATTCTTGTAGCTGATAAGCGGCATGATTCCGCAAAGTATCTTTGCTCCTGTCTCCTTCTTCATTCTATCTAAGACCTCAATGTCCCTATCAGAATATACAGGCTGAGTCATGAAATATCTCGCACCTGCCTCCATCTTCTTCTTAATTCTCTTTATTTCGTAATCCACATTAGGTCTTCCCTGATTTATTGCACCACCAAATACAATAGGATCAGCTGAGAAATAAGCCCTGTTCATTTCATTAAGGAACTGCATCATTTTCTCAGAATTATAATCAAATACGCCCGTCGCACTGCTTCTTATATCTGCAGGAATAGGGTCTCCTGTAACAATGAGCATGTTTCGGATATTATTTACATAGGCTCCAAGCATTGTAGAACGCACACTTATCATGTTCCTGTCTCTGCAGGTGATGTGCGGCATGCAAGGAATTGAAGTCATGTTCTGCAGCTTAACAGACATAAGCACTGAATCCACTCTGCTCTTTCCCTGCGGAGAATCAGCAATATCGATCATGTCAATGTCATATCCCATGAGCTCCTTTGCCCTGCTTATCATCTTTTCATCATCCTGATAATAAGGAGGATCAAGCTCTACAACGATTACTCTCTTATTAGCGCAGAGCTTTCTATCAAACTCATTAGATGCATAAAGGATTTCTGAAACCTCAAGCTTTTCCTTATATTCACCAGCTAATTCAACCGGAGGAAGCTCTCTTACGAACTCGCTGATTTTTCTTGTATATTCAGGAGTTGTACCACAGCACGAACCTATGATGGAAGCCCCAAGAGAAGCTATCTGCTTCATATAGTCGATATAGTAGGAGGTATTATTAATGAATACCATTCTGCTATTTAAAAACTCCGGATAGCCCGCATTAGGACTTACATAGAAATACTTATTAAAGCTCTTTATATTAGCTGATAAAAGTGCTTTGTACATATTAGATGAACCGATTCCGCAGTTAAAGCCAAAAGCATCAATGCTCTTGCTCTCAAGGCAGTGATGTACTATCTGCTCAAGGGAAATGCCTCTACCCGTCGTACCATTTCCATTAATGCAAAAGCTTGCTATTACAAAGGTCTCTGGAGATTTTTCCTTTACATATTCTGCAAGGCTTAAGACCTCCTTTTCCTCGGTAAAGGTCTCAAAGATTATAACTGGAAGCTTTTCTTCTATAAAAATGTCAATATTTGCCTTATAATCTCTTTCTGCATTTTCATTTGAAACAGAGCAAGGACCGATATCACCTGCTATAAATACTTCTTTTCTTTCAACCTCTAAAGGAGACTCTTCCTTTCCTAAAAGTTCTGCATTATTTTTAGCCTCAATTACGGCCTGCTTAGCTATCTTTACCGCATTTCTGCACAGCTTTGCGCTTTCTGCCTCGTCAACACCTAAAACATCAGGATAGCAGGCAAAGGTATTTATCCTTATAAGATTTGCGCCGGCCTCGATGTAATTTTTATGAATTGTCTTTATAATTTCAGGATCCTTATCATTATCTAGCTCTGAAAGAAGATTTCCTTCTCTCTTAAGAGTTGAATAATAGGTACCCATTGCTCCATCGGCAACTAAACGATGCTTCTTTAAAAATTCTCTGATACTTAAAGCTCCTCTGTCTTCCATCATTACTTCTAAAATTCCCCTTTTTTCCATTTACAAGATATGAGTGCCAAAAAAATATATTTTTTTGACACTCATGGCACTTATAACCTATTAATTATTTAACGCATTTCAATTAAAACTTTTCAATTAGCTCTTTTTAATTAAATCTTTTCAATTAATTCTTCTCGTTTGATGTAAGTCCATTCTGAATGTCCTGAAGGAACATCTGCCATGGAACATCATTGATTACGAAATATCTTGGACAAACGCTGCTGCCATCAATGTCGTAATGTCTTACAACATCTTGAATTCCAAGATTGTAATGATTACAGAGCTCTGTAACAAGCCTTACTAGTGAAGAATAAGTGCTATCCGTCGGCTCTCCGCTAGGAAGCTCGTTGCACATTGTAATCGAGATTGAATCGATATTTGCAACACCTGAAGCAAGTGCGCACTCATCAGTAGGAATGGCCTGGATGATTTCACCTGAAAGACCGATGATGAAATGACAGCTATCATGAGTAAGACTGCCTGTATTAGCATAATCCTCATACTGATTTCTGATATCAATGGCACTCTTTCCTGACTGCGAGGTATAATGAAGAACAATTCTCTTTACCTGCTTAAGAGGATTTAAAGGCCTTGCATTTTCACTTGGCGAGAGTAAATAAGACTCAACTCCAAGATTTGTCTTAAGGCTTACATCATATTCATTTACCTTATCTATGATGCTTGCACTTGCAGTTCTGCTGCTTACCTTGCTCACAACCGTAACGATAATTGCACAGATGAGAATAAGGCCAGTCACATAAGCCAAAAGCCTGAATTTATTTCTCTTAAGGAACCTTTTGATTTTCTTTCTTCTAATGAACTGCTCCTTAGTAAGAACCTTCTTATTCTTTCCTGCTGCCTTATTTGCAGAAGGAGCAGAATTTTTAGATTTATTATTAGGATCATTATTGGAATTTTTATCATAAGCTGCGCCCCATTTATTGAGGAGCTTAGATGCTTCTGCAGAATATCTTCCAGATCCCGCCTTAGAACTTCCTGTCTTTGAGTTTGAATTATTAGAATTATTAGTTCTATTATCTGCCATAACTAATGCATAGCCTCCATTCCCGAAATATTTTTTACATTCACGAATCATTTTTGTTATTGAGGTTTACAACAAAAAAGCACCCATAGTTAGATATATATATCATACCACAAAATATTAAAAAAAACAAGAAAGACCGTTACATTTTTCCCCTGTAACGGTCTATAAATTTTAATTATTACAGCCTGGTAATAAACCTGGCCTTTATTTTAAAAATTAGTTGTCAACGCTGTAGTTAGGAGCTTCCTTTGTGATATGGATATCATGAGGATGTGACTCACGAAGAGCTGCTGAAGTGATTTTTACGAACTTAGCATTCTCCTGAAGATCCTTGATTGTTGCACAACCGCAATAACCCATACCAGCATGAAGACCACCAAGAAGCTGGAAGATTGTATCTTCAACTAAGCCCTTATATGCTACTCTTCCTTCTACACCTTCAGGAACAAGCTTCTTTGCACCTTCCTGGAAATATCTGTCCTTGCTGCCATTTTCCATAGCTGCAATTGAACCCATTCCACGATAAACCTTGTACTTTCTTCCCTGGAAAAGCTCGATTCCGCCAGGAGCTTCTTCACAGCCAGCGAACATAGAACCAAGCATGCAAACGTTTCCGCCTGCTGCAATAGCCTTAACAATATCACCCGAGAACTTAATTCCACCATCAGCGATGATAGGAACATCGTACTTCTTTGCTACTGAATATGCATCCATAACTGCTGTAATCTGTGGAACACCGATACCAGCAACGATTCTTGTTGTACAAATAGAACCAGGTCCGATACCAACCTTAACACAGTCTGCACCGGCCTTGATAAGAGCCTCAGTACCTTCTGCTGTAGCAACATTTCCTGCAATGATCTGAAGATCTGGGAAAGTGCTCTTGAGCATCTTGATGCAGTTAATAACATTTGCTGACTGACCATGTGCTGAATCAACAACTACTGCATCTACATGAGCATCAACAAGAGCCTGAGCACGCTCAACGATAGCTGCATTTACACCAAGAGCAGCTGCGCAAAGGAGTCTGCCCTTTGAGTCTGTTGCTGCATTTGGATACTTTATCTTCTTTTCGATATCCTTGATTGTAATGAGACCCTTAAGATTTCCATTATCATCAACGATAGGAAGCTTTTCCTTTCTTGCATGGGCAAGAATTGACTTTGCTTCATCAAGAGTAACGCCCTCATGAGCTGTAACAAGGTTCTGAGAAGTCATTGATGCGCTGATAGGCTTTGAATAATCTGTCTCGAACTTAAGATCTCTATTTGTAATGATGCCTACAAGATGCTTTTCTGGGCCTTCTACGATAGGAACACCTGAAATGCGATACTTTGCCATCAGATTTTCTGCATCATTTAAGGTATTGTCAGGAGCAAGATAAATAGGATCTGTAATAACACCATTCTCTGAACGCTTTACCTTATCTACCTCTTCTGCCTGCTTCTCAATAGACATGTTCTTGTGGATAACACCAATACCACCCTGTCTTGCCATTGAAATTGCCATTCTGTACTCTGTAACTGTGTCCATTCCTGCACTCATAAGAGGAATGTTGAGCTTAATGCCACGTGTGAGATAAGTAGTTGTATCTACTGAATTAGGAAGTACCTCTGAGTACTGAGGAACTAAAAGAACGTCATCAAATGTAATGCCTTCACCAATTATCGTTGCCATTTTCTACCTCTTTCTTTTAAATTTTATTTTGTTTTTTATCAATGGATTATACTCTTTGAATAAACGATTGTCAACGCTTTTTTCATTGAGATTTTTTGAACTTTTTAATAAATAAAAATAAACAATTATACCTCGCTAACTTTTCTAGGAGCTTTCTTCTTCATAAGCTCAAGCATTGTCTTGCTTGGCTCAAAGCTAATAATTTCATAGCTTCCGCCATTCTTGCAGGCAATAGAATAAACCTTTCCACTATCTTTGATCTTTGAAGTATAATCAAAAGTCTTTACTCCATCCTTATTCTTGAAGCTATCAAGTGAATGAGAAAGCGCTGGTGCGCAGATCTCAACATTATCAAAATCAATTTTCTTTAAGACCTTACGTGAATCTCCGCTTATAAGGGTTTCTACAGGGCTTTCCTGAGCTCCATCCTGGGACTCAATATAATTTCTTTCCTTTGCTCCGGTAATTCTTGAAAATTCAAGACTTCCATCGCAGAATACATATTCAATAGCACTATTTAGTCTTGGAAAAACAATATAAATAGCTAATCCAAAAATAAGGACCATGAATATTGTTAATGTACCTAAATAAGCCATACCCGGCCAGATAGCAAGTAATATTCCAGCAATAAGAGCAAATCTGATTGCCATCTTTCCAGCTCCCTGAGCCTGCATTACTGTATGCTCACAGTATGATTGCTGCATTAGGCTTCCTGCACCTATAGCAAAGCTTGATGGTGCCTCCTCTTTCTTTAGCTGTGTAACTGCTTCAGTGGTAACTTTTGTATCTTTATTATCGTCCACCTTTTCCTCCTTCTGCATTTACAAGAAAACGCTTACAATCGTCAAACATTATGATTTTGGCGAGTTTTCAACCATTCTAACACAAATAAAATGCTTTTTCAAGTACCTTTAGCTTTCATTTTTATGAAATTTATGTGATGTCAAATTAAAGAAAAATACCGCCGCTAATACTTTTCCAAATATTAGCGGCGGTATATAAAATCCTTTAATTAGACTTTTATTACATCATTCCCATTCCTGGATTTGCTGCTGGAGCTGCTGGAGCTGGCTCCTTAATTGTAGCAACTGCTGCTTCTGTTGTAAGGAATGTTGAAGCAACTGATGTAGCGTTCTGAAGAGCGCTTCTTGTAACCTTTGCAGGATCGATGATACCAGCTGATACCATGTTTACATACTTGTCTGTAAGAGCATTGTAACCCATACCTGCCTTGCTCTCCTTAACCTTATTAACGATAACTGCGCCTTCAAGACCAGCGTTCTCAGCGATTGTGTAAAGAGGAGCCTCAAGAGCCTCAACGATGATATAAGCACCTGTCTTCTCATCACCTGAAAGCTTATCAGCAACCTTCTTAACATCATTCTGGATGTGGATATAAGCTGATCCACCACCTGAAACGATACCCTCTTCAACTGCTGCCTTTGTAGCATTAAGAGCATCCTCAACACGGAGCTTCTTTTCCTTCATCTCTGTCTCTGTTGCAGCACCAACCTTGATAACAGCTACGCCGCCTGCAAGCTTTGCAAGACGCTCCTGAAGCTTTTCCTTATCAAAATCTGATGTAGTCTTTTCGATCTGAGCACGGATCTGCTCTTCACGATCTCTGATTTCCTGTGGATTACCTTCACCATCAACGATAGTTGTATTGTCTTTAGTAACCTTAACTGAACCAGCACGTCCAAGATCCTCAAGAGTTGTATCCTTAAGCTCAAGGCCAAGATCTGAAGAAATAACCTTTCCGCCTGTAAGAATAGCGATATCCTGAAGCATTTCCTTACGTCTGTCACCATAACCTGGTGCCTTAACTGCTACTACATTGAAAGTACCACGAAGCTTATTAACGATAAGTGTTGTAAGAGCCTCACCTTCAACATCCTCAGCGATGATAAGAAGCTTCTCACCGCTCTTAACGATAGCTTCAAGAACAGGAAGGATATCCTGGATATTTGAAATCTTCTTATCTGTGATAAGAACGTATGGATTGTCAAGATTTGCTTCCATCTTATCCATATCTGTGCACATGTAAGCTGATACATATCCACGATCGAACTGCATACCTTCAACAAGTGAAAGCTCTGTAAGCATTGTCTTTGACTCTTCGATTGTGATTACGCCGTCCTTTGTAACCTTTTCCATTGCATCTGCAACAAGATTTCCGATTTCCTCATCACCTGAAGAAATAGTAGCTGTCTTAGCGATCTGTTCCTTGCCTGAAACCTGCTTTGACATCTTCTTGATAGCTGCAACTGCTGCATCTGTAGCCTTCTGCATTCCCTTACGGAGAATGATTGGGTTTGCACCTGCTGCAAGGTTCTTCATTCCATCACTAACCATTGCCTGTGCAAGAACTGTAGCTGTTGTTGTACCATCACCTGCTACATCATTTGTCTTTGTAGCAACTTCTCTAACGAGCTGAGCACCCATATTCTCGAATGCATCTGGAAGCTCGATTTCCTTTGCGATTGAAACACCATCATTTGTGATGAGTGGTGTGCCATATGACTTATCAAGTACTACGTTTCTTCCCTTAGGTCCAAGTGTAACCTTTACTGTATCTGCAAGCTTATCAACGCCTGCCTTAAGAGCTGCTCTAGCCTCTGCTCCGTTCTTAATTTCCTTTGCCATTTTAAAATTACCTCCGAATTAATTTAATATATGATAAAAGCAATAATTATTCAACCTTAGCAACTACATCGCCCTGCTTAACGATAACATATTCCTGACCATCAAGCTTAACCTCTGTGCCTGCATACTTCTGGTAGATAACCTTATCTCCTACCTTAAGCTGCATCTTGATTTCCTTGCCATCAACAACTCCGCCCGGGCCTACTGCAATAACCTCTGCTGTTACTGGCTTTTCCTTAGCGCTGCCTGTAAGGATGATACCTGACTGTGTCTTCTCCTCAGCCTCTGTCTGCTTTAATACTACTCTGTCATCTAATGGAACTAACTTCATTTTTATTTCCTCCTTAAATAGTTAATTTACTAGTTTCTATCTTTTTCTGATTAAATTATTAGCACTCATTAATTAAGAGTGCTAACTAACTTGCAAGGACTATAATACCATTTTTTCGAAAATATGCAAGTTTGAGCACCAATATTATGCTCTTATTTACTCTCATATTCTCTTTTATTCTTTAAAATGCTCTTAAATTCTCACTTTTTCATTTTTGAGATGCTTCACTTCTCTCATAATAGAACATATACTGCTGAAGAATACCTGCCGAGTCCGGATATTTCTCCACCGGAAAAGCGCCTAAATAGTGCTTTTCCTGTATTTTCTTTATCCAGGTATCAACCGGAAAAGCATACACCATATGAAGCCCATATAAGCATATGCAGTCTGCTACCTTTTTTCCTATTCCATAAATCTTTATGAGATCCTCTCTTGCCTTTTCATAAACAGGCACCTCTGAGGGCCTTCCCGAAAAGAGCTTATTTAAATAATCCTGCTCAAATTTCCCCTCTAGCGCATACTCAATAAATCTTTCCATATAAGGAGCCCTGTAACCTAGTCCATACTTTGTAAAATCAGCACCCCTAAGCTGCGCCGCACCAGGAAACTCATTCCACTCATATTTCACAGCTCTCCCATCCTTTAAAATCACCTCAAAGCTTCTTTTTTTGCCAAAATCCTTACACAGAGCCGCAACAGAGTTCTTAATCCTTGGAATATTATTATTCTGACTTATGATATAGCTGACAGCAGTTTCCCATGGATCCTGCCTTAAAACCCTTATTCCTCTGCTATATTCCTCAGCCTTAACAAGGTATTCATCCGCCTTATCAATGCTATTTCTTACCTTATCATAATCAGTATCAAGATCTAAATAATTCTTTATTATAAGCTCATCCTGTTCATTTTCTGTATATATTACAGCTTTATCTCCATCAGTAACAGCAAGCGCTGCCTGATTCTTGGTCATAAAAAAATAGCCCTCATCAGTTTTCAGCCACCTGAAAACCTGTCCGCTATCTGCATTCTTTTTAGGATCCATTTTGCTAAGCTCTATTTCAAACATACCTTCTCCTTCCGTCCCGGATTTCTTTTATTTCTATTTTAGGTTTTTCATTTCCCTCATTATCAACTAATTTTACCTAATTATTAACCGCCTATTTAGTAAATCTCCAATTAATAAGCTGCACTATGTCCAAAATGTATTCTAGCAAGATTTTGTAATTTTGTAAACAAAAAACAGCTTCTACGGCCCGATTATCATCTGACTCATAGAAGCTGGTTTAGTAGCAAATCTATATATTATTCAATTTAAGCTGCATTTCATAAAAAAGCGCTTAATAAGTAATTATAAATTACTTCTTTGTGATATAACCCTTCTTGTAAAGAAGCTCTGCTGTAAGAACAGCTCCGCCAGCAGCACCACGCTTTGTATTGTGGCTCATACCAACGAACTTCCAATCAAAGAGTGAATCCTCACGAAGACGGCCTGCGAATACACCCATACCCTTCTCGCTATCTCTGTCAAGCTTTGGCTGTGGACGATCATCCTCTTCGAAATATGTGATGAAATGCTCTGGAGCACTTGGAAGCTCAAGTTCCTGTGGAAGTCCCTTGAAGTTAGCCCACTTCTCAAGGATCTGCTCCTTAGTTGGCTTCTTCTTGAAGTTTACGAATACAGCTGCTGTATGTCCGTTTGAAACTGGAACTCTAAGGCACTGTGTTGTGATTACTGGAAGCTCAGCCTTAACGATTTCACCGTTCTCAACATGTCCCCAGATTCTAAGAGGCTCCTGCTCTGACTTCTCTTCTTCGCCGCCGATATATGGGATAACGTTGTCAAGGATCTCTGGCCAATCCTTAAATGTCTTACCAGCACCTGAAATAGCCTGGTATGTTGTAGCAACAACCTCAGTAGGCTCGAACTCAAGAAGAGCTGTAAGCTCTGGAGCATAGCTCTGGATTGAGCAGTTAGGCTTAACTACGATGAAGCCCTTCTTTGTGCCAAGTCTCTTCTTCTGCTCTTCAATGATTGAAAGATGCTCTGGATTGATTTCAGGAACGATCATAGGAACATCCTTTGTCCAACGATGAGCGCTGTTGTTTGAAACTACTGGAGTCTCTGTCTTAGCATACTCTTCTTCGATAGCCTTGATTTCATCCTTAGACATGTTAACTGCTGAAAATACGAAATCAACATCCTTAACAACATCCTTAACATCTGCTACATTCTTTACTACAATATTCTTAACAGCCTCAGGCATAGGATTTTCGATCTTCCATCCCTCACCAACAGCCTCTGCATATGTCTTTCCAGCACTTCTAGCACTTGCTGCAAGAACAGTAACCTCGAACCATGGGTGATTGTCAAGTAATGAGATGAATCTCTGTCCAACCATACCTGTTGCACCTAAAATACCAACCTTTAACTTCTCTGCCATAACCTATCTCCTTCACATTTCTTTATAGTATTCTTTTATTTAAAGCCCGTGTACGTCTGTCGCGTACATTTGTCTTTTTCACATAAAAAATATAATAAACTCGTAACCCGATAAAGTCAACTACTTTTTTGCCAAAAATCTAATTTTGTTATATTTGCACAAAATTTTCTTACATTCCGCTTACATTCTAATAATTTTGAACACTTTTAATAAGGCAATTTTAACCTCTAAATGCAAGAATAAAAACACCATTGCATAAATTTAATCAATTTCAGCATTAATTATTTCCGTGATTATGTCATCAAGGTCTTTAAAATTAGTTATTTTTGTCGTTCTGTCTCTGAAAGCGGCGGAATTTTTATAGCCGTGTGTGTACCAGGCGATATGCTTTCTCATTTCACACATTGCAGTACGCTCGCCCTTTTCTTCAGAAAGCTTAAGCGCATGATGCCTTATCATTTCGCAAAGCCCCACTATTTCCGGCTTTCCATTTCCTAGTACTGTTTCTCCATTTAATACTCTTTTAGCATTTTCAAAGAACCAGGGATTTCCTCTGACTGCCCTTGCAATCATTACTGCATCACAGCCAGTTTCATCCATCATCTTTTTAACATCGGTAAATTCCTTCACGTCACCGTTTCCTATAACAGGAACCTTTACAGCATCCTTAACTTTTTTAATGATGCCCCAATCAGCCTTTCCAGCATAGAACTGCTCTCTTGTCCTTCCGTGTACAGCTATCGCTGACACACCTGCCTGCTCGAGCCTTTTAGCAACCTCTACTGCATTTATGTGATCTGCATCAAAGCCAGCCCTTATCTTAGCTGTAACAGGCCTATCAGATACCCTGACCAGGGCCTCTATGATTTTACCTGCTAGCTCAGGATCAGTCATAAGGCTGCTTCCCTCATGATTATTAACTACCTTAGGAACAGGGCAGCCCATATTCACATCAAGAATATCATAATTGCTCTTTTCCTGAATAATCTGCACTGCCTCTGCCATAACATCAGGCTCAGAGCCAAATATCTGAAGTGCTGCCGGCCTCTCCGACTCTTCTATCTGAATCATCGCATAGGTATTTCTATTTTTCATGGTAATGGCCTTTGCACTGATCATCTCGGTATAAACCAGATCTGCACCGTGCTCAGCACATATCACCCTATAAGATCTATCGGTAACCCCTGCCATAGGTCCAAGTACAAGAGGTCCCTTTATCTCTACATTTCCGATTTTAAAACTCATTTATTCCTCCGAAATATTACTATATCCGCTTAATTTATCCACTAAATTACATAAATTCAGTTGTTTTGTCCACATTTTTATCTACGTATTATCCTAGTTTTCCAGCTTATAATTATAATATATTCACCACTTTTCTATTTGCTATTTTAAATATATATGCTATAATAAGCTTGCTGCAGCAAACAGACATAGCCTAATTTATGCTATTTTTTCTGCTGACTGCACTAATAAAAAACAAGAATAAATTAGCCCAGATCTAATCAAAGAAAGGAGCTTAAATATGCTTTTAGCAGTAGATATTGGAAATACAAACATCACCTTCGCCTTCATGAAAAACGGCGAGGTACATTCTCAGTTCAGATTCATTACAAAGAACATTTCAACCTCTGATGAATATGGAATCAAAATAATTGATTTCATGAATTTCTACAAGATCGACATAAAGGATGTTGAAAATGCAATCATTACAAGCGTTGTTCCTGGCGTAATGTACTCAATCAACAGCGCACTCATCAAATATCTCGGCATTACTCCAATGATCATTGGAACAGGCCTTAAGACAGGCATCAAGGTAATTACACCTAACCCTCAGCAGATCGGTGCTGACAGAATAGTAGATGCTGCAGGTGCTATGGCTGAATTCGGCGGTCCTGTACTTGTCATCGACTTTGGTACAGCTACCACCTACGACCTTGTTCTTGAAGATGGCTCTTTTGCTGCAGGAATCACAAGCCCAGGACTTAAGATCTGCGCAAATGCTCTTTGGAACGAAACTGCAAAGCTTCCTGAAATCGAAATCAAAAAGCCCGACTCCATACTCGCAAAGGATACCGTTACAAGTATGCAGGCAGGCCTTGTTTATGGTTATATCGGCCAGACTGAATATATCATTAAAAAGGTACGTGAAGAAAGTAAAATCCCAAATCTTCGCGCAGTAGCAACTGGTGGCCTTGGCAGACTTATCTGCTCAAACACAGAACTTATCTACAAATACGACCCAGACCTTACAATGAAGGGCCTTTGGGCCATTGCAAAAAGAAATGCTTAATCAAGCTTAATATTCTGCTTAAGAATTACAACTTTATAATAAAGTGAAATTTCTTCAAGGAGCTCCTGCTTATCATAGCGGAGCTTCTTTACTTTCTGTCCTGCTCCTATCTCATCAAATTCAAAATCATCCTCTTCGCACTCAGTCTTAAAAATAAGCTCTCCATCCGGCTCAAATTCAAGAGTCATGATTCCTCCAACATCCTCAACAAACAAAGCGCACATAATATGCAGCTCTCTCTTTACTGAATCCGGAAGTCTGTCAAACAAAGGATTCAGATAATATTTCTTAGCCCTTTTATTTGCTCCGCAGAGCACAACATTTTCACCATTCTTTTCAATCATATCATTTTACCTCTATTCTCTATAAACCACAATTAAGTGCCGAAAGCAGCTTTCGGCACTTACGATTTTTACTTATTATCTATAACCTTATACCTTCTTAATGGAGATATTTCCAAAAAGACATGAGCCATTTACTCTAACTGTTGGTGCATATGGATTTGCTTCTCCTGGATGCTCTTCTGTAAATGAACCAAAAACTGGAATTCCCTTAAGCTCAACATTTACGCCCTTTGGCACGATAATCTGTGCATTACCAAAAACTGATGATACATAGATTTCAGTATTCTTCATTAAAATAGCTCTGCTAATATCAAGTTTTACATCACCAAAGGTACTTGAAACAGAAGCACCCTTGATTCTCTGATTAGCAGGATAATTAACATAGTTATTTGAGAAAAATGCACTTACTCTCTGAGGCTCTGGGACTCTAAGCTCATAGCTCTGATTTCCATTATAATTAGCCTGTCTATTATAATTTCCTGCATCTTCTCTAGGATATTCTCTATAGCCTCTCTGGGTATTTCCCTGATACTCTCTATAGCCTCTCTGGTCATTTCCCTGATACTCTCTATAGCCTCTCTGGTCATTTTCCTGATACTCTCTATAGCCTCTCTGGTCGTTTCCCTGAGGATTTCCCTGATAATCTCTATATCCTCTTTGAGAATTTCCCTGTGGGTTTCCCTGATAATCTCTATAATCTCTCTGAGGATTTCCCTGATAATCTCTATAATCTCCCTGATTATTTCCCTGGAAATCCTGGAAGCCTCCCTGGTTATAATCCTCATATCCACCCTGGTTATTACCGCGATATTCCTGATAATCGCCCTGATTATTTCCATTAAATTCCTGATAATCCTGGTATCCGCCCTGATTATTTCCTGCAAATTCCTGATAATCCTGGTATCCGCCCTGATTATTTCCTGCAAAATCCTGGTATCCGCTCTGATTATTACCTGCAAAATCCTGGCTTTCTCTCTGATTATTTCCCTGACCCTCCTCATCAAAAGAATACCAGCCGCCATATTCGCCGTTATTCATTTGATCTACAGAGCGGTCAGCCCTCTCTCTGTCATAGCGTCTGTCTTCATCAGTAACTGTCCAGCCGATACGCTCTTGCCTATGCTTTTTTCCTTTATTCGCAATGGCCAACACTATTATTATAAAAACTAATATATTCATTACAAACTCCTTTAAATATTTCCAAGAGTTGCAACCATTACCGCCTTAATTGTATGCATACGATTCTCTGCTTCATCAAAAACTACATCTGAGAACTTGTCCATGATCTCAGTTGTAACCTCGTGCTCCCTAACTGCAGGGAGACAATGCATGAAAATGGTTGAATCCTTGCCTGTACGTGCCATAAGTGCTGAATTTACCTGATATGGAGTTAAAAGCTTGATACGCTCAGCAGCCTTTTCCTCTTCACCCATAGATGCCCAAACGTCAGTATAAATAACATCAGCACCCTTAACTACATCTAAATCATCTGAAACTGTGATCTTAGCTCCTGACTCCTTTGCATATTCATTGCAAAGATTTACAAGTTCTTCACCCGGCCAAAGCTCCTTTGGTGCAAGAATACAAAAATCAAGACCCATCTTAGCAGAACCGATCATAAGAGAATTAGCCATATTATTTCTGCCGTCACCAACAAAAACAAGCTTAATGCCCTTTAAATGACCGAACTGTTCCATTATTGTAAGGAAGTCTGCAAGAATCTGAGTTGGATGATAATCATCTGTAAGACCATTCCAGACTGGAACACCTGAATACTTTGCAAGCTTTTCTACTGTCTCCTGTTTAAATCCGCGGAACTCAATTCCATCAAAAATTCTACCAAGAACTCTTGCTGTATCTTCAACAGTTTCCTTATGTCCTAACTGAATGTCATCTCTTCCAAGATATTCAGGATGACCACCTTCATCTATTGCACCTACTGTGAAAGAACTGCGAGTACGAGTAGATGGCTTTTCAAAAATAAGGGCAATGTTCTTTCCCTTAAGTGAATTACCAGTAATTCCCTGTTTCTTCTTTGCCTTTAAATCTGCTGCAAGATCAAGCAAGTACTGAATTTCATCTGCTGTGAAGTCTTTAAGTGTAAGGAAGCTTCTACCCTTTAAACTGATATTCTTTGGATTTTCCATTTCGATTTCCCCTTTCAAATATTTCTTCTGTCTCAGTTTGGCGAACCATTTAACAAAAGCCCACTGCCTTTAGGCGATGAGTAGTTCACCATGCTACTTACTGAATAAATATGTCATAGAATTATCGGCGGGGAAACCCACAGGCTTACCTGTGGGAGGAACCGCCTCTAAAATTACTCGCTCCGAAGAGCGGTTGGTGTACCATCGCCAATGTTAATAAGAGGTTTTATGTAAGCAACACTGTCCCTATACCTCAGAACTGTTTAATCACTTACCTTAGAGCTACAGACTTGGTACTACATCCGTAGGTAACTATGTATTCTCTCTTAACGTAGTTCTCAAAGAACTTAGGCTACTCACCAAGGGTTACGGTATCGCTACTGCAACCCCACGGACTTGCCCGTGGGTATTAGTGAGTATAATAAATAGCAAAACAGTTGTTAAAAGTAATAATCACCGCCATAGGCGCACATATCCCCCATGGTTACAATTCAACATTATAACTAAAAAGTTTTGATTTTTCAACCATTATCCAAATATTTATTTGATAATTATTTTTCTTCTATCGTAAAAATTTTCTAATTTTCAAAAAACAATAAAAAATATCCAGGTCTTTCGACCCGGATATTTTGTTATAATTCTTAGCTTGGTTTCTAATTTTATATCAGCACCCCTAATTACTGATTATTACCTGCCTTTGGCTCGTTCTTAACAGTCTCGATAACACCCTCTGCAAGACCAGCGATACCCTGGATCTGAGATGGGATGATGATCTTTGTAGATCTGCCGTCTGAAGCCTTTTCGAAAGCTTCAAGGCTGCGGAGCTTTAGAACCGCATCATTAGGAGCTGATTCATTGAGGAGTCTGAATGACTCTGCCTTAGCTGTCTGGATAGCTCTGATAGCCTGAGCTCTACCTTCAGCCTCACGGATTTCAGTCTCCTTCTTAGCTTCAGCACGAAGAATCTGAGATTCCTTTTCAGCCTCTGCTTCAAGGATTGCTGATGCCTTCTTACCTTCTGCAACAAGAATAGCTGACTTCTTTTCACCTTCTGCACGGATGATAGCTTCACGCTTTTCACGTTCTGCCTTCATCTGCTTCTCCATGGCTTCCTGAATAGCTGCTGGAGGGATGATATTCTTAACCTCTACTCTATTAACCTTGATTCCCCAAGGGTCTGTTGCAATGTCAAGATTTTCTCTCATTTTTGCATTGATAACTTCTCTTGATGTAAGAGTTTCATCGAGTTCAAGTTCACCGATGATGTTACGGAGGTTTGTAGCTGAAAGGTTCTCAAGAGCCATGATAGGACGCTCAACACCGTATGTATAAAGCTTAGGGTCTGTAATCTGGAAGAAGACTACAGTATCGATTCTCATTGTAACGTTATCCTTTGTGATAACCGGCTGAGGAGGGAAATCCTCAAGCTGTTCCTTAAGGTCTACTTTTCTTGCAACCTTATCAATAAAAGGAAGCTTAAAGTGAAGACCAACTGTCCAAGTATCCTGATAACCACCAAAACGCTCGATGATGAATGCCCATGCCTGTGGAACAATCTTAATACATGAAGCAATAATTAAAAGAACTACTATTCCTAGAATTACTAACAACCATCCTAACGGACCCATAAATTACCCCTTTTCCCTGGCCTTGCCAGAATTATTTTTTTAATTATTTTGCACTAGTTGTTCCTTCAACAGGCTTAACAATGAGTTTAGCACCCTCTATTTTCATAACAGTCACCTCAGTGCCTGCCTTGATTACCTCGTCATCATGAAGAGAACGTGCTGTCCATGGCTGCCCGCCAAGAAGAGCTGAACCAGTTTCATCAATATTATTGATATCCTTTGTAACCTTTGCAAGTCTTCCGACCATAGCATCTATATTCGTAGCCGTGCGCTTCGTATTGAAATGCTTTACAGCAATAGGTCTTGTGAAGAATAAAAGAACCAATGACAATGCTATGAAGGCCGTCCACTGGAATGGCAACGGAACATTTGCAAGCGCAAGTAAGAATGCAAGCAAAGCTCCACAGGCGAACCAAATAGATGTAAGAGCAACAGTTGCAAATTCAAAACCTGCAAGTACAACAAACAGTATTAACCAAAACACCGCCCATCTTACCATATACATCACTCCTTTCTTTGAAACACCGTTTAATTGTTATTAAAATTAAATTGTGCAGTTACCTACAGTACGTGGGAAAAGCTCTACGTCACGGATATTTCCGATACCTGTAAGGTACATTACGCATCTTTCAAAACCAAGACCGAAGCCTGCATGTCTTGAAGAACCATACTTACGAAGATCCAAGTAATAATCATACTGGCTCATATCCATATTAAGCTCTTCCATACGCTTTGTAAGCTTGTCTAGATCGTCTTCTCTCTGGCTGCCACCAATGATTTCGCCGATTCCCGGAACAAGGCAATCCATAGCTGCAACTGTCTTTCCATCTGGATTAAGCTTCATGTAGAAAGCCTTGATTTCCTTTGGATAATCTGTTACAAAAACAGGACGCTTGTAAATTTCCTCTGTAAGGTATCTTTCATGCTCTGTCTGAAGATCACAGCCCCAGTATACCTTATAATCGAACTTATCATTGTGCTTTGAAAGAATATCAATGGCCTCAGTATAAGTAACTCTGCCAAAATCTGAATTAGCAACATGATTTAATCTCTCAAGAAGCCCCTTATCGATGAAGCTATTGAAGAATTCCATTTCCTCTGGTGCATTTTCAAGAACATACTTAATAATGTACTTGATCATATCCTCTGCAAGCTCCATATCATCCTCAAGATCTGCAAATGAGATTTCCGGCTCGATCATCCAGAACTCTGCTGCATGTCTTGTAGTGTTTGAATTCTCTGCACGGAAGGTTGGTCCAAAGGTATAAATATTCTTGAAGGCCTGAGCAAAAGTCTCGCCGTAAAGCTGACCTGAAACTGTAAGATTAGTAGCCTTTCCGAAGAAATCCTGAGAATCATCAACGCTGCCGTCTTCATTTCTTGGAATGTTATTTAAATCAAAGGATGTAACTCTGAACATTTCTCCAGCACCCTCTGCATCACTAGCTGTGATTATTGGTGTATGAACATATACGAAATCTCTTTCCTGGAAGAACTTATGAATAGCATAAGCTGCAAGTGAACGTACACGGAATACAGCTTCAAATGTATTTGTTCTTGCACGAAGATGAGGAATTGTACGAAGATACTCAAGAGAATGCTTCTTCTTCTGAAGAGGATAATCCGGAGTGCTAGGTCCTTCAACACTTATTTCCTCAGCCTGGATTTCGAAAGGCTGCTTTGCATCTGGTGTAAGAGTAAGGATACCCTTAACAATAACTGCTGATCCTATATTTATTTTTGCAATTTCGGCAAAGTTCTCAATTTTCTCAGCACCGTATACAACCTGAACTGGCTTGAAGAAGGAACCATCATTAACAACTATAAAACCAAAGTTCTTAGAGTCTCTATTTGATCTTACCCATCCTCCTATTGTAACTTCTTTGCCGGCATATTTGTCCGTTTCTTTAAATAAGCTTCTGACTTCAACGAGGTCCATTACTATTTCTCCTTGTTCCATTTAATAGATTTACATATAAGCCCATGGATTGACTTTAAAAATTATGCATGTTAGAATTATAGCATAAAAGAATTTATTATTCAATATTTAATTTTCGATATAAAAAACACATATTTTACTATTTTTGCAAATAGTTCAGAAGGAAGGTAACTTATGCTTACGTATTCATTTGAGGACATCGGAAAGGTATCTTTATACGAGCATCTATATAAATGCATTAAGGCAGACATCATTTCAGGCAAAATAAAGCCGAATGAAAAGCTGCCCTCTAAGCGCGCCTTTGCTAAGAATCTTGGAATCAGCGTAATAACAGTAGAAAACTCCTACGAACAGCTGATAGCTGAGGGCTTTGTCTATTCCGCCGAGAAAAAAGGATATTATGCTGCGGACATATCTTCCTTCAATGCCCCTACTGAATTCTTTTCTAGTGCTTCTTCAGCATCTGAAGGCCGCGAATCATCATTTTCTTCAAATACTAGAGACAATGATGTATCTCAATCTCAGTATTCTTCAGATACTAAAGACTCAAAATCTCCACATTCTTTAAAAGAAGAAGGCATAGATATTCCAAAATCCTCTCTCCTTGCGGATTTTTCCAGTAATGAGACCTCTCCTGAAAACTTCCCTTTCACCACATGGGCAAAAATTTCAAGAAGCGTTTTACTAGAAAAACAGACAGAGCTACTCACCAACTCACCGTCCGGCGGAGTTTACGAGCTAAGAGAAGCCATAGCCTCTTATCTAAAAGCCTTTAGAGGAATAACCGCGGTGCCAGAGCAGATAATAATCGGTGCCGGAACTGAATATCTCTATAGCCTTATCATTCAGCTCATAGGTTTTGATAAGCTCTATGCCATGGAAGACCCGGGCTATTCAAAGCTCTCAAAAATATATGAGCGATACGGCATTAAATATGTAAATATACCTATAGATAAAAACGGAATGACTGAGGCAGGGCTACGTAAAGCTAATGCTGACTGCGTTCATATCACTCCCTCTCACCACTTTCCAACAGGCATAACCATGCCTATTACAAGAAGAATGGAGCTCCTAAAGTGGGCCATAGGTGGAAAGGACCGCTATATAATCGAGGATGACTATGACAGCGAATTCAGAATGAGCGGACTTCCACTTCCTGCACTCAGAAGCATAGACAAGACCGGAAGAGTAATTTATATAAACACCTTCAACAAGAGTCTTTCTTCCACCATGCGTGTAAGCTATATGGTGCTTCCGGAGAGCCTGCTTAAAAGCTTTAACGAAAAGCTCGGCTTTTACTCCTGCAGCGTATCAAATTTCATACAATATTCTCTTGCAGCCTTTATCGAAAACGGCCATTTAGACCATCATATAAGCCGCATGAGGACTTATTATCATGCAAAAAGAGATGCTCTTCTTAAAAAAATAAAGAACAGCCCTCTTTCTAAGTATGTCACAATAATAGAGCAGAACTCTGGTCTGCATTTCCTGATGCACATAAATACAGAGCTAAGTGATAAGGAATTCTGTAGTGCTGCCCTAAAAAACGGCGTAAAACTGCTCCCGGTATCAGATTACTATTCAAGCAGCAGTGCGAAATATCCAGTGCTCTTTAACACCTTTGAAAACACAGAAAAAAACCGCGCCGAAAAGAATACTCTTCAGCGCGGAAATATTAAACATATCTACATAATCAATTATTCAAGCCTAAAGGATGAAGCAATTGATAAGAGCCTTGATGCTCTTTTAAGAGCGATCATCAAACCTTCTTAGTAAGTCCGTAGATTCTAGCAACTTCCTTAACAAGATGCTCCTTTACCTTGTCATTGCCCTTCATATTGGCAACAAGACCAGCAATCTGGTTTCTGAATTCAAGGAAGGTCTGAGTACCATAAGCTCTACTTCTTGCAGCACCTGATACAGCCATAATGTAAGGGATTGCATTATCTGGCATACCAAGAGCAAGCTGGATATACCAATTTATCATATTTCTTTCTCCCCACATCTTATCCCTGTCTGAAATCTTATTTTCAATGAAGGTCTGTGTAAGAAGCTGACCTAAACCTGTAAGATAGTGAAGTGTAAGCTTTTCTGATGGAAGCTCGTAGATTGCATCTACGCTTTCATCAAGCTCTACATGTTCCTTACCGGTGATTCTATTATAAAGCTTATCAACATTTGCGTTGAAATCTTCTGCGAAGTCTGTCTTAGTTGTTGTAAACTTATCAACTACTACATCGTCTGTAACAGCATTAATCATAACAAAGGCAATTTCATAATTCTCGCCATCGCCTGCAACACTACCAGTAACAAGATAATCAAGCTTGTACTGCTTAAGTGCCATGCGGAGGAAATCCTTATCCCAAGGCTTTCCAACAACGATAGGACCAACGCCTACAACTGATGGGAAATATGAAACAGACTGCATGTCTGTAGAATAAGCAAAAATTTCCTGAAGGTAAAGAGGAATGCTTCTTGAAAGTCTTCCTGAATCATCCTCACGCTCAGTATGAGATTCTGTCTCGATTCTTGGATTTGCAAAAGTCATGAAGCCGATCTTCTTAACGCTATTTACCTTTGGCTCAACCCACTGTGTATCAGCAAGACCATAGCACCAAACCGGCTTTTCAAGAACAACAACAGTCTGCTTTGAATCCTTAGTAGGAACAACCTGCTGCTCATTCTTTGCTCTCATTGCATCAAAAGAATTTGACATGCTCATGAGGAACTCACGAAGGTCTGGTCTATTAAGAAGCATCATTCTGTTAAGAAGCTTTGTACCATTCTCATAGTCGCCAAGTTCATTATAAGCACGAAGAATATTCATACCGATTCTTGCATCCTGCTTAGCTGGATCGTAAAGATCTGCAGTAAGTCTGATTACCTCTGAAGAATAACCATTCTTTCCAAGAGAACCATTAACATTGATCATAACCTCAGGATTGCTCTTATGCTCTGCAATAAGATAATCAAGATAAGGTCTTGCCTCCTCAAGCTTTTTATTATCAAGAAAATAAATTGCATGGAAAAGCTTAGGGAAAACGCTTCCCTCGATCTTCTCAAGCTCATCAAGAGCCTTAAACATTGCCTCTTCTCCGCCTTCATTCTTCTTTACTGCAAGATAAGCTGGAAGTGCAACATTCTGATCAGGATTTAACTTAATAGATTCCTCTAATACTTCATTAGACTTTGCCTGATCGCCCTTTGCTCTATATACATTTGAAAGATTTGAAAGAGCTATTGCAGTTCTTCCATTTTCTTCCATATACTTATTAAGAACATTTTCTGCATCGTCATAAGACTTATTGCTGATAAGAACTAAAGCATAAGTAACTGCGCCACGCTCCTTAACATCATCGATTTCCTGAAGATGCTGAGCAGCCTCGAGAACATATGGACCTGCCTGCTCTCTGAGAGCCTGCATGATAGTTCTGTAAAGTTCTACCGGCTTGTCCCAAACCTGCTTAAGCTGATTTGGAAGGATTTCCTTCATATATTTCGACTTATCGATATTGATCTTACGACCAAAACCATCAACAAGTGTAATTACATCGCTCTTTGCTGCGCCAGCTGCTGCATTATCTTTTGCAGCAGAATCTGCAACAGAATCTGTAACAGAATCAAGTCTGATTATCTTATCATCATTTTCCGAATCATTCTTTTTACCAAACATTACTATTTCTCCAATCAATTTGTAGTCTCTTTGGTAACGCGCCCCAAATCCCTGTATCCCCACGCGCACCATTTGCAATTATAGCATATTTATATACTTAATGCAACTTATTTTAAACCAGCATATTATTCTAAATTGCCCTTTTTATATATGAATTTTCTTATCTCTTCATATACTTCTTCTCTGTCATTTTCATTAAGGATCTCATGTCTGTCACCATGTCTTATTATGAAGGTAACATCATTATCATACTTCTTGTACCTTTCATACATTCTAGTAACACCTTTTACATATTCGCCAACAGGATCCTCATCTCCTGACATGATAAGCATAGGTATATTCTTTGATATATTTTTATAATAGGATTCCCTAGAGCTTCTTTCAACAAAGGTTGCAAGAGTATGATAGCCATTCAGCGTAAAGGTAAAGCCGCATAACGGATCTTCATCATATCTTCTGACCACCTCTTTCCTTCTGCATATCCAGTCTGATGTTGAAATAGGATCCTGGATTTTCTTTAAATACGAGCCAAAGGTAACCATAGTGCAAAGATCGCTTCTATGATGCCAGCCAAAAAACAAAGCCAAAACCGTAGTCATAAATCTACCGAAATGTCCCTGAATTGAAGGCGAATCATTTCCTCCTGTAAGGATAACACCAGAAAGAGCCGACTTATACCTTGCAATGTAATTTCTCGCAATATAAGAACCCATAGAATGTCCTAAAAGAAATACTGGCAGATTTCTATGGCTCTTTACTGTTTCCTTAAGCAGCTTATGAATATCCCTTACGACAATGGTCGCAGGATCTTTACCTCTAAAATAGCCAAGCTCTTTTTCGGTTTCTGCGGTATAGCCATGTCCTAAAAGATCAATTCCTGTAACAAGGATTCCGGCATCAGCCATGCACTTTGCAAATTCATCATAACGAGCTATGTGCTCACACATACCGTGAATTATAACAAGGACGGCCTTTATTTTACCCTCTGGGACCCATTTAACAGCATGAAGCTTAGTTTGTTTATTGGTTGATTCTATCCAAAATTCTTCCATGCTTTTCCTCCCATTCTTAAAAATTTGCATAAATATCTGTCTACTATAATACTAAAATTTAGTCAAAAAGTCAACTAAACCAAGCTTGATATTTGATTTTTCTTGAATTATAATCTTACAATGGATTTTAATCTTATCAGGATTTTATAGTGTTTTATATTTAGAAATCGAGGGTATTTTATGAAAAATAATATAGATATGTTAAACGGAAGCATAGCAGATAAAATCGTAAAATTTGCGCTTCCTCTAGCCATAACCGGACTTCTCCAGCAGTTCTTTAATGCAATGGATGTTGCGGTTGTAGGTAAATACGCGGTAGACAGCGAAAACGCCATGGCTGCAGTAGGATGTAACGCCCCCGTTGTCGGACTTATGGTAAATCTCTTTGTTGGAATATCACTTGGAGCAAATGTAGTAATATCAAGATTCATCGGACAGCAGAACGAAAAGGGAATAAGAAGTGCCGTACATACTTCAATTCTTGTAAGTCTTATATGTGGAGTCTTCATGACCTTAATAGGAACATATTTTTCAGAAGATCTCTTAATGCTTCTAAAGGTTCCTGAAAATGTACTGCCTATGGCGCTAAAATATATCAGAATATATCTTTTAGGAATGCCGGTCATTTTGCTCTACAACTTTGAAGCCGCCATATTTAGAAGTAACGGCGACACTAAATCTCCGCTCATTTGTCTATCTATTGCAGGCATCACAAACATATGTCTTAACCTTCTCTTTGTAAGGGGATTTCATATGGCTGCAGAAGGAGTTGCAATAGCAACCGTCGTTTCTAATTTAATAAGCAGCCTGCTTCTATTTTTCAAACTGATTTTCTCTAAAACTGTAATATCCATCAGCTTTAAAGAATTTAAAATAGATTCAAAGATTCTTTTAACCATACTTAAGATAGGCGTACCTGCCGGAGTTCAGGGCATGGTATTTTCAATCTCGAACCTCTGCGTTCAATCTGCAATAAACGAACTTGGCTCTGACATAATGGCTGCATCATCTGCTGCCTTTAACATTGAAATCTTTGCCTATTATATAATAAACGCTTATGGCCAGGCCTGCACCACCTTCATCGGACAGAACTACGGCGCAGGAAAAATGGACAGATGTAAAAAGGTAATAAGAGCCGATCTTCTTCAGAGCATAGTCGTCACCATAGTGATGACAGCCGTAATTCTTTTAGCTGCAAGGCCTTTAGTCAGACTCTTTACAGACAACCCTGCCATTATAGAACCAGCTAGAGAAAGAATCTTCTTTATAGTAGGCTTTGAGCTTGTCAATGTATTTATGGAGATCTATTCAGGCGCAATGCGAGGCTTTGGCTTCTCTTTATCCCCTGCCATAATCACTCTTATTGGTGTATGCGGAATAAGAATATACTGGGTATTTGAATACTTCCCAGCTCACAAGAACTTCACCTCACTCCTTATGTGCTATCCAATAAGCTGGATCCTCACAGCCATAGGACTTGTGCTCTGCTACTATCTGTATGTAAGGCGTAAGGTATTTAAAATCACCGAAACCACAGATTCTTATGCAATTTAAAAAGCTATATACAAAAAACAGGGCAAACATCTTCATCCTTCTTTTAAACCACTGGGTGAAATAAATCCGACTTTATCAGATCATCATACACATTTTTAGTTTCTTCTTTAACCTCTTCAGTGCTATGCCCCATGGCCACACTTTCATTTATAAAGCTATAGAGCCCATTACATATAAGGGCAGCAGTCTGCCTTGAAGAATACTTCGGCTTAATCTGATTATGCCTTGAAATATAACTCTCAACATTTCTATAAATATGCTGATAAAAGGCTGAATAAAGGTACGGATTCTCCCAAGAGGTTGCATGAGAAAAGAAATCCATATTATTGTAAAACAGATTAAGAATCGCCTCTAAAAGGTTATTATAGCCTAAAAGAGGATCATGGTCTGGATTATTTTGTCCTTGTAGATTGTGATAATCATCATAGGCCTCATGGATATAATCGAGGAACATCTCTTCGACAAGAGCATACTTATCCGGATAATAAGTATAGAAGGTAATTCTGCTCGTATCTCCTTCTCTACAGATTTCAGCAACAGTAATCTTCTCAAAGCTCTTTTCACTTAAGAGCTTCTTAAATGTCTCTTTGATATTTTTCTTGGTCTTTACAATTCTTTTATCAACATTCTCGCTCATATTAACACCATCCATTTAGTTATTATACCTTATATAAAATATAGAACCTATCGTAAGATATTATAACACTTGTAGTATTAAATTTCAATATGTACGAAAAATATCCTGTACTTGCCGGATCGCATCGTTTACAAAGGATTTCATCCCTTTGACCATGATTGCAAAGTCATACCCGCATTTATCCATGTACCGGATATTTTCTCTGCTGAAGTATCCACGGTCCAGAATGAATCCTGCATTCCTGTATCCATATGCAACAGCTTTATTTAACATCATCTGCAGTTGAGATACCTACTCAATTAGTACAACAAAAACCGCCTGTAAAATCAAGAGAACTCTTGAATTTACAGGCGGTTTCATATTATCTTTGATTTGAGTGCTAATTTCTACTGGAAGCTAAGAATCAATCATCTGTGCATTGTTTTCCTTGACACACGAGGAACTACTCCCGCACGTTCATTTTTGTAAATATTTTGGTTTCAAGCTTCTTATACCATGCCAAAAAATCATCCCAGTGTCTGTCCCAAAGCTTAAAGAACGGCTTTTCGACCAGTTTGATTCGAATCTGGTCAATGAGCGTACAAACAATGAAGATTGCAACTACACAACCAAGATGATAAAGCGGCAAAAACGGCGTATTAAAATGACCCACCGTATCAAGCATGTCCACCCACAGCCACCGGCGCATGATATCACTGTTTGCATGAATCAATATAACTCCAAAGGTGGAGGCGGCAACTGTATTGATGGTCTTGACATATCCGATTTTTAAGTTTTTGAAAAACAAAAACACGCTTAATGAGGTTACGACATTTAAGAATGAATTGCAATCACGGACAAAAAAGTATGTCAAGTATGTTGAACTGCGATTCAGCTTCACTCCAAGCCACGTACAGACAATCACGGAAAGCGCAGACAGGAGAACAAAAAGGACTGTCATCCACGCCCATAGACCGCAGTTCTGAAATATCTTTTTAGGATAAAGCCGAATATAGGAAATGATCACAAACAAAACGGAAAACCAGGAAACATAATTCATCAATACTGAAAAACCCGGAACCGATCCCAGAAAGATATATGTAAAACCACACCACAGGATCAGATAGATGTGTTGCTTCTCGTTTAAGTGTTGAATCAACATGCTCAGGAATGGGATCAGGAGAAAAAACAAGGGATAAGCACACATAAAATCATTGTGCAGATTCCTGACCGGAAGGATATTTTTGATAAACCCGCCAACAGAAAAGGGTTCATATCCCGAAACATAGAATAATGAGCTGATTACAATTCTGTAGAACAGGATTTCGAGAAATAGTTTTGCAAATTTTTTTGCCGTAATCCTTGCCGTACATATAAAATATGCAGTTATCATTACAAAAACATTGACGCAGGCCTTTCCCACTGAATAATACTCCAACAAATAAATGGAGCGCCATGAGAGAGGGTTGGCATAAACCGGTCCATCCTGCGCAAGCAGTCCTGAGTTTATAACATAATGATTAGCAATAAAAATCAGCACCGCAATAATCCGGAATAGTTCTATACCGGATTCTCTTTCCTTTTTTGATGAAGCAGCAACTGTTTCCACTGCGTTTTTACTGCGTTTCAACATGATTTTTCCCCTCACTTTCTGCAAGACAGAATGATTTCACAGATTCTGTCAATGTCCGCAAGCGCCGTCTTAATTGTTGTGAGCGATCAAGGTCTACTCATGAACGCCGTCTGTCACAAGGCAGTAAAGGCAGCCAACATTGCAGCCCTTCACCGGATTAAGTTCAAATGTTAAAGTCGGACAACGCCCTGTATAATTGTGGATCTCAGTATCAACATTCTCAGGATCAATCTCATCGACAACAAGGTGTGAAACCGGAATGACCGTTCCGTTTTCAAGCCTTTTCTTAAAAACCTCTGAACCCTTTCTAAGACCTTCCAGAGTTTCCGGTGCGATCTCGATGTCTACCCCCAGAACTCTTCATCATGCAGTGTTTGAAGATTCGCAATCTCATGGTCAGAAGCGAAAGGAAGGAAAGCTCCCCTCCATGCTCCTTCAAGTATGAGTTTGCCTCTCACAGTACTCTTTTCATATTCTCGACAGCCACCTTTTTCCTCAGTCTCGGGTTTTGTATTCCCGTCAGACTCTCTGCATACTGAAGGAAGAACTGTCTGAGCTGACAGACACTTTCAGCAAAGTCCAGTGATTTCTGGAAATCTTTACTGTGGGAAGCACTCTCGGGTAGTAGCCGATACACGCCCAAGGGCTCTGCGATATAATGGATTTTACCCTTCAGACTCAGATAGAGCCATATAGGATAGTCGCCCATCAGCCAATCACCGGGGGCTATCGGGCCAATCTCATCAACATACCGTTTCCTCAGTTCCTCCCTGAATAAAACGGTTAATGTCGTTATACCATTGAAACAGACAATCGACTCGAAGTCGCATGTCTTGAATTTCCTGAGACCGACAATGTCGTCGCCGCTGCGAACCTCGGCTTGCGAGTACGACATGACATAATCGTCATGCTGCTCAAGGAACAGAACCTGCCGCTGCAGCTTTTGGGGACTCGTCCAGTAGTCATCACCCTCGCAT
>OMXJ01000036.1 GCA_900315015.1 uncultured Eubacteriales bacterium | reverse complement strand
TGTAAAGGTAATGTCTGTTGCTACTACATAGCCTTCTGGTGCTGCTACTTCTGTCATGGTGTAGGTTCCGTTTGGAAGATTTATAATGCTCTTTGCACCATTTGCATCTGATGTCCAGCTTAATGTCTTTTCATCTGCGCTGATTGCTATGTCCTTGTCTGTTCCTGTATTTTCTGATGTAAATACAACGTCTGCATTCTTTGTATCTTTTCCTTTAAGAGTAAGCTGTGCTCCAGAAATTTCATTTCCTGAAACATCTGTCTTACTGAGTTTAACTGTTGTTATTCCATCATCTACCATTGTTATCACATTACTATCGGTAGCTGATACTGTTACATCGTTTACCTTTGTAACCTTACCATTTTCTACTGTAAATGTAATGTCTGTTGCTAACTTGTAGCCACTTGGTGCTACTTTTTCGCGCATTGTATAGGTTCCATCTGGAAGATCCTTTATAGTCTTTGCACCGTTCTTATCTGATGTCCAGCTACAGCTAAGTGTCTTTTCATCTGTGCTGATTGTAATTCCAGTTGTTGTGCCTATGTTCTTGTCTGTAAATACTACTGCGCCGCCAGCCTTAGCTGTTCCTGTAAGGGTAAGCTGTGCTCCTGATATTTCATTTCCTGAAGCATTCTTCTTGCTAAGCTGTACTGTTGTAAGAGCAGGTGTCACTACTGTTTCAGCTTCGTCAACCATTGCAATTAAGTTGCTATCATTTGTTACTTCAACTCCATTTATGCTCTTAACCTTTCCTTCTTTTACAGTAAATGTAATATCTGTTGCTAATACATAGCCACTTGGTGCTACTTCTTCGTGCATTGTATAGGTTCCATCTGGAAGATCCTTTATAGTCTTTGCACCGTTTTCGTCTGATGTCCAGCTAAGAGTATTTCCTTCTGTGCTGATTGATATTGCAGTATCATCAAAATTACTTTCAGTAAACGATATTGCCTTATTATCTGCATCTGTTCCTGTAAGAGTAAGCTGTGCTCCTGAAATTTCCTTTCCTAAAACATCTGTCTTACTAAGCTGTACTGTTGTTAAAGTTGGTGTAGCTGATTCTGATTGATCTACAATTACAACTTCATTTGTAGAGTTAGCTACTTCTATTTCATTTATCTTTGTTACATTACCGCTTTCTACTGTAAATGTAACCGGATCAGCGATCTTATAACCTTCAGGTGCTTCTGTTTCTGTTATTGTGTATGTACCATTTGGAAGATTATAAAGTATTCTTGATGTATCTGTGCTCTTCCATATAAATTCACTTGTAGACCAAATATTTCCACCTGCCGGAGCAACAAGATTTGCATCCTGGTAAGTATTTGCTCCAAACACTGCATCATAGCTACTTGTATAAGCCCACTCGCCCCAAGATGATTTTACCACTCCCGTCAGCTTAAGGGTTGCTCCTGCAAGTGCAGTTCCATTTGATGTCTGTTTGCTGATTGCAATAGGTACAATCTTATTATCAACCATCTTAACTGTTGTACCTTCAACTGTACTAGCCTCATAGCTAGTTTTGGTAATTACGCCTCTCTTTACATCAAATGTTACACTCTCGGCCATATTATAGCCATTAGGTGCTTCTGATTCTGTAAGCTTATAGCTTCCTGTAGGAACTGAAATCTTAGTTGCTGTTGTTCCTGATACCCATGAAATAGAGTTATTCTTAACTCCCTTTGAGGTAGCATCTGTTCCAAGTGTCATCTGACTTTCACTGAAAACATAGCTTGTATCATCAGTTCTCTCAAGTTTAAGAGTTGCACCCTTAACTTCTGCTCCGAACTGATCCACCTTATCGATTGAAACTTCAGTTCTCTTATCATCTGTCATAACAACTGTGTTATTAGATTGAGAACCATTTGCTACACTCACTACCTTGCCATTTTTTACAGTAAAGGTAACAGTTTCTGATTTTTCATATCCATTTGGTGCTGTCTCCTCAGTAAGAGTATAGGTTCCATCAGCTATATTTAAAATATATGTGTCTGTAGTTCCTGAAACCCAGCTGAGTGATGAGGTATTATCACCATATCCATAATTATTCCATGTTGTTCCACTAAAGCTTGCTCCTTCTCCAAGAGTAACATCGCTCTTAAAGAAATATGCATTATAATCACTTGTATTCCAGGAATTCGCAGTATTTAATTTTCCTGTAAGTGTGAGCTTAGCTCCTGGCACTTCATTTCCAAACTGATCTGCTTTTCTAATCTGAACAGTCGGTTCTACTTCGTTAAAGAATGAGCCTAATGAAAATTCAACACCTGACATTTTGATATTTTCATTATTCTTATATTCTAACTTTTTGTCTGCATCTAAATATGTTTTAGAATTAACTACATATGAAAGAACTCCATCTGTATTAGTTACAGTAAGTGCAATGTCTATTTCGCCATTTGAAATATTTATGCCCTTAGATGTGCGAGTTCCAGCATCCTTTTCCTTTACTACATAGTAGAACGTTTTACTATTTGCATCTTTAGTAGCAGGAATATAATAATCACTATCCTTATGCTCTTCATCTGTATAAAAACATAATGTTGGGAACTTAATTTTATTAGTTCCTTCATTAACTATATCCACCGTATTACCTTTTACTTTTTTCTCAACAAGCTTTCCCTTTTCAATTTTATAATCACTGCCTGTCTCGTAGAAGTAGAATGTAAAATCACCTGCTTTTGACTTTACAGTATAATCCTGTTCAGGATTAACAACACTTATATCATCCGTAAATGTCTTCTTTGCAGAAAAATGAATCTGTCCTTCTTCGTCAGCATTGGTATCTTCACTAACACCTTCATATACATAGTGCCATTCTGCATTGTTTGTAAAGGTTCCGCCAGTTGCTACCCAGCCTGCACCTTGACCTGTTACGCATGCATTTGCATTTTCATTAGGAATAAGGAAGGTTCCTGCTGCTATATTCAAAGTGACATCTGTCGCATTTGGGAAGTTCCAGATAATTTTCTGACAGATTTCCTTGTCTACTTCCTTATTATGTGCAGAAATATTACCTGAATAATCAGTTTCTGTTTCTATAGGAGTGTTAGAACCGTCAACTACTGTAACATCATATTTATTTACATATATACTTCCTGCCTCTTCATAGTTCATTACGACAACAGTACTAGAATACTTTTTGATATGAAGATTGCCAGTACCTGCAATGGCAGATTGCAAATTACTATCTTTATCTATATTTACATAAACAACCACATCTTTATACTTTGGATCTGATAAATCTAAAGTATAATGAGGAGAATTATATGTTGCAACTTCACTAAGATCCACCTTATAAGAAGCGACATTAGCTTTTGTACTAAGATTACTACTTTCATCACTTATATGCTTTATCATAGCAGTAATATTAGAGCTTATTGCTTCTTTTGAGGTTTCCTTCTTTAATAATTTTGCATTAAAGCCATCATCTAAGCTAATGGTATCAAGTACCTCTTTAGGTGCCTCTACATTTACATATTTTGTAACGTCGCCAGTTTTGCCTAGCACAATCGCAGAACTATCCGTCAATTCTCCGATCATGATCTGAGCCGTACCAGTATCAGTAAGGTCGATATCATTATTATCTCCTCCTGTATACGTGTACGTAGCAAGTGTCGACTCCATATGAGATCCCTTTACAAAAGTCTTACTCAAAAGGCCGTAGTCTACCGCTCTTCCTAAGATAGCGCTGTAGTTTACATTCGAAGCCGCCTCGTAGATTTTTTCATCTGCCGCCTGCGCGACCTTTATGTTTTCATCCGTAGCTACACTATAACCGACATTTCCTGCCACTAATGCCAGTATGAGCGAGAATGAAACCAACGATTTTTTGATTCTTCTACTTATTCTAAAACCAGTATTCATAAGCAAAATCCCCCTCTTTTATTATTACCATCCCCAAGCAAATATATTCTATATAAACGCAATTATGTGATAGTAACTCATCCTTATTTTATCCATTTTTCCTAAAAAATACAATTAAGACTTTGTTAATTTTCATTAATTATCCAACTACTTTATTTTATATTTAATAATTCTTTACATATTTATAATCGTATCTGGCAATGAATGTAACAAAAAAGATACCTAAAGTTTCCCTTAGGTATCTGATTTTTTATTTTGCACTGATCATTCAGCTAATATAATATATTATTCCTCATCTTCCTTTGTGTTCTTTACTGCAAAGAAAACTCCGCCAGCAAGAATGATGATCACACCAAGTCCAACAAATAACCAGATTGGAAGTGTTCCTGTCTTAGGAAGTGATGATGTACCATTTACATCTCCGCCTTCATCCTCAACGTCTACATTTCCTAATGGTGTATCATTCTCAAGAATGATTACTTCTTCAGGTGTTAATGTTGTCTCTTCCTGAATTTCTTCAACGTCGCTTGTCTGTGCTCCATTTACTCTTCCAACTACTGTAGTTGTTGTTGTAGTTGTTGTTGCTGTTGTTGCTTCTACACTTACATTTCCTTCAGTTGTAGTTGTTGCTAAAGTTGCTAAAGTTGTTTCGGTATTAGCAGTTGTCTGCTCTGTTGTTACCTCTGTTGTTGTAACAATTACAGTTGTATTATCCTGTGTTGTTGTAAATGTGTAAACAGGAATTGTTGTTGGATAGAACTTAAATGTTGTAGTTGTTGCTACAGTTGTAGGTGCTATGGTTGTTGCTGCAGTTGTAGGTGCTACAGTTGTAACAGGCTCCTGAGTTGTTGTTACTTCTGCTGTTGTTGTAGTAGCTGTTGTTGTTGGAGCTGCTGTTGTTGTTACCTCGACAGTTGTAATTATTGTTGCCTCTGTTGTGGTTGTTGCCTCTGTTGTTGTAGCTTCTGTTGTGGTTGTTGTGGTTGTTGTTGTAGCTTCTGTTGTAGTTGTAACAGGCTCCTGAGTTGTTGTTACCTCTGCTGTTGTTGTAGGTGCAGCAGTTGTTGTTATCTCTGCTGTTGTTGTAGGTGCCTGAGTTGTTGTTGTAGTTGTTGTAGGTGCCTGTGTTGTTGTAGTTGTTGTTGTAGGCGCCTGGGTTGTTGGTTGTTGTTGTAGTTGTTGTAGGCGCCTGAGTTGTTGTTGTAGTTGTTGTAGGTGCCTGGGTTGTTGTTGTAGTTGTTGTAGGCGCCTGAGTTGTTGTAGTTGTTGTTGTAGGCGCCTGGGTTGTTGTTGTTGTAGGCGCCTGAGTTGTTGTAGTTGTTGTTGTAGGTGCCTGGGTTGTTGTTGTAGTTGTTGTAGGTGCCTGAGTTGTTGTTGTAGTTGTTGTAGGCGCCTGGGTTGTTGTTGTAGTTGTTGTAGGTGCCTGAGTTGTTGTTGTAGTTGTAGTAGTTGTTGTTGTAGGCTCTGTTGTTGTAGTTGCCTCTTCTGTTGTAGTTGTAGTAGCCTCTGTTGTTGTAGTTGCCTCTTCTGTTGTAGTTGTTGTAGCCTCTGTTGTTGTAGTTGTTGCTTCTGTTGTAGTAGTTGTAGCCTCTGTTGTTGTAGTTGTCTCTTCTGTTGTTGTAGTTGTTGTTGCCTCAGCTGTTGTAGTTGTTGTTGGCTCTGGGACATTTACTGTTACTGTAATAGGACCCATGAAGTCACATCTATGAGACTCTGCTGAAATCTTAACAGTATCAGCTATGATATTACCATCAACATTCTGAGATGCAATAACACTAGCCTGAGGAGCAAGTACGCTACCAAGTGAAGTCTTTCCAAAAGCTAAAGTGCCATCATAATTATAATCATCTTCAGAACTATCATAGAAGTTCCAAAGAACAATTGTGCCATCAAGAACATTATCTTCCTTATTAGCTACAACTGAATCATCTGAACGATAAACCTTTGTCTGTGAATTTGTCGAGAATGCTAACTGGCTTGTTCCTGTTGACCAATCCCAAACATCTGTCTTGCATCCGTTAAGGTCTACATTAATTATTACGCTCTGAAGGCCGCTATATTCTGAATCGCCGTCTCCATCAAAATCATCAAACTGAACATTTCTGATTTCAGTACCATTCTGGCAATCATTAAGAACCTTTCCAGAGATATTGACAACGTTCATGCCTGTCTCTGTAAGACCAATTGTAAGTACACCATTATCAGTTTTAACAGTTGTTCCATCTGTTGCAGGTGTATTTGCCAGAGTTGTTGAAAGTGTTGTATAATACTGCTGCTCAGCATCAAAATCAATAAAATTACTATGAACATGGTAGATATGCTTTTCATTTCCAGAATTCATATCAATTCCATTACCATCAATCGCAATCTGACCAGAAATAGGATTTGTAACAGTCTTATCACCATTTCTTGTTGTAACTGATGCAGCTATAGGAACAAGAAGATCATCTGCTATGGTTGTTCCACCGCCTACCCAGCTCTCTGTAACAACATCGACTTCCTTTTCATTTGCAAGCTGGTTAGTACCATTTGCTGCGCCTACTTTTACTGATCTTGTTGCAAAGTTTCCATTTGTATGAGCTTCAATACTAAGCTCTGTAAAAGCAAAAATATGGAATCCATTAGCTATTCCAAGTGGCTGACCTGCCTTATAATAGTCAGATGAATAAAAATCACCCTTAAGAACCTCAAGACCATCCTCTGCCTTAATATCCTCGAATGAATTGTTAGCCTTGATTGGTGATGTTGTTCCAAATGCAAGACTTGTTGCAAGAATTGTTGCTAATGAACCCGCAATAATTCCCTTGTGGTGACGCCATCTGAATAATACATTCTTCTGCTTTCTCATTTTTTCATCCCTCACATTTTCTCTTAAAAATAAGCCAACGTTTTCCAAAATCCGACTAAATATGTCTTTGCATGTCCCCAACATGTTGATTTTGGTCAATTTCCCCTCAATTACGTTGCTTTTTTTAAGGTTTGAATCACTTTTATCTGTTTACTTGCCCACATTATATCATCTGTCAAGTCTTTTTTCAAGATTTTTTCGATACAAATTAAAAAAAATCCCATCTCCATATCGCAACTTATAAAAATTCTATGTTCCGCTATTTAAATCACTTCCAATCACTTTTTTCCAAAAAATACAGTGTGGATACAATTTAAATTTAACACTGTGTTTAGACTTAATTTATACCTTGTAAGCGCTTACATTTGTAATTCTTTTGTCACTTTTGTGATGCTTTTTTACATTAAAGCGCAAAATTGTACACCTTTTTCACTTCTCAAATGTGCTATTTTAAAGCATTTTTCATTTCTCGTTTTTTTGTTTTTCTAGAAAGTCTTTCCATTTTATGAAACGACTATTTACAAATGTAACTTCTTACATTTTTATGAAAATTCTTTCATTTCACTGATTTCTTAACAAAAATCTGTATTTTTTCATGTCTTTTTCCACTAAAAAAAGCGGTAAGATTTTACAAAAAAACCTCACCGCTTATAGTAATCCAAAACTGTTATTTCATTTTTTTTAGATTTATTTTCATTTAATTTAATTATTAAATGACATAGATCTATTCGGCTTCGTAAATATCTATAATTTCATTTACTGAAGCTGCGTCTGAATAAAATATAAGATGTCCATTATTATCCACCGCATATCTGCTATCATCGCCTTCTATTTTGCAATATTTAACATCGCTCAGTACCTCGCCGTTTAGATCAATAAATTCAAGTTCAAGAACCGGATTTTCTGCTAGTACCTTATCCTCCGGCTTTATCTCACCTACAAGCTTAATACCTATGGTACTTTGATATTTTCCTCTAAAGCTTTCTTCTTCAATAGCCGCACCATTCTTAGTAAAGCTCTGAGTACTTCTTGTTGAACCTGAATCAGTAGTTTCTTCTACCTGCTTAATTCCATACTTGATGGTCTTTGCTGCACCGTCTGTTGCTTCCTTATTTACTGTAACATTTAATTCTGAAATCAGTTTTATATTTACTAGATGATTATAAGGTTCAATAAGTGCAAAGGTATTTATTTTTATCATCTTTTCAACAACCGCTGCTGGCATGAGATAGACTATGTTGCTATCCTCTAATCTGGTATAATAGCTATCTCCTGCTTCATTTTTATTTCCTATATATAAGGTAAAATCTCTAGTTTCAGATATTACATTATCAGTTGAAGCAGCCGCTTCATTTTCAGATAAATTATAATTATACCATACTGTTACTGCCGTATCAGGATTCTTTAAACCATAATAGTCAAGAGCTGATGATCTGTAATCTACATAGTCGCCAAATGACAGGCTATTATAATTTTCAAATAGAGTAGAAATCGCTCCGGTATCAAGCGCCGCATTATAGTTGTCATAATGGTCAACAAGCTTATACGGATAAACATTTGAACCAGTTACGTCTCCCTCATCAGGAAGATACTGAATATTAACGTCGCCGTATTCTGCTGACACCACCTTAATCCCTTTTGTCAAATTCGCTTCATAGGTAGGAATTTCTGCATTTGCTATAAGTGACTTTTCTTCCTTATAGAATAGCTGACGTGTTGTATAGTTTGTAAGATAAACAGTATTACCATCATTAATTGTTGTGTAATATCCGCCATCTACACTAGACTTAGTTCCAAATAATACCTTTACGCTGCTTCCATCTTTCAGCTTTACAAGTACTACCATTGTCTCAGGCTCTTTTTCATTTTCTTCACTTGCCTCCGCTGTTGTCGTGGTTGTCATTATTTCAACCTTGCCTGAATCAATTTTATCTAGAATTGAGCCTGCTGCAGCTTCTTCCGTTACAGAACTATCTGTCTCTGTATTTATCTCTGCATTATTTTCTTCTATTGTAGTACTTTCGACCTCTGCCGCCTCTTCACGTTCAACAGCATCATTTACATCCATTGTACTAGCAGTTGTTTCTTTTTCAAATACATAATGAAGAAGCGCTTCCTCATCAATTCCGTAATAAGCAAGATCACTACAATCTTTGACTATTACTCTAGTTGCTTCTAAGTCGCTGATTTTAGAAACCATTGAACTGATTGTCGTATCATCAAGCGGGAATTCTTCATCATTATTCAGTATCCATTTATCCCCAGCCTTAGTTAAGGTATAAGAATATAAAGCATCAGTTACTTCTATAGAAGCTATATCTTCTGAATTCAGGCTTACAGCATCTGTGTCTGCAGGCACTGCTGAATCTGTAGATGAATTTTCCGATGCTACAGTAGTGCTTTCTTCACCTGAATCATTCTTTATCAGCTTTACGCTTTCATCCACAGTTGTGGTCTGCTGCTGCTTTGCTTCTTCTTCCTTATCCTTCTTGTCAGATACATATTTATATGCGACTATAAGACCTGCGACTAACGCACAAAGAACAACTATCTTAATCACATTCGACGCTATATGCCTAGAATGCTTTTTCTTTGCATCATCTTTCTCCATATTTCCTCCAAAACTTTATAGCTTTTTACTGCTTACGCTTTCTCATTACTACTACAAGTATTCCAATAACGATAAATGCAAGAGGAACAGCAAATATCATGATCAGAGCAAGTCTAGAGGCCTTCGCCTGTGTAAATGAAAGTACATCTTCTGCTGCTGAAAATGCTTCAACTGAAACAGTCTTAGCGACACCGCCAACAAGATATTCTATTGAGTTAGAAAAAAGATCTACATTACCATAGGTGTCAGCCATATAAGCATCATTAAATATTGAATTTCCCTGATATCCTGATGAATAAACAAGCATCTTACCAGTATTATCTGTATTAGTCTCTTCTACCTGAACACCAACATAGAACTTTCCGATAGGATCTCCATCCTCCTTCTGGAACACTTCAGCTGTTAAAGCCTTTGAATATGATGTATCTGAAGTGTAAAGTAACTTAGTAACAGAAACTTCATCTCTTTTTTCACTTAAAACTGTGAGTCCGGCTACATAAGGAGCAATTACAAGCTTTTTATTTCTAATATTTGTTGTTATGTCAGAAAGATACATTGAAGGAATTAACATAAATGGTCTATTATAAAGACAGAAATTTGAATCTCCTTCAAATACAATACCGTCGACAAGTCCTACGCTGTAATATTCAAGGAACTTCCTAAAATTAGTAAGAGTTTCTGAATCAATTCCAGTATTTATCAATAATCTTCCGCCGTTTGTCATGTAGTCCTTAAGAAGCTGAATTTCTTCATCAGTAAAATCACTTGATGGCTGATTAATAATCATAAAATTACAAGCATCGAGCAGCTGTGTATATGAAGAATATGTAATAAGCTTAGTGTCTACTACTGAAATATTAGAACGCTCTAAAAGTGATGTCTGACTGCTTCCAAGCGTCTGCTCACCATGACCGGTTACGTTTAATGCAACAGGAAGTGTCTGTGTTGTACAATAAAGAATAGCTGAATCGAGCTGTCCTTCGATGTCAAAGCCTGTAACAGTTGACTGATAGGTTGTATAATCAAGCTCTGTCTGTATGATGTCACGATATCCAACATACTTAGTTTTGCCGTTTGTTTTATTTTCTACAATGAAGCTATGCTCCATCACCTCATCTGCGATACCTTTTTCCTTTGCAAAACCAGGATAAAGCACTGGGTCCTTATACTCGACCTTTACATTTGCATTTTCCTTTGGATACTGCTTAAAAAATCTGGAAAAATACTCTGTCTGAGTATCATTTTCATTAGCAGACTGTATCAGATAATAAATAGTTATATCGTCTGTAACGTTTGCTAAAAGATCCTTTGTTTCCTGATGAATGTCATACTTATGATTATCTGTAAGATCTATATTTATATCAAGCTTTGTAAAAATAAGGTTTACGACAATGACCACAACTATAGCTATCACTGAGAGTACAACTGAATATGCGCCTCCCTTGAACTTACGTGAAGTATAGGACTTACCTATCTTTTCTCCAACCTTTTCTTTAGGTCTGTTACTATCGCCTTCTCCTGCTTTGGCTGCTTTTTTCACAACTTTCTTTACAGGCTTTTCATCATCCGATTCATTTTTATTTTCAGGTGCTTTTTCAGATGCTTTTTCAACAACGTCCTTTATATCTGAAGAAGTCTCTTCTACCTTCTTCTCGATATCCTCAGGAAGCTTTTCAGTTTCATTCTTAGCTGAAACAACATCAGCGTCAAGCTTTATATCCTTTTCGTCCATTTCAAAAATCCTTTCTTAGCTTATAACGAACTAATTATTTTTTCTTTTAACAAAAGCTTCATCAGCTCCATCTTCTCTTATTGACTACCTGAATTGTAAGGAACACAAAAAGAGCAGTGATAGAAATATAATAAACTGCTGATGCAACACTGAACTGTTCATAAACAAAATCATAGAAACGATCGATAATTGAAATAGAATCAATTACTCTTCCTACAAGTCCATCATAAGCAGTTGGCTGTTTCTTATAAAGCAAGAATAAACCTGCCTCACCTGCAGCTCCTAATAAAACACAGAAGGTTATGTTCTTTAATAAGAAGTAAAGGATAACTACTATAACACCAAATGCGATTACTGTAAAATAGAATCCAGGAGCTCCACCTGCAGGAACACTGTCTCTGAATGATGAAACAAGCGCTGTAATAATCGCAACTGCAAAAGTAGCGATAGCTGCAATAGCCTGGCTTTCAGTAAGTGCTGAAATAAACATTCCTATTGACATATAAGTAATGGCAAAAAGGAAAAATGCAATGATGCAACCATATGCTGCCTTTAAATTAACATTACCATACTGCTTCAAAATAACTGGATATACGCAGACAACAAGAATACCAACTAAAAGTACCGTTACCATTGCAAAGAACTTGCCAAGCACAATTCTTGTAATGGAAACCGGTGAGGTAAGAAGCATCTGGTCAGTTCTCTGATGCTTTTCCTCTGCTAAAATTCTCATTGTAAGAATAGGCATTAGCATTATGAAAATGGTTGTTGTCGCTGAAAGTGGATATGCAAAATTTGAATAACCATTAAAAATGCTGTAGTTTGTGATACAATAGCCTGTAAGGGCCATATAAAATGCAATGAAAAGATATGCTGCAATCGAAGTAAAGTAATTGTGCAGCTCTTTCTTATATATAGCGTTCATTTTAATCCTCCAAAATGTATAAAATATCAAGTGACAATCAATTACCGGATAACCTTAGCTCCCGGCTTTGTCAATGCTATAAATATATCCTCAAGTGATGTTGGCTGCATTGAAAGAAGAGGAATTCCTCCTTTTGCAAACGCAAAGAAAACTTCTTCTCTAACATCTACACTATTTACTGTACTAATTGAAAACTTCGACACGCCCTCTTCAGTGCTCTTTAATTGACGAACATCTATAACGTTACTTACGCCTCTAATAACATTCTCTATCTTTTCTATTTCGCCCTTTGCTTCTACAACAAGACTTGGAGCATTCTCAAGGTGGCTTGGAAGATTGTTGATATCGTCCTTTACTACAAGCTTTCCACCATTAATAATGAGAACTTCATCACAAACTGCCTTGATTTCTGAAAGAATGTGTGAACTTATAAGCATTGTATGATTCTTGGAAAGCTTTTTAATAAGAGTACGGAATTCTATTATCTGCTCCGGATCAAGACCAACTGTCGGCTCATCAAGAATGATTACTTCAGGATAACCAACAATAGCCTGTGCAAGGCCAACACGCTGCTTATAACCCTTTGAAAGATTCTTTATCAATTTATCTGCCTTATCTGCAATCTGAGTTCTGTACATTACATCATTAAGCATATCATTTCTATCTTTATGAGCAACCTTCTTAAGATCCATTGCAAACTTAAGATATTCCTTAACGGTCATCTCCGGATATACCGGTGGAATTTCAGGAAGATATCCAATGCTTCTCTTTGCCTTCCCCGGATTATCATACACATCATAGCCATTAATGATTACCGAACCCTCGGTGGCAGAAATATATCCCGTCATCATGTTCATGGTAGTTGACTTTCCGGCACCATTAGGCCCAAGGAAGCCTAAAACCTCTCCTTTTTTTACAGAAAAGTCCAAATGATCTACAACTGTAGTATTCCCATACTTTTTTGTAAGTCCTTTAACTTCAATCAAAACAATCCTCCGTTCCGAAACCCCTCTCCAGGATTTCCTTTACTATTTCAAACCTATAAATAGGTCTAGTAATTCTCCTCCATATGCGCCAAGTCACTTACAACTATAATATTAGTTCAAAAATAACATATAATAGCAGTAAATAAGAGCACACAAAGACATATTATACCATTTTTTATGCATTTTTCAAGTGATAAGAAGCACTCAAGTGCAAAATAAAATATAATATGTAAAGACAAACCAAATTAAAGTTTAGTATATATATGTGAACAAATTGTGAAACCTTTCATAATAAAGGTATCCAGCTTTTATTGGTTAAAATAAATCAATTAAACTGATTAAATTTATCACTTGTATTTATCGTTAGTTTGTGCTATCCTATGCTATGCAAATTAAAATTCTGATGTAAAAGTTATCAGATTTTATGCTATCATTAAATAGTATCAATATACCTATGGAGGATTTAATATTATGAAGAATTTCAAGAAATATGCACCACAGTACTTCAGACCACCTGTCTGCACCTACGACTGGGTAAAGAAGGACCATATCGAAAAGGCACCAATCTGGTGTTCCGTTGACTTAAGAGATGGAAACCAGGCTCTCATCGAGCCAATGAGCCTTGAAGAGAAGCTTGAATTCTTCGAGATGCTTATAAAAATCGGCTTTAAGGAAATCGAAATCGGCTTCCCTGCAGCTTCAGATACTGAATATCTTTTCTGCAGAACACTCATCGAAAAGAAAATGATTCCTGATGATGTTACAATCCAGGTACTTACACAGGCTAGAGAGCATATCATCAAGAAGACCTTCGCAGCCATCGAAGGTGCACCAAACGCAATCGTTCATCTTTACAATTCAACAAGCGTTGCACAGCGTGAGCAGGTCTTCAAGAAAGATAAGGAAGAAATCAAAAAGATTGCCATTGAAGGCGCAGAGCTTTTAGTTAAGCTTACAAAGGAAGCCGGTGCTAATTACCGTTTCGAATATTCACCAGAGAGCTTCCCTGGAACAGAGGTTGATTATGCAGTAGATGTATGTAATGCTGTTATTGATGTCTTCAAGCCAACTCCAGATCATAAGCTCATCATTAACATCCCTACTACAGTACAGATGTCAATGCCACATGTATTTGCAACTCAGATTGAATATATCCATAAGAATTTAAAGAACCGCGATTGTGTTGATCTCTCAATCCATGCACATAACGACCGTGGTAGCGGCGTAAGTGATGCCGAGCTCGGTGTGCTTGCAGGTGCAGACCGTGTTGAGGGTACCCTCTTCGGAAACGGCGAGCGTACAGGTAATGTTGATATTGTTACTTTAGCTCTTAACATGTTCGTACTTGGAGTAGATCCAGGACTTGATTTCACAGATATCCCTGCAATCGCAGAAAGATATGAAAGACTTACAAGAATGTCAATACCACCTCGTCAGCCATACGCTGGTGAGCTTGTATTCACAGCCTTCTCCGGTTCACACCAGGATGCCATTGCAAAGGGCTTTGCATTCCGTGAATCAGCTAAGCCTGATAAGTGGACAGTTCCATATATCCCAGTTGATCCACATGATATCGGAAGAAGCTATGACGGCGACGTTATCCGTATCAATAGCCAGAGCGGAAAAGGCGGCGTAAGCTTTATCCTTAAGACAAATTACGGCTTTGAAATTCCAAAGTCAATGCAGGATGATGTCCGTAACATGGTTAAGCAGGTTTCAGATCAGGAGCACAAGGAGCTCTCTCCAGAAGAGATCTTCTCACTCTTTAATGCAAAGTATGTTAATAATGCTGATGCCTTCTCAATTCCAGAATATCATTACAAGCCAACCAGTGACGGCATGAATGTTGAAACAACTATCGTTTCAAATGGAATGAGCACTTCAGTTAGCGGCAGCGGAAACGGACGTCTTGATGCCGTAAGTAATGTAATAAAGAAGCATTTCAATATTGACTATACACTTCAGGAATATGAGGAGCATGCTCTTACTAAGACATCTTCATCAAAGGCTGCAGCATATGTATCTATCTCATTCGGCGGCAAGGAATACTGGGGCGTTGGAATCCATGAGGATATCATTTATGCATCAGTTAATGCTTTAGTAAGTGCTGTTAACCAGCTTGATGTAATAAAGTCAATTGGACGTCATTCAGATGACAGATATACAGACATCATGAACTACATCCGTGACAATTACCTTAATGTTACTCTTTCTAACCTTGCTGACAAGTTCTTCTTAAGCCAGCCATATCTTTCAAAGTACATCAAGGAAAAGAGCGGAATGACCTTCGAATCACATGTAAAGAAGCTCCGCCTTGACAAGGCAGGCATTCTCCTTCGTACAACCAGCATGAAGGTTGCAAACGTTGCTGAAGCTGTAGGATATCAGAATGTTGAGCACTTCAACAGATTATTCAAGGCTCAGTACGGATTAACACCTATACAGTATAGAAACCAGAAGTAATTCTTCACTCGCTGTGAACTACCCACCGCCTAAAGGCAGTGGGCTTCCGTTAAATGATGGTAACAGTATAAGGATACGCACAACCGTACATTGTACGGCATTATGACAAGGCGGGCGAAAACCCATCACCTAAAGGTAATGGGTTTTCGCCCGTGGGGCATTTATAAAAGAATACTCATAAAAAATAACAGCCAGGTTCATATAAAACCTGGCTGTTATTTTCTTAACTTTTAACTCATTCTAATGCATTTTTATATCTACAATTAGTTCTTTCTTCCTGCTCTCTTACGTGCTAATGGATCAAGAATCTTCTTTCTGATACGAAGTGACTTTGGTGTAACCTCAAGGAGCTCATCTGTCTCAAGGAAATCAAGGCACTGCTCGAGAGACATGATCTTAGGTGGTGTAAGACGGAGTGCTTCATCTGATGAGCTTGAACGAGTATTGGTAAGCTGCTTCTTCTTGCAGACATTAACCTCAATGTCCTCACTCTTACCGCTCTGTCCGATTACCATACCTGAGTAAACCTTCTCACCTGCACCGATGAAGAGAACACCTCTCTCCTGTGCATTAAAGAGACCATAAGTAACTGAAACACCTGACTCAAATACGATGAGAGAACCAGTATGTCTATATTCGATATCACCCTTATAAGGAGCATAGCAATCAAATGCTGTATTAATGATACCATTACCCTTTGTATCTGTAAGGAACTCACCTCTATAACCGATGAGACCACGTGCTGGAATTGAGAATTCAAGACGAACAAAGCCGCCACGTGCAGCACCCATTGACTTAAGCTCACCCTTACGGCTTGCAAGCTTCTGGATTACAGTACCTGAGAATTCTTCTGGAACGTCGATATAAGCTATTTCCATAGGCTCAAGCTTCTTGCCGTTCTCATCTGTCTTGTAAATAACCTCTGCCTTACTAACAGCGAATTCAAAGCCTTCACGGCGCATTGTCTCAATGAGAACTGAAAGATGAAGCTCACCACGTCCTGAAACCTTGAAGGCCTCAGTTGTATCTGTATCTTCTACACGAAGAGATACGTCTGTCTGAAGTTCTCTATAGAGACGCTCACGAAGGTGACGAGAAGTAACGAACTTACCTTCTGTACCTGCAAGAGGGCTGTCATTTACTACGAAATTCATAGAAATTGTAGGCTCTGATATCTTCTGGAAAGGAATTGCATCTGGATTATCAATAGCACAGATGGTATCACCAATCTTAAGATCAGGAATACCTGAAATTGAAACGATTGAACCCATTGAAGATTCCTGTACCTCAACCTTCTTTAAGCCCTCAATTTCATATATCTTCCCGATCTTTACCTTCATTTTTCTGTCAGGCTCATGATGATTAACAAGGATAGCATCCTGATTTACCTTTAACTTACCATTTGAAATCTTACCGATACCGATACGGCCAACATATTCATTATAATCGATTGTTGAAATGAGCATCTGAAGGCTTGCATCAGGATCTCCCTCTGGACCTGGAATATGCTCAAGAATTGTATCAAAAAGAGGCTGAAGATTTGTGCCATTCTCATTGAGCTCAAGGAAGGCAACACCTGCCTTAGCTGATGCATATACGAATGGTGAATCAAGCTGCTCGTCATTTGCGTCAAGATCCATGAAAAGCTCGAGGACTTCATCAATAACCTCGCTTGGTCTTGCCTCTGGACGGTCTATCTTATTGATACATACCACTATAGGAAGATTAAGTGCAAGTGCCTTCTGAAGAACGAATCTTGTCTGAGGCATTGGACCTTCGAATGCATCTACTACAAGAACTGCACCATCAACCATCTTAAGGATACGCTCAACCTCGCCGCCGAAGTCAGCATGGCCTGGTGTGTCTACGATGTTGATTTTAACGCCTTTGTAACTGATTGCTGTATTCTTTGAAAGGATTGTAATACCACGCTCACGCTCGAGGTCATTTGAATCCATTACTCTTTCTTCTACTACCTGATTGTCACGGAATACACCGCCCTGCTTAAGCATGGCATCTACGAGTGTTGTTTTACCGTGATCTACATGTGCTATAATAGCTACATTTCTAATATCTTCGCGAATCATTTTTTTTTGCTCCAATCTTCCCTTGGCCACTCCCCTAAAAACACAAAAGCGCCATTAATCCATTAAACTTAATACTACAAAAAATCATTTTATCATATCCACCTTATTTTTCAAGTAAAAACTTTAACTTTTATACAATTTTGTACAATTTATACAAAAACATATAATTACGAAAATTAATTTTTGAGTACCTTTTTAAGGGATAAGGTTACAAAATAGATGCAAGCTGAAAGAACTACTATCATAGGTCCTGCCGCAACAGAAGCATAATAGGATATTATCAGGCCGCCGATTCCCGAGCTTACAGCAAAAATAAGAGAAAAACAGGTATATGCTCTCATATTTGGAGAAATATTACGGGCTGCAGCTGCAGGCAGAATGAGCATTGCGTTTATAATAAGGATTCCAAGCCATTTTATTGAAAGAATAACGACTGCTGCCATTATTACAATAAAGAAGTTGTCCAAAAGAACTGTATGGATTCCTCTTGAATGTGCAATAGGTGCAGAAATAATTATTGAATTCAGCTTGTTAAGGAAAAAGCACCAAAATACAATGACAATCACAAGAAGTACTGCAAGTGATATTATTTCAGAACTGCTTATGCTGAGGATATCTCCTACCATGAGATAGGAATACTTCGAAAAGCTTCCGTTCTTTGATAAGATTACCAGACCAAGCGCCATACCAAGTGAAGAAAAAATCGAAATGATGGTATCGGCATTCTGAGGATTCTTATGCCTTACCAGGTTCAGTAGAAGCGCAAAAAAAATGGCAAAGATAAGCATCGGCACTGACATATCAGATGCAGAAAGAAGCACGCCTATGGCGATTCCTGAATAAGCCGAATGTCCTAGGGCATCTGAAAAAAAGGATAGATGGCCATTTACGACCATGGTACCAAGAAGCGCAAAAAGCGGTGTAATAATTAAAATAGCTATAAAGCTAAGCCTCATAAAATCATACGTAAACATACTTTTCTCCAAATATCTCTACAAATTCCTTGCTCTCAAGTACCTCTTCAGGCTTACCAGTCTTTAAGATAGTCTTATCGAGCAGGATAACATTATCTGCATATTTCCTGACAAAATCCATATCATGGCTTATCATAATGATTGCGACATCATAATTAGATTTAAGCATTCCTATTGCATGGTTAAATCTCTCTCTTCCTGTCGTATCTATGCCGGAAACAGGCTCATCTAGCAGCAAAAGATCCGGCGCCGGAGCGCAGGCAAGGCTTAAAAGCACTCTCTGCAGCTCTCCTCCTGATAAATCGCATACCTTCTTATCAATGAGGCCCTCTCCTTCAAAGAGACTTAACTGCTCAGAAATCATCTGTCTTATTTTCTTGCTTTGTGGAAGAAAAATAGGTCTGTTTGTAAGAAATCCAGCGAACATATCATAAACGCTCACTGGAGTATCCTTTTCAACGGCAAGTGTCTGCGGCACATAGCCGATTTTCATATTATCAATTATCTTTTTATTCGAAATATCCTTGAACTCAATATTTCCCTCATGCGGAATGAGGCCGAGCATTGCCTTCATAAGCGTGCTCTTTCCTGCGCCATTTCTTCCGATAACAGCCGTAAGCTGTCCGCAGTGAACATGCACATTTATATCTTTAATAATATAGTCATCACCGCTTCTTACGCTGATATCATTCATTTTGACGCAGTGCAGACCGCAAGGCTTCCTCTTTTTAAAGGGAATTTTATACCTTTTAAGGTCCTTTGCATCCATCATTTCATTTTCCATAGCTTTATCTTTCCTTTTATAGAGCCCTGCGGGCCATTCGCAAACCTTCAGGGCCAGTTATAATCTCTTCTAGCACTTCACTTATAGCCCTGCTGGCCATTCGCAAACCTAGTTATAACCTTTTACTTCACTGCTCCAGCAATTATATTAAGGTTTGAGAGATACATATTGATATAAGAATCCTTTATCGCTCCCTCGCCTGATGAACTTGTTCCTGCATCAAGCACAATAAGCTCTATTCCCATTTCTGAAGCAACCTTTTCAGCCGCAGTTGTATAGCCTGTTGCAGCTAAAATATACTTAACATCTTCCTTTTTGATGGTGTCTTCGATATCCTTTAAGTCTCCTGCGCTAAGTGCAGTGTCATAATCCATATCAAGGCTTGCCTTAACACTCATGCCAAGGTCCTCTGCAAGGTATTCAAGAGCCTCATGGAAGCATACTACCTTAACCCCTGAAACATTAAGCTCATCCTTTTTCTTAGAAATCTCGCTGAGCTTACTAATATAATTTGATTCATTCTCATTGATTTTACTAATGATGCCATCGATGTCATCATTATCAATACCCGTTAATGACGAATATGACTTATTCTTAAGGAGACTGAACATATCTACAAGACCATCTGCTGCCTCCGAGATCTGCTTCTCATAAAGACCTACATTCATCCAGTAATGAGGATTCTCATATTCTTCCTCAAAGCTTTTAGCTGTATTTATAAGGACCGGTGTCTTTACTCCATTCACCTCATCAAGCACAAGACCTCCAGATGCCTTTTCAACTGCATCAGCAGCAAAATGATCCATATGTCCGCCGTTAATTACAACTGCGATACTCTCTTCAATATTCTTCATATCAGCAGTAGTGAGCTGGTAATCATGAACACAGCCAGTTACATTTGCAGTAAGATTAGAAACGCCAACCTCAGTACCCTCTAGAAGATTTACGGCGATTACGTACTCAGGATAAAAGGATGCCGAAATGACCATTTTTTCAGAAGACTTGCTCTTCATTCCCAATCGCATCAGGACAAACGAAGTAATTACTGCAACAATGGCAAGGACAGACATTGCAATAAAATATATACGCAAAAAACCAAATTTCTTTTCAAACATCTTTTAACCATTTAACCTTTCTGCAAAGTATAATTTGCCTGTACACCCTCACATCTCTACAACTAGATTCCGGAAGGTATCCAGGCAAAAGAAATTTAAAATTATTCGACCTTTTCAGTAGACTTAAGGAAAATGTCCCTTTCATATATATATTCTAGAACCGGACTCTCTGAAATCTGATTCATTACATATTTACATCCCGGCTTATATGAAAAAGCACTTACCACAGCCATTGCCACCCATACTATAAGTACACCGGTAGCAAGTCCTGCTAGCATTCCTAATAGGCTGTTGGCCTGTTTGATTACTGGAAGACTTGTGAAAAGTCCTAGCGCCATGCCTATAATTCTTATTAGCAGCTGGCACACAATATATGTTGAGATGAAAGCTATCGCCCTGATAACTAACTGAGTAATATATTTTACAATATAATCCTCAAGACTTTCAACTCCAAGGGCCTTATATACCTCATCATTATTATTCTCATTGAGCTTATCCTTTAAAGCCGCAGATAAAGGAAGATCGTCAATTACCTCTGACTTCTTTTTATCCACCTCTTTCTTTATGATATCATCAATGGGAAGTACGCTCTCAATGCTGGTTTCAATTCTATCTACAAGCTTCTCGTTATTTGCTAGAAGGTCATTTATCATAGGATAAAGCACCATCGTCAAAATAAGAGCTATAAACATTGAAAACATACTGAAAAGCGTCTTAACAAGCCCTCTTTTTTTACCAATCAGCATCATTAGAATCAAAAATGCTGATACTACAATTGTAATTACATTCATTCAAACTACCTATTCAAAGCTCACTTTTATAAGTTTATTTACACAAAGAAGAAGCAAACCATTTTCCTTTTTCCCATTAGAGAAAACATACTCAAGTCCTTCTATTTCCTTATCATTAAGCTTGTCAGTTTCAAATTCAAGCTTTCCCTTAAAATTATATACTTTAAAGGAATCATCCCTATAAACAACCACCTTATCATTTACAAGAGAAATTCCCTTATATTCTTCAAGCTCAAACTTTCCCTGAAACTTACCTGTCTCATTGGAATAAATCTCTACAGAAAGCTTATTATCCTTTTCCACTACGATCAGACAGGAATAAATATCATTATAAAAGGTATCCTTAATGGTCTTTGTCTCATCTGACGAAGCCTTATCGGCACCATAAATCTCATTATAGGTATCCTCGAGCTGATATTCCTTTGTTTCAGTTACGGCAGTAGTATGCTCGAGATTTTTATTTACTCCTTCCGGATCTGGAGTTGGAGAAATGGTAGGAGTATTAGTCGCTCTTCCATCAGTTTTAAGGACTTTTGGTATCTCAGGAATAGTAAAGAGCTCAATTCCCTTGCTGGAAAAAGCCGTAAAGCTATCAGCTGATGTGAAGGTCATACGAGGGATCATGGTATCCTCGTAACCAAAGGCTCCAACAATATTATCCTCCTTGTTTCCTCCTACAGAACCAAAATTATAGAAGGTAAGCCAGGTATTAGCCTTGCCTTCCTTTATTGTAATGTATGAGGTCGCAAGCTTTTTTCCATCATCAGAAATCGCAATAGTAACAGGAATTCCATTATTCTTTACCGTTGTATAAATATCAACGATATGCTCAGTCTTCTCTGTAGTATAAACGAAAATATGATTTTCTATATCAGAAGCGGTAAGTATTGCTGCAACTCCATTTGCAGAAACATCTGCCTTTAAAATGGTATATATTTCCCCATCTATTGTATAATCCTTTACATTGCCTTTCCCATCAATTATGTAGAAATTTCTTCCATTTGTCTCAGCAACAACAGTAAACTTTCCACAGGTAGAAATTGAAGGATTAGAAATGCTATAGGCAAAATTCCATAAACTATCACCATTTGAATTATATGCTGTAATACCATCAGAATCATATTGGAGAAAGCCCGACGAATCGCCATTTTCGTCATAAGGAATGCACTTTGAAGATCCGGCAAGTGACATCTCTACTTCCTTATCAACGACAGCCGAGGAGAAATCCACGTTTTTCTTCCGGTTTCTCACAAAAAGCAGTATGCCCACAGCTATCAGTGCAAGAATGAGCATGATAACCACGAACCTTACCAATGCCTTGGATGTCTTATTATCTTCCATTAATAAATCACCTGTACGCTAACTATATTTTTTAAGTCCAACATTTTAACCAAAAATCTAAAAATTACATATTCACTCTATAATCTAAAGCCTTAAGAAGGGTGACCTCGTCTATGCATTCAAGGTCTCCACCAACCGGCACACCGCTTGCTATACGAGTGACCTTAACACCGATAGGCTTTATAAGCTTACTTATGTACATTGCAGTAGCTTCACCCTCAACACTCGGATTTGTCGCAACGATTACCTCATTTACATCTCCGCTCAGCCTTGAAATCAGTTCTTTAAGCTTAATATCATCAGGGCCTATTCCCCTTGAAGGTGAAATAACACCATGAAGTACATGGTAAACGCCATTATAATGTCCTGTTTTCTCATATGCCGCAAGATCTCTGGAATTCTCGACCACCATAATAGTCGAATGATCCCTTTTTGCACTTTTACAGATAGGACATTCCTCTGCATCCGTAAGGGTACAACAGGTCTTGCAATAACGCACATTTTCACGCGCATCAGTAATAGACCCTGCAAGCCTTGCTGCAGCATCCTTTGGCATGGAAATAATATGAAAAGCGAGCCTGGCTGCAGTTTTCTGACCAATGCCAGGAAGTGCCCCAAGCTGCTCTATCAGGTTATTGATTTTATTATTATAGTATTCCATCTATTCTTCACCGCTTAATTAGTCTTTCGCCGCTAAGCCGGCTATTATATTCCAGAAATCTTCCAAGAAAGCTTCCCTTAGGATACCCTTAAAGTTTTCCAGAAAGCTACTTTTAAATTTTGCAGTTCAGAATTAGAAAAGACCTGTAAGATTGCCAAGACCTGCCATATCGCCAAGTCCGCCTGTAAGATCAGCCATGGTATTCTGCATTTCATCAGTAGCACCCTTAATAGCCTCATTTACAGCTGCAACGATCATATCCTGAAGCATCTCGATATCATCAGGATCTACAGCATCCTTAGAAATTTCAAGCTTTAAAAGCTCCTTCTTACCATTAACAGTAGCAGTAACCGCACCGCCGCCGCTAGTAGCAGAATATTCCTTTGTCTCAAGCTCTGCCTGCTTCTCTTCCATCTGACGCTGCATTCTCTGAGCCTGCTTCATTAAATTATTCATTCCACCTGGCATCATTCCACCAGGATATCCACCACGCTTTGCCATTTTTTTATTCCTCCATAAAATAACTAATATTCATCAACCTTTACATTGTACTACATTTTTTATTATAATGCTACTAAAAATTTTCAAAATTTAATTGCTGCAAATTTAATTGCTAAATCACTTTATTTAGTTCATCTAAAGAAAACTACTTATTTACCTCAACTATAGGCAAGCTTAAAACGTTCTCAGGAAGTATGCTTCTGATGTCAATTTCTTTAGCTTTGCCCTCACCTGATCGATCTACACCGGTTACTTTCACATGCTTTCCGATCAATTTTTCAATTGCCTCCTCAATCGTTTTCTGAAATTCAAAATCAGGAGAATAAAACTGAGTATAATCCATATGACAATAGAAAAGAAGACGAATTTCATTATTAGAATAGCTCACTCCTACCTTCTCCCTGTTACTGAACGTAGCATACGACATACCATCTTTTATCAGGCTGCATACCTCATTCCATCTGCTTGCTATCTCCTTTATATCCTCGGGCATTGCATCAAGAAGCTCCTTCTTTTTATTTTCAAGTGCCTCTTTTCTTTGCGCCGCATCTGCCTCATTGCCTTGAACAACAGCTCCGCTTGAAACTGCCTGATTTACCTTGCTCAGTATTGCATCTACATTCATGCCGTTCAGGACTCTCTCCTGCTGATTCAGCTCGCTCTCAAGCTGCTCAAGTCTTTGAAGCACTGCTGCATCCGTGGATTCAGAGGTAGGCTCAATAAGCTTTATCAAAGCCAGCTCTATGATTACCCTCTTATCAGTAGAATTTCTAAGTTCATTCTTAAGACCAGATAGCACCTCAATGTAGCGCATCAGAGTCTTATTTCCTATCTCATCAGCCTGCTGCTTTAAAAGTGCAATATTCTCACTAGTCATGTCAACCGGAGCATCAGCCGGATTCTCTGAGAGCTGTACCAAAAGCATATTTCTAAGATACCAGGTAAAGTCAGTAATGAACTGAACGATAGATGCACCTGAATCGCTTATCTCATCAAGAACCTTTATGCATTCATTTATTTTTCTTGCCCTAAGGCTTTCAAACATTCCAGAAAACACTGAAACATCAACATTTCCAAGTATTTCAAGAGTTTTATCATAGGTAAGTACATCACCTTCACTGATGAAGGATGAGCACTTGTCAAAAATACTCACAGCATCACGCATTCCGCCATCTGCTGCTCTTGCAATATAAGAAAGAGCCTTTTCTTCGGCCTTTATATTTTCCTTCTCGCCGATTTCCTTTAGCCTTTCAACAATAACAGGCACAGGAATACGCTTAAGATCGTAGCGCTGGCACCTTGAAAGAATAGTCACAGGCACCTTCTGCACATCAGTTGTAGCAAGAATGAAAATTACATATGAAGGCGGCTCCTCTAACGTCTTAAGAAGGGCATTGAAGGCTCCCGGCGAAAGCATATGCACCTCGTCTATGATATAGACCTTGTACTTAGCATTCGTAGGAGAATACCTTACGCCATCAATCAGCTCTCTTACGTCATCTACCCTATTATTTGAAGCAGCATCGATTTCAACCACATTCATGGAAGAACCTGCATTTATCTGCTTGCAGGCCGCACATTCATTGCACGGATTTCCATCTACCGGATGCTCGCAGTTAACTGCCCTAGCTAGTATCTTAGCAAGAGTAGTCTTACCGATACCTCTACTTCCACACAGCATGTAGGCATGTCCTACCCTGCCGGTCTTTACCTCATTTTTAAGAGCAGAAACAACAACCTCCTGCCCCTTTACATCATCAAAGGTGAGAGGCCTATATTTTCTATATAACGCTAAATAAGCCATTAGTAATCCTCCTCAACTACCTTGATTTCTAAAAAATCAAAAGGGACCTCATCTATGAACGAATCCTGAGTAAACCTGGTCATGGAGTATTTCTTAAAATCGTTCTCATTGGATTTCAGCCATATAGGTACCGCAATATCCAGACTGTAGCAGGCTTTTTCAAGCGAATCTAAAATCTTTCTAGTGCGATTTACACCCTCGCGTGAATCCACTACGGTAAAATCCCTAAGACGCTTTCCCTTTTTAACTTCCTTTACATAAAGCTCAAACATCTACTTTTCCTTAATCTATTTAACCATACTTATCTTATGTAGCTTCAGGCACCATATTTTTTAGCAATAGCCTTCTTATAGCTATTATATAGAATGCTAGCTAAAACGACTCCTGCAACCAATCCGCCGATATGAGCCGCATTATCTACCTCCTGCGTAGCAAGACCTTCAAAAATAGTAAGTCCCACAAAAAGCAAAAGATTAGTTCCCTTAAGATCCTCAAGTCTTCCCTTGTTCTTTATGGCAAGGAAAGTAACACCGCCAACAATGCCAAAAATCGCACCTGACGCACCAAGGCCTACATAAAAATTACCAAGATAATACTGATAAGCGACAGAAACACAGCCAGCAATAATTCCTGAAAGAATATAAAAGATAAGATATCTGAATTTACCGATGACTCTCTCAAGATTATCTCCGACAAACAAAAGCACCATCATATTTCCCAAAATATGCCCCGTGCCATAGTGAAGGAACATGTAAGTGAATAGTCTCCAATACTCATGATCCTCAAGGATTGCCTCTACATTAAGAGCTCCTAACTTATAATAAGTATAAGTCCATTCATAAGCACTTTCAGCACCTTGCATTTTCCGGTTTACAATGAAATAAACAATCAGATTTACAATAACGATAAAGGTATTTACCGGAGTAAGATACTTTTGGGCAAAGCTCTTTTCCCCAGTATAATATGCCCCTCTATAATCTCTTTCACTAGCACGCATGCTGCCATATCTAGGCTCGCCGGCCTTCATGTAAGGTCTCTGATAGTCCTCGCGATAATAATTGTCAACATAAGCATAAGGGTCTGACCTCATATCTCTAAAGCCGCCTGCAGAATTACTGCTTTCCGCCTCCCTGCTGCTACCAGTCTTAGAGCCTGCCGATCTTTCCTTTTTTATTACCTCATCATTTATGGCACTTCTTATTCCATAAACATCTGAAGGCGCTCCTGCTGTGACAAAGAGCTCTTCATTTTTAATATCAAGCACCCAGTAATTCTGGAATCTATTAATTGCCTTCTGGGTGAGGCCCCTCTCCTCGGTAGCTATGATATAAAGATAGCTGACATTATTATAGCCCTGCTTTGCAAGCTGTGATGACATCTGGCTCTGAAGCCGCTGCAGGATTTCATCTCCAACAACGCCGTTCCTATTTCTGCCATCGATTACACAAACGACACTTAGCGCGCCGAATCTTGCAAGAATAAAAACTGCTACCCCTGAACTATTAGAGGACAATTTGAAGCCCTTACTAATAATGACTCTATGTACATTAGATATACTGATCATTTAAACACATCTCTCAATCCCTGCCAAAGCGGCAGATAAACAACAAATTACAATGAATCAGATCTTATCCTTAATCTCCATGATGCTTACATATGCCGGTCTTATGATCTTGTCAGCATTAGCAAGCTCTTCCATGCGGTGAGCGCTCCAACCGACAATTCTAGCCATTGCAAAAAGCGGAGTATAAAGCTCTGAAGGAATTCCGAGCATACTATAAACAAAGCCGCTATAAAAATCTACATTAGCACTAACGCCCTTATAGATCTTTCTTTCCTCGGCAATAGCCTCTTTAGCAAGCTTTTCAACCTTCTCATAAAGCACGAACTCATTTTCCTTATGCTTTTCCTTAGCAAGCTTTTCTGCATAGCCTCTTAAAATCTCACATCTAGGATCTGAAATTGAATAAACTGCATGACCCATGCCATAAATAAGGCCTCTCTGGTCAAACGCCTCTTTATTCAATATTTTCTTAAGATAAGCCTTGATTTCTGCATCATTCTCCCAGTCCTCAACGTTCTTTTTAAGGTCTCCCATCATGCCTACTACCTTGATATTTGCACCACCATGCTTAGGTCCTTTAAGAGAAGAAAGCGCAGCCGCAATAACCGAATAGGTATCAGAACCTGAAGAAGTAACAACTCTTGTAGTAAAAGTAGAATTATTACCTCCGCCATGCTCCATATGAAGCATAAGTGCAAGATCTAATACCTTTGCTTCAAGATTAGAATACTGCTTATCAGGGCGGAGCATTCTTAAAAGGTTCTGAGCATAAGAAAGATTATCCTCCGGCCTATGAATATAAAGACTCTCATTGCACTCATAGTAATTATATGCATGGTAGCCATAAACAGCCATCATAGGGAAAACACTAATGAGCATCAAGCTCTGTCTTAATACATTTTCAAGCGAAAGATCATTAGAATTACTGTCATAAGAAGCAAGAGTAAGTACGCTCTTAGTGAGAGAATTCATAAGATCCTTACTAGGTGCCTTCATAATAACGTCGCGCACGAAATTAGAAGGAAGCCTTCTATTTTTAACTAAAATATCCTTATACACCGCAAGCTCTTCACTAGTAGGAAGCTTTCCGAATAACAATAGATAAGAAATCCTCTCAAATTCGAAATCTCCATCCATCGTAACATCCTTTGCAAGATCATACACATTATAGCCGCGGTAGTAGAGCTGTCCATCAACTGGAGCCTCGCTGCCATCCTCTCTCTTTTCGCGAGATTTTATCATTGATACATTTGTAATACCTGCAAGCACTCCCTTACCATTTTTATCTCTGAGTCCTCTTTTAACTCCAAGCTCGTCGAAGAGGTCGGGATTCACCATAAAATTCTGCTTATTTTCTTTAATCTGATTAGTCGTATAATCCAGCATCAATTTCTCAAATAACATATCATTGTCTGCCATTTATCAATTACCTCCTGAGGAATTTTTTTGTTGCATTACCAGCTTTTCATTTTAAATGATTTTACGCAATATACGAAGTCATTATACCAAAAATACGGTAACTTGTAAAGGCAATAAAAAAACTGCCACCTAATAAGGTAGCAGTTATAAAATCATAAAAATAAAACGCTAAATCAATCATTAATCGTCATAAAATTTTCGGCGGGGGAAACCCACAGGCAAGCCTGTGGGACAAACCGCCTTTAAATCCTATAAGGATTTAATTACTCACTCCGAAGAGTGGTTAGTGTACCATCGCCAATGTTAAATTCTCTCTTAACGTAGTTCTCAAAGAACTTAGGCTACTCACCAAGGGTTACGGTATCGCTACTGCAACCCCACGGGCTTGCCCGTGGGTATTAGTGAGTGTCGTCATCAATATCATCAGGAATTCCATCATGATCTGCATCATCATGAGAAAAATACTCTCTGCTTGTTACTCTCTTTGCAGCTCTTTCCTTTTCGATGAGTTCTGAAAGGAGTGCTTTAACCTTCTTAGGATCACGGATATTCTTGATTTCAAAATCACCAAGAGTCTTATCTGCTGAGCAGCACTTAAGAGTACCGATCTTAGCCAGCTTCTGACCTAAGGTAACAGTCATGGAAATATCTGTAATTCTATAGAGACGAACCTCGTCCTCTCTTGTTGTAAAGAAGCCTGTCTTAATGGTAAGAAGTTCCTTTGTAAGGCCATATCTGGTAAAACTCCAAGGCCAGCCCATAAAGTTCCTTTTTCTGTCATGCCATATTTCATCCATAGTCTTAAGTTCCCTCCTAAAGAATTATTATGCTATTAACAATAACTTTAGATAAATTATAACATACTTTAATCAATTTGCAAGAACATTTTATGCATAAAAAAGCCCGCTCTTTCACAAAATATGTAGGCTCTATGGCATTATTTTTTCAAAAAGAACAAATAATTATTTACTATTTCTTACGGACAGAATAGCCAAAGCTTCCAAGCTTTTTGCCAAGTTCGAAGTAGCTGCCATGTGAATAGGCTATGAGCTCGGTTGCATCAAGGTCGAACCTGCCATTTTCATCCATGTATTTTTCAGAAACAGTAACTCCGACCACCTGGGCAACAAACATATCATGACTGCCAAGCTCTAGTACCTGCTTTACCTTGCAGTAAATATTTACAGGGCTTTCCTTTATCGCCGGAGCCTTCACGAATTCTGAATAATACTCATGAAGCTTCATCTCAGAAAACTTATCAACATCTTTTCCCGATTTTACGCCGCACCAGTCACAGGCAAAAGCCATATCACGGGTCACAAGGTTTATAACAAATTCTCCTGTTTCCTTTATTATGCTATGAGAATACCTGCTCTTTCTAACGGAAATCGAAGCCATTACAGGATCTGAGCATATTGTTCCCGCCCAGGCAATGGTTATTATGTTAGGCTTTTCATCCGCTCTTTTACAGCTGACCATGACAGCTGGCACAGGGTAGAGCATATTCCCAGGCTTCCAGCTCTGCTTGGAATTTCCCGTCTTAGCAGGGTTATCTATGGTTTTGGTAAGCTTTGTCTGCCCCTTTTTAGCATGGCCATTTGCGTTCCTAGAAGGTTCTGCCTTCCCCCTTTTTGCACGTCCATTTATATTTCTATCTCTATATGTCTTTTTTTCCATATCGACCTATTATACCATCTTTGTTGTCCACTTAGTTGCATTCCAGATATCTGTCGCAATATCCTCATAGAATTCTGGCTCATGGCATACCATAAGAATACTACCCTTATATGCCTTAAGAGCTCTCTTTAACTCGTCCTTTGCATCCACATCAAGGTGGTTGGTAGGCTCATCAAGTACAAGAATATTTGAAGGTCTGTTAATAAGCTTGCAGAGCCTTACCTTCGCCTGCTCGCCTCCAGATAGAACCTTTACCTTGCTCTCGATGTGCTGTGAAGTCAGGCCGCACTTTGCAAGCGCAGAGCGCACCTCGTACTGGGTAAGTCCAGGAAAATCATTCCAGATTTCCTGAAGACAGGTATTTTCATTTCCAGGTGCCATTTCCTGCTCAAAATAGCCAATTTCAAGATAATCTCCCTGAGAAACCTCTCCTGAAATAGGCTTTATAAGACCTAAAAGGCTCTTTAGGAGAGTAGTTTTTCCGATACCGTTTGCACCAGTCATAACAATCTTCTGACCGCGCTCCATGCTTAGATTAAGCGCACTGCTGAGTGGCTCATCATAACCGATTACGAGATCTTTAGTTGTAAATATGAACTTTCCGGCAGTTCTTGCATCCTTAAAATTGAACTCCGGCTTTGGCTTTTCGGCTGCAAGTGTGATCTTTTCCATATTATCAAGCTTTTTCTGTCTTGACATGGCCATATTTCTAGTTGCGACCCTCGCCTTATTTCTAGCAACGAAATCCTTAAGATCTGCAATCTCCTGCTGCTGGCGGTTGTATGCTGCTTCAAGCTGAGCCTTCTGCATTGCATAGACCTCCTGGAACTTATCATAATCTCCAACATAGCGGGTAAGCTTCTTATTATCCATATGATAGATAATGTTTATAACGCTATTAAGGAAAGGAATGTCATGAGAAATGAGGATAAACGCATTTTCATATTCCTGAAGGTATCTCTGAAGCCATACGATATGCTCCTGATCGAGATAGTTCGTCGGCTCATCAAGTAAAAGAATGTCAGGCTTTTCAAGAAGAAGCTTTCCTAAAAGCACCTTTGTTCTCTGACCGCCTGAAAGCTCAGTAACATCCTTATCAAGTCCTAGATCAAGAAGACCTAAGGCGCGCGCAACCTCTTCCACCTTTGAATCAATGAGGTAAAAATCATGAGAATTGAGAAGGTCCTGTATTGTACCTACCTCCTCCATGAGAGCATTCATTTCATCCTCAGAGCAATCAGCCATCTTATCATAGATTTCATTCATTCTTGTCTCCATCTCAAGAAGCGGATCAAACGCGCTTCTAAGAACGGATTCCATTGTCATGCCCTTTTCAAGAACTGAATGCTGATCAAGATAATTTACCCTTACATTCTTTGCCCACTCGATTTTTCCTTCATCCGGCATGAGCTTTCCTGTAATGATGTTCATGAAGGTACTCTTTCCTTCACCATTTGCACCAACAAGACCAATATGCTCTCCCTTTAAAAGTCTAAAGGAAACATCCTCAAAAATTGCTCTATCTCCAAAACCATGTGATAAATGCTCAACATTTAAAATACTCATAAAACCATTCCTCTACTTTTATTTCTCTCTTTTTTCCAGCTTTTTCAGCTCCATTTACTTCTTAAGTTTTTCAGCCACATTTACTTCTTTTTCTTTATTCGGTTTTCAGCTCTCATTTTACTTCCAAAGTTTTATCTGCTGCCGCCTTTTTAAGTTCTGCCACTGCTTTTTCCGACTGCGGCTTTCCTTAACTTTTCCATCGTTACATTAAAGCTGATTATGGCACTTCCTGTTATAAGTAATACAACGCCAATAACTATAGGAAGGATAAAAACAATTTTAGGGCCCTCACTGCGCTTTTTGTATAAAAAGAAGCCAAGTATCAATACCACCAGACCTATTCCAACAAGAATAATTCCTTTAAGAACATCTACCGTTTTCTTTTTAGGCTTCTCTTCATTTTTTACTTCAAGTTTCTCTTCGGGGCTCTTTGCAGAATCCTCATCAACACTGAAATTTTCATTACTCTCCATAAATCCCCCCTCACAATTTGAAAATATTCAAAACACTACGATACCTATTTTCTAAAATTTTTCAGGATTTGTCAACACTTATTTATAAAATACCATACCCACCTGTTTGCAAATTACCATACCCACTTGTTTGCAAATTATCATACTCATTTGTTTGCAAATTATCATACTCACCTGTTTGCAAATTATCATACTCACTTGTTTATAAAATTCCGCACATTCTATTAAATCAAAAATGCCCTGTCAGAAAAATCTGACAGGGCGAGGATTTGCCTTAACAGCTATAATTTCAGGTAATCTGCGGATTATCTGCCTTAACGGCTATAATTTCAGGTAATCTACGGATTTTCTGCCTTAACGGCTATAATTTCATGCAATCTTAGGATTTTCTGCCTTAACAGCTACATTTTCAAGCATATATTGCATTTCTCTTTCAATTTCCCTTATTGCAGTTTCAAGTACTGCAAAACGCATGTTCTTATCAGCAGCCTTATCCATGGCAGTATATCCATCAAGCTCTGCTTTTAAGATATCAAAAACTGAAAGCCCCTTAGCATAACGCCAGAAAAAATCACCAAGAGGACAGTCCTTATAATGCAGGGGATTAGTAAGCATTACATACTGAACAAGCTTTGCCTTTTTTGCGTCTAAACTAGCATTTATAGCCTCTACATTCCATTCAGTAGAAAGGTACTTAACACTGTTTTTAAAACAGATATTTAAGAATTCCTCGTCCTGAAGTACCTCGAAGGCATGCTTTTTAAGTTTCTTTTCAAGTGCCTTAATAAGCTCCGCTTCCCTTAATACATTCATATCAAGGACCAGCACTCCGGTATTAAAAAATCTATCTCTATTAATTCCAAGCTGCTTTTCTACATAAGTGCCATAGACATTTTTCTTTATTGTAATCTGCTCAGGTGCTGCTGCAAGAGCTTTGCCTTCAAGCTCTATTTTAAAGAGCTCTGCAATATCTGAATTCACAACAGTAGCTGCCTCAAGATAAACTGCCTTTTCATACTTAACAAGAATTTCAGGTGCAAAGAGCTTGAAATAATTAGGCTTTTCAAGGCGCTCTTTTGCCTCTTTGCTGAGCTTTAAGGATGCAATTACATCTCTTAGATCTGTAAACTTAATGCTGACATTATCTCTATTAAGCTCTAAAAGCTTCTTCTTATTTTCCTTTGAAATATCTGTATTTAAAATATGAATTCTATACTTATTATTCTCTGATGAATTTGCAACAAGTGAATTGATTGAAACCATAAGATAATTGACTAAACTATTGTCACATGCATATATAACAGGAATTAACTTATTCATAACTGCCTCCTTTTTACGCAAAATGCCTTCCGTTAATATTTATTATACTACTTATTTTCGTTTTGTCAACCAAAAGATGTGGTTTTCAATACTACGTGCAGTTATATCTCTTCAAGCGCCTATTTCAGGCCGCTTCCTGTCATTCAGTCATCAGTCATCCTCATCTTCCTCTTCTTTCTCCTCATCATCCTCTTCTTCCCCTTCTTTCTCCTCATCTTCATCATCTTCCTCATCTGAAAGTGGCGAATTATAGAGTTCAGTTATCTTACTATTGCTATTTTCAGCAATTTTCTTCTTTATCCACCTATCCCTGTCATCGATGATTGCAAGCATTTCATCAACTATTTCCTCAGCACTCCCAGGCCTTGCACTCCTAAGATAGCCGACCATTCTATCTATTGCCTTATCAGTCCTTAGATTTTCGGCAATCACCTGAGAAAAACCTTCATGATAACCAAGCTTTCCAAGCTCATTAATCAACTTTTCTGAATTTAACATATTATATTCCTTTTCACCTATACTTTTTCTCATATTGTAAAACAGATCTGTATATTTTGATCCCTACATTTTTATCTAACATTTTAAAACAGATCTGCATATTTTGGTCCCTACATTTTTAACTAATATTTTAAAACAGATCTGTATATTTTTCTACACCCAAATTTTCATATAATAATATCGTAACTTTTTGTTGCACCTACACACACACTTAAAAAAGGCACGCAGACTTGAATTTTTCACTCCTTATTCAAGCATGCGTGCCTTTTTGTATTGTCTGGCATTACAATTTAATGCAACTATTTAATGCTACTAGCTTTAGGTGTTACAATCTAATGCCGTTATTTAATGCTACTATTTAATGCTACTAACTTTATGCTTTACATCAAGCCTTTGCCGGCTTTACAGCCCTACTATCCTTTACCTTTTCATCAGCTGATACATTGCTTAAAAGATCTGCCTTATCAAGTGCAGGCTTAAGTGCAAGATAAATTACTGAAGCAAAAGCTGTTGAAAGAAGAGAATTGATTAAAGTACCAAAACTTGCTATTTTTGCGCCTATGCTTGCAAGTGTGACATCCTGTCCAAAAATGAATCTATTGCGGAAATATCCAAGTACAGGATCCGTGAATACGTTCAATAAAAGACCTGCTGCAGCACTTATCACAACAAAAATGATAAACTTCTTATACTGCTTTTCCTTTTTAAGAGTATTTATCTTTAATACTCTATGTGCAACTGTACCGCAGGTTACGCCGATTATGAATTTTAAAATAAAGGTAGTAATTGCATAACCAGGATCGCCAGCTGCTATATCTGCAAGTGAAAGACCGATTGCACCAGCAAGACCTCCTGAAACTCCATCAAGTAAAAGTGCCGTAAGTGCTACAAAGGTATTACCAAGATGAATTGAAGTTCCATGTCCAATTGGAATTCTAAAATAAAGATACGCTATGTAGCTAAGACCAGCGCTTATTCCTATGAATGCAACCTTCTTTGCGTTGAACCTGGTTTTACTAAGCACCGAAATTATTAAAACTGCCGCAACTACCAGACCAAATACAATCCACATTAATTCTTTTGTCATATAAAAGTACCTCCTTAGTTCGTAAGCACTATTATATGCAAAACTGATATTGTTTGTAGTATCAGTTTGATTCTTTTTTATAAGACCAGATTATACTATCCTGTTTCGCATCTCCCCATTTAGGAAGGCCTCGATATTCATTATGCCCTCTTCCACGCAGCGTTTTCTAGCCTCGAAACTTCCCCAGGCAACGTGCGGAGTAAGAAGAAGTCTGTCCTTATCCTGAATCGTTAAGTAAGGACTATCTCCTAAAAGAGGCTCTTTTTCATAAACATCTATTCCTGCTGCCGCGATTATGCCTTCATTAAGAGCTCTTACGATATCTGCTTCAACTACAACAGCGCCTCTTGCAACATTTATAAGAATGCAGCTCTTTTTCATCTTCTTAAGCGCTGAATAATTAATGATGCCTCTTGTCTTATCATTTAGAGGCGCATTAATTGAAATATAATCCGACTCAGAAAGGAAGGTATCAAAATCAACGCACTCATAAGGTACGTCCTGTTTATTTCCGCTTACAGAATAGTAAATAATCCTCATTCCAAAGGCCACTGCTATTTCAGCCACCTTCTTTCCGATATTACCAAGACCTAAAATTCCAAGTGTCTTGCCTGTAAGATCGTGAAAAACATTGCTTACATTGCAAAAGGATGATCCATTGGAATATTCCTTTGAATTTACAAACTCTGAATAGTAGGAAAGCTTGTTGTTAAGAGATAAAAGCATGGCAAAGGTGTGCTGCGCAACGGAATCCGTAGAATAGCCGCTTATATTGGAAACTGCAATGCCTTTTTTCCTGCAATACTCGGTATCAATGTTATTATAGCCGGTCGCTGCCTCGGCTATGAGCTTTAACTTATCAGCCCCCTTAAGAGTTTCCTCATTCATAAGGCACTTATTTGCTATAACAATGTCTGCATCCTTTATTCTCTCTGCAATTAAATTATGAGGAGTAGAATTATAAAGCCTTGCCTCACCGTACTTACTAACTCCCTCATAGGAAACATCACTTCCAACTGCATCTGCTTCAAGTACAACTATCACCATATTTTTCTCCTCATTTTTCTAGTGTAAAATACCTCTTAAATCCTTTGCTGTGTCATTAAGACCGCCCGAAAACCCTAAGGCGCCTTAAGCAGACCTATTATACTCCAAATCCTGCGCATTTTCAACGAACTTCACGTAAAAAAAGGTGCAGAAAAATTCTGCACCTTAAAATTTAAAATCACTATAAAAACCTACTAACTTACATAAGGTTTACGCATGTCAGCATCTAAAAGAAGTACATAGAAAATTTTTCCATAATACTCATTATCAACCAATCGTCCATTATCAATTATATTCTTGATTTTTCCCTTCTTGGTCATGATCTTATAATCAACGAAAACATTTGCTTCTATCTTTTCTGAATCCTCAAGCAGCTGCTTATCTACTTGCGCTTTAATGCTGGCCTCTACTCTTTCATAATCATCCGGATGAACTATTCCCTTAAAGCTGTAATTAGCAAAAGCAAGGAATTCCTCCATGTTTTCACAGTCAAACATATGAACCAGTTCTTTATTTGCAAAGAGAATTTCCTCCTTGTCCCAATCCGCCGAATAAATGAGAATGGCACCCGGAACATTCATGGCTACATCTCTCAAAGCAAAGCCAAGCTGAGTTCTATCGCTCTTAATCATATATGGCTGATATTCTATAAAATAATTCTTGCCTCTTTGCTTTACATAGTAAAGAGCCGCATCAGCCTTTCCGAACAGGTCATTTCTCGAATCTTCTGCCTTTTCACAGGAAGCATAGCCTATAGAAATAGTAAAATGGTATTCCTTATCATTAAACAAAAACTTTTCAGAAAGCATCGACAGCTCCCTGATTTTTTCATGGGACAGCTGAGCACCCTTTCCCTTTATGAGTGCGCAGAACTCATCACCGCCGTTTCTTCCGACAATGCTGTCCTCGCCAAGAGTATTTTTAAGATTATTAGCAAAAAACTTAAGAGCAACGTCTCCGATATGATGTCCATATCTGTCGTTTATAAGCTTGAAATCATCAATGTCTATCATAAGCGCTGTACACGGAGCATCCGGATTATTCTTAAAATACTCTTCCTTTGCCGTATCAAAGCCCATTCTATTATAAATACCTGTCAGGGCATCCATCTCAATAAGCTCATTCTGCTTCTTTAGCTTCTCAGAGCCCTTGATAAACTCAAACTCATTATAGTGAACAAAAATAAGAATTGCAGAAAATGCCTGCGCCATAAAGGCTGATCTTATTTCACCTTCTAGAACCTCCTGCAGCAAAATACCAAAAATCACAAGAGCCGCAATGGTAAAAAGCGCAAATGAAGCCTTCTTTCCAAACTTCCTGCCGTATTTTATGAATTCATAGAATACCATGGCATAGGCAACAAAGCAGACTATAAGATATAACCATTGAAGTGGACCGTGATGATAATAATTATCCGCATCAACATAAAATGTCCAGCCGGTAAAAATAGAAATCACTTCAATGATTATATTAATAATCATCAAAACAAGGTATTTCATTCTCGATTTAGCTTCATCAATAACCTGAAGAACAACAAAATACCCTATGAACGGAGTAAAAACGTAATCAAGCACCTTCGTAAGCACATGTAGCGGTATCGTCCAGGAATCCGCTCCATTAAGATAAATAGCAAAATACTCGGAGAGTCCCGCTATAATAATTACCATATAAGAAATATATAGCTTACACTTGAACTTTTTATTCAAATGACCGTTTTCAAAAACAAGTGTCACCATTGAAATCAGTGCAAGCGTAGAAAAAATCACTATTGCTGAATAATACGACATACCTTCTCCAATCAGCATATCCCCATAGCCTTAAGAATACGCTACCTCAAGGTATTTTTAGGATAAATCCCCCGGCTATACCTTAGTTCTATAAAACAAACAACAAGCTGCCAAGAATAATACCTATAATCATTCCGGCAAATACATCTGAAGGATAATGAACTCCTCCAAGAACCCTGATGCATGCTAGAGTCAAAGTAAATATAATTAATATGACTCCCAGAATTACACTTATCTTCATACAGCACATGGCAATCATTGCTGTAGAAAACACATGCCTGCTAGGAAAGGAATTTCCTTTTTTATTTTTAGGAATAAGCTGCTTTATATTCCAGCTCTCATATGGCCTTTTCCTATTAACCAGCTTTCTGAATAATGAAAGCACCACAAAGCTGACTCCGGGAACAAGAATAAATGGCAGCACATTTAAGTTTTTCCTAAAGAAAAAGATGAAAGCCAAAAGACAGGGATAAACCGCATACATAATCATTTCCATTGCCTTATCAGCTAAGTTCAAAAGCCTTATCCTTTTAGGACTTTTAGAAATAAAGCCTGTTATTTTCTCGTAAAACTCTTTATAATCCTTCATAAAAAACCTTTGTACAAAATTTTTAGGTACTAATCTCTCCCCACTACTCCACAGAATTGATGATGGAGAGCACCTCATCCTTAATGGTCTTATTTACTAAAAGAGCCTCTTTTCTTGACTCTTTGTTTGAATAGAAATAAAACTTTATCTTAGGCTCAGTGCCGCTTGGCCTAATAGCAAACCACGAACCATTAGATAAAAAGAGCCTAATGGCATTCTGCGGCGGAATATCCTCATACCCATCTATATAGTCTATCACTTTTTCAACCTTAATGCCAGCAATTTCACCAGGAATATTTTTCCTGAAATATTTCATCATCCTGCCTATTCTAGCAGCACCCTCCATGCCATCAAGCACTATGTTAGGCTCATCCTCTGCAAAATAGCCATATTTTCCGTAAATCTCAAGTAGAACATCCCAAAGGGTCTTGCCCTGCTTTCTGTAATAGGCAGCAGCCTCTGCAACCAGCATTCCTGCTGAAATTCCATCCTTATCTCTTATGTCCTCACACGCAGCATAGCCCACGGACTCCTCATAGCCAAACAGATAAGTATATCCATTTTCATGAAGATAAGGGATTTTTCCGCAAATATTCTTAAAGCCGGTAAGAGTTTCAAACATTTTAACTTTGTAGCTCTCTGCAATAATAGTCGAAAGAGTCGAGGTAACTATAGATTTTACCATTGCTCCCTTTTCAGGAAGAGTACCGGCAGTTTTTCTAGCCTCTAAAATGTAATTTACTAAAAGATATCCCGTCTGATTTCCATTTAAAGGAATATAATCGCCCTCTGAATTTCTAATTTCAATGGCAAAACGGTCTGCGTCCGGATCTGTCGCCATAAGAAGCTCTGCTCCAAGCTCCCTGCCGTATTTTTCACTCAGCTTAAAAGCCTTAGGATCCTCCGGATTTGGATAACCTACCGTAGTAAAATCAGGATCTGGCTCCTCCTGCTCAGGAACTATTTTCCAGTTATTAAAACCTCTCTCAATGAGCATCTGCCTAAACGGCACAGCGCCGCAGCCATTAAGCGGAGTATAGACAAGCGGAATGGAAAGGTCGATTTCCTCTCCCCCGTGAATTGCAAGGCCCATTACCTTATCTAAATACTCTCTGTCATATTCCTCGCCAAGCACTATTATCATGCCATTTGCTACGCCTTCATCAAAACTGCACCTCTTAACGCCGCTCCACATATCAACGGCCTCTATTTTTTCAGTCATGCCATCAGCAATTTCAGCTGAAACCTGGCATCCATCCTCCCAGTAAACCTTATAGCCATTATACTCCTTAGGATTATGGGAAGCAGTGATATTTACACCCGAAGCAGTCCCAAGCCTTCTGATCATAAAAGCAAGCTCAGGAGTAGGTCTAAGCCCCTTAAAAACATAGGCCTTTATTCCATTAGCTGCAAAAATGCCTGCAACAAGCTCTGAGAATTCCTTTGAAAAATGCCTTGGATCATGAGCTATTACAACGCCCTTTTCCATAAAATCATGGCCTTTTTCCTTAATGAATTCAGCAATGCCCTGGGTCGCCCTTCCTACCATGATTTCATTCATGCGGTTGACACCAGCGCCGACCTTTCCTCTAAGTCCTGCTGTTCCAAAAGAAAGATACTTATAGAACCTCTCTTCGATTTCCTTTTCATCGTCTGAAATTAAAAGCAGTTCCTTTTTTAAAGCACTATCATCAGAAAGCTTATTAAGCCATTCATTATAAACATCCTTATATCCCATACAAAGCTCCTTATCTATAAACATTATTTACACCTCAAAAATAATGGAGTTGATCCTTATATCCCATACAAAGCTCCTTATCCCCTCATATTCCGATTTAAACCCAGTATTGTATTATACCATTTTTCACCTTTATTAGCAACAAGCAACTTTTTTTCTTATTTTTATAAATAGCCGTCTTTAATTTTCTAAAAGTAAGATTTGCCACTTTTAAAATATTGTGCTATAATTGAGTTTGTATTTGATTTGCAAATTTTAATTTTTATTATTTTTTTATTTTACTGGAGTTTATATGAGAGATTTTTTCAAAAAGCTAGACAAAAAATATCTAAAAGTAGCCTGCTATGCCAGTATAGCTGTACTAGTGACCTTTTTTGTAGGCCTAGGTCTATATCAGCTAGGTCCATCAGTTGCCATAGGTCTGAAAATGGTTCACGCCATATTAAGTCCGCTTATTCTTGGACTTGTGCTTTGTTACCTGCTCTATCCTATAGTAAACTGGCTCGATAAGGGCATGCAGAAGCTATTTCGGACTAAAAAAAGCATGCGCAAGCTATCAGTTTTTTTAGTAATACTTTTCCTTTTAGCTGCAGTTACCCTTATACTTGTTCTTTTAGTCAGCGTAATCACAAAGCAGATTTCAAGAATCAACTTTTCAACCATCGTTAATTTAATTGAAATGCTGCTTGCAGACTATGAAAACCTGATGACAAAGATCTCAGACTGGCTCAGCAAAGCCGGTATCAATGTATCAAGCATAACAAATGTAACAAAGAGCGTGCTGACAGGACTTGCCGGAAATATTACGAGCTTTGGCTCTACCTTATTATTCGGCATTATCTTTTCAATATATTTCTTAGTTGATGGATTGAACATCAGCCGCTACTGGAAAGAAACAGCTAATAAGCTTTTCTCAAAAAAGACAATCACATCACTTAAATCCTTTGGAAAAGATGCTGATGCCTGTTTTTCAGGCTATATCCGCGGACAGATGCTCGATGCTCTTATAGTAGGTCTTGTGGCTACTTTAGCACTCACCATCGCAGGAATGCCATATGGAGCCTTGATCGGTATACTTACAGGTGTCGGTAACATGATTCCTTACGTTGGGCCTATCTTTGGTTACGGTTCAATCATAGTAATAAACGTACTTAACTGGAATCCAAAAATGCTCCTCATTGGACTTATCATTGTCATCATAATAATGTTCATTGACGGAAATATCATAAATCCAAGACTTTTAGCTGGTTCTGTACATGTACATCCTCTGCTTGTTGTGGCATCTCTCCTTGCCGGCGGTGCAATCGGCGGTCTTATCGGAATGGTTGTTGCAGTTCCTTGCGGTGCACTCATAAAGCTCAGATTTGATAAATGGGTAGATCAAAAGGCAGCCGCAGATGCAGAAGAAGAAAGGGAACGCGAGGCTAGTAAAGCAGATAGCAAAGACGGTGATAGCAAAGCTAATGGTGATGCAGAGGGCGCAGAAGACACCGAAAAGACTGATGATAATGCAGAAAACGCAGAAGGCACCAGGAAAGCTGACAGCTCTAAGACAAATTCTCAAAAGTCTTTGGTCAATAAGGTTCCTGGTAAAAACTATCCAAACAGCAAGAAGAAAAGAAAGAAATAAAGTTTCCAAAAATAATCGTGGAAAGTAAAAAAGATAGAAAAAAGCTGCCATACTATTATTTTAGTATGGCAGCTCTCTTTTTTTATTTTTTTTCTAAATAGTCTGAGAATACAAAAACCTCTTATCCATCTCTCATAGACGAAAAACTAATAATATAAACCTTACATCAAATTATTGACAATTCCTATTGAAATATACTTATTTACTACCGCTCTGAAATCAGTTCCATCATCGCATTCCTCCTGATAAGTACCGATGACAGAATATTTCTTTCTCCCATCTGCAAGAGGCTCTTCCTTGTAGGTGTCAACGTAGAACTTATTACCTGCTACCTTTCTATCTCTTAAGATGCCCTTTAACTCAGAAAGCTCACAGGTAGGAAAGTTGACATTCCAGATCTGATTGAATAAAAGAGGCTTTTCAATAAGCTCATCTAAAATGCTCTCAAGATAGGTATCTGTAACAATGCGATTTTTACCAACATCTTCAGAAACAGAAATAGCGTGAATTCCATTGGTAGCTGCCTCCATGGCAGCACCAACAGTAGCTGAATACTGAACGTCTCCGCCAGTATTATAACCATCATTTATGCCAGAGAGTACGACATCAGTCTTGCCCTCTACAATATTAAGAGTGCCTATTCTGATGCAGTCTGCCGGGGTTCCAGTTGTAGCAAAGGCGCGCACTCCCTCAACAGGAAAAGGCACCTCTACCGCCTCAATAGGCTCACGCAGAGTAATCCTATGAGACATTGCACTGCACTGATGATCTGGTGCGACCACCCATACATTGCCATACTTCTTTGCCGTTCTTGCAAGACGAGCTATACCGTCCGAATTAATGCCATCATCATTTGATATAAGTATATTCTTCATTATTTATTGATCCAATTCTGCCATTCACCGATAATGCTATCATTAGTAAAATAGTTTACCTTCATGGCTGCGCGAACCTCTTCTAAAGTCTCATTTGTAGTTTCAACGGCCTTCTTAGTGCCATCTCTTAAAATTGCATAAACCTCAGGAATATTTCCAGCCCACTTTGCACGAGCCTCACGGATAGGGCTAAGTCTTTCCTCAAGTACCTTTATAAGGAACTTCTTGCACTTAACATCGCCGAGTCCGCCCTTAGCATAATGCTCCTTCATCTCGTCAAGATTCTTATAATCTGGAAGATATTCTGCAAACTGATCCTCGCGGCTGAAGGCATCAAGATAAGTAAATACCATATTTCCTTCAACATGCCCTGGATCTGCAATATTTATATGGGTAGGATCTGTATACATGCCCATTACCTTTGTCTTAAGGGTCTTTTCATCATCTGAAAGATAGATGCAGTTTCCAAGAGACTTTGACATCTTTGCCTTTCCATCTGTGCCCGGAAGACGGCGCTGAGTTTCATTTGATGGAAGAAGAATGTCAGGCTCAACTAAAACATCACAATTATAAGTAGAATTGAACTTACGTACAATTTCTCTTGTCTGCTCGATCATAGGCTCCTGATCCTCACCTACAGGAACAGTTGTAGCCTTGAAGGCTGTAATATCTGCTGCCTGAGATACCGGATAGGTAAAGAAACCAGCCGGAAGGCCAGCCTGATTGTCATTTTCACCTTCTGTACTTGAAAAGCCTCTAAGAGTCATTTCATTCTTAACTGTAGGATTTCTTGATAAACGCTGAGTTGTAACAAGATTCATGTAATAGAATGTGAGAGCATGAAGTGCTGGAATATTTGACTGAACGCAAATGGTTGTCTTTTCAGGGTCAAGACCAACTGAAAGATAATCAAGTGCTACCTCGATCATATTGTCTCTGATTTTCTGTGGATTGCTCCAATTATCTGTAAGAGCCTGATCATCAGCGATAAGAACGTTGATTTCATCAAACTTTCCTGAATTCTGCAGCTCAACTCTGCGCATTAATGAACCTACGTAATGTCCTAAATGTAAACGACCTGTAGGACGGTCTCCTGTAAGAATAATTTTCTTCTTAGAATCTTTTGCTAACATAAAGCCTCCAAATTATCGTGCCAATATTTCTTAATATTAAGCTAAGGCACGCTTATTCATTTTACAATATTATTAAAAATATTTCAACTCATAATTTTACAGTGCTTACCAAGCATCATAAATTTGCATTACTCATAAAACAGTACAAGCTATAAATATACAGTTCTTACAAAACAGTACAAGCTATTAATTTACAGCTCTTATAAAACAGCATAGTCTATATCACATCCCCTTGCATCAACTTTACAGGTAAATAAACGTCCGCCGTTATCCACATCTTCTCCGTTTCTTGCAGTAGTTATAAACAAAGTATCCATATTATCCCCGAAAAAGCAGCAGCTTGATACATTATCAGCATCCACCTCCACTACTTCAAGGAGCTCTCCGCTTCTTCCGTCACGCTTTTCAACTCTTCTTCCTCCCCAGATTGCCACCCAGAGATTGTCTTCATCATCTATGCACATTCCGTCAGTAACGCCGTCTTTTATCTCGAACAATTTTCTGCCGTTATGCATCTTACCCTTTTCAATGTCGTAGTCATAAACAAAGACAGCATGCTCTATGGAATCGCTGAAAAAGAACCTTTTATCATCGCCAGACCATGCCATGCCATTTGCAAGCCCCGTATTTTCTATTACCTTCCTTAAGGCGCCATTTTCAAAGCAGTAAAGATCTCCGCCTACTCCCCTGCCTTCATCATAGCTCATTGAGCCAATAAATAGACGCCCCCTTGAGTCGCATTTTGCATCATTAGAGCGCTGCCAGGCCTTATAGTCCTTTGTAAGGTCATAAAGAAGTCTTACTCCATCCTTATCTGCCGCATAAATTCCATCTGCCGCTGCAAGAACAAAAGCGCTGCTATCCTTTACTGGAACTGCAGCTCCTAGCAGCTGATTTAATTTTACTAAGTCTCTTCCTTCACTTCCATTAAAGTAAAGGGTTCCGTTCGTTATGTCTATGCAGGAAAATCTCTTATACCTTTTATCATAAAAAGGTCCCTCTGCTAGATCAAACTCTCCCTTCCTAGACACCATATCCTTTGGCGCAGGAATCGCAGCATACCTCTTAATCTCCATACAGACCACCTCTCCTTTTCGTAATTTTTCATTTTTTCAACATCATTTGAACACAATTTTATTGTACTATCATTCAAAATTAAATCAAGAAGTAAATAACAGATTTGCAAATGGATAATATCAAATAAAATAATATTCAAGAATATGTGGAGGAAATAATATGATGAAAATTAATTTTAATAGAAATAGATTTATGATGCTTTCACTTGCAGCAGCACTTACACTTGGAATTACAGCCTGCTCAAACACAGGAGCTAACACAAATACTACAACTGCTAACACGGTAAGCATCACTTCGACAAACTCAGCAGATAATCAAAGCAATAATACAGATTCTACTACAGTTGTAGAAAGCACTTCTGCACCAGATAACACTGCTGGTACCGGCACTGATAGCAGTTCTAATAATGCAGAGAGCACTACTAATAGCGATAGCACCTCTGATTCAGATACAGAAATCTTTTCAAAAAGAGATTTAAAGCAGAGCGTTGATACCTCTAGTGCGACCACCATAACAGTAGCCGACGGCGAAGACATTACCATCACAGAAGAAGGCATTTATGTAATAACCGGAACAGCCTCAGAGGTAACAATATACATAGAGGCATCAGAGGATGCGAAGGTGCAGTTAGTTCTTGACGGTGCAAACATCACAAACAGCGATTCACCTGCCATATACGTTAAAACAGCAGACAAGGTATTCGTTACAACCTCTTCTGACAGCTCACTTTCAGTGAATGGCAGCTTCGTAGCAGATGACAGCACAAAACTTGATGCAGTGATTTTTTCAAAAACAGACCTTACACTTAACGGTACAGCGACACTTACCATAAATTCAACCGGAAACGGAATCACCTGTAAGGATGATCTTAAGGCAACCGGCGGCACCTATAATATAACAGCTTCAGGACACGGACTTGAGGCAAAGGATTCACTATCAGTTTCTGATGGCACCTTTACAATAAGTGCAGGTAAGGACGGCATACACTGCGTAAATAGTGATAATACATCAAAGGGCTCCTTCTACTCAGAAGGCGGCACCTTTAACATAACAAGCTCAAGCGATGGCATTCAGGCAACCACTACAATACTAATAAACGGTGGAAGCTTTACTGTTACCGCCGAAGAAGGCATGGAGGCTACAAATGTGACCATTAACGATGGAACCATTATCATAAATGCATCAGATGATGGCATTAATGCAACAGATGAGAGCACTGCTTACACCATAGCCTTTGAAATGAACGGCGGCTCACTCACCATAAATATGGGAAGCGGCGACACCGATGCAATCGATTCAAACGGAGACCTTTATATAAATGGTGGAACAGTTGACATAACCGCAAACTCAGCCTTCGATTTTGACGGCGAGGGAGCCATCAACGGCGGAACCGTTACAGTAAACGGAAGCACTGTCACAGAAATTACAAATCAAATGATAGGCGGCGGCAAGGGAAAGCGCAGATAAGCTTTCCAACATATAGTTCTAAATTTAAATACCCTGTGTAAGGATCTGAAACACTTATGAATCCTCGCACAGGGTAATTTTTACTCTCTCATTACGATTTTATTTCTACCGGTATTTTTAGCTTCATATAGGCATTTATCGGCCTTTTCTATGAGTGCACTTATCGTAAAGCCATCTTCATAACCTGCAAGCCCGGCACTGAAGGTAATCTTTCTATTTATCACAGCATACTTTTGCTCTGCAAATTCTTTATGCAGCTCATCTAATATGGCGTAGCAATCTTCCTTTTCAAGCTTTCTGAACATTATGCAGAACTCCTCGCCGCCATACCTTGCAACGCTTACGTTATTATCAGATATAGCCTGCATCAGCTCTCCTAAGCGGACTAATACATCATTTCCAGTCTCATGACCGAAATCATCATTTACAAGCTTAAAAAGATCTATATCTAAAACAGCTAGAAAAATCGGAGCATTCTCCTCTTTCTCGATCAGATAGTCCTCTAAAATTGAGTACATTCCAGTATGATTGTATATATGAGTCAGCCCGTCATAAAGAAGCTCCTGCTGAAGCTTTGCATTCTGAGCGCTCTGCTCCATAATAAGCTTTTCCTTTTGATTTTCAAACTTTACAATACTAAGCGCAAGAAAATACGAAAGGATCAGAATTATGTAGGTAACCACCACATTATATATGAAATTATGAATTCCTTCTTCCTTGGTAAACCATATAATTACCATATCAAGCATCAGCACTGGTATAAGAATAAGAAAGGTGCTCTTGGTCACCTTTTTCTTAGCATGAACTACTGACGCGTATAAAGGAATTACTATAATTGCATAAAGTACCTCAAATGTATAATGAATGATCATTATAACGGATACTAAGACCGTAAAAAGAAAAAGCGTAAGCATTCTTTTAGCATCCTCCGAGAACTTCTTACTTTTTAGCAGCGCTCTGCAGCTATAGTATGAAACTAAATTCACTATGGTCGGGAGTAATACATATCTTAGAAGATAGCTTTCAGGAACTATTTTTCCCGTTTTAGTGATCATGTACTGCGCAAAAAAAATTATTTCCACCATAAAGGCTGCCACAATGATACCAAAGCAGACCTTCATCAGATTTCCATTCCACTCTTTCAGAATGGCCTGATATTTTCCATTGTTTTTTTTCTTGTCCATTGAAATAACCTTGATTATTGAAACAGAATCATTTAATTAATAATTCAATCATTATCGCTACAACAAATCTAAAAAATATAAATAATAAAAATTTACTATTTACAATTAATTTATAATATTATATCACATTGTTTTCAAATAATCAAATACATATGACAAAATAATAACAAATCATTTCAATATGAATTCCATCATGCTTTCCTTGACCTTAAGGCCCATTTTATCATAAAATCCCCTTGCAGAATCATTTCCTTCCCAAACATTAAGGGTAACCTCATAGCAGCCGAGGCGTTTAGCCTCGCTCTTTACGTGCTCAAAGAGCTGTTCACCGATGTGCTGGCCTCTTGCTGATGCATCAACGCATAAATCATCAATAAAAAGCGAGGTAAAAGGAACCATATTATTTGAAAAAGGTTGATTTTTAAGCGCGCAAAATGCATAGCCCAGCACAGCATCATTTTCATCTACTGCCACATATATCGGCTTTTCATCATTCTTAAACATCTCCACAAGCTCGTCATGGGTATATTTTGTAGTTCCTGAAATGAAAATATCAGGGCGGATTTTCGCATGAATTTCAAGCACCTGCGAGAGTAATTCGCAGATTTTATCAACATCCTTTTCTACTGCTCTTCTTATCGTCATAACGCTTCCTTCTCTCTTACTTTCTTAGTTTTTCCCCTCTGCTTCAGTGCTCTCTTTTAAGTAGTCATAGACATTCTGCATCCTGGTATCAAGATCTGCACTTATTGCGGCGCAGCTAATAAGGTCGCCTTCAAGCTCCTTTTGCTGCTCTAGCGTAAGATTTTTCTTATAACGCAGCTTATGCTCAACGCTTGCCCAGAAATCCATGGCTATGGTACGTAGCTGCACCTCGGCATACATCATCTTTTTGCCTTCCTCTGTAAAAATAGGCACCTGTACAATTAAATGAAGGCTTCTATAGCCACTAGCCTTTGGCTTTTTAATATAATCTTTTCTTTCAACTAAAACTATATCATCCTGCTCAAGGAACTTCTCTGCAAGCATATAAATATCCTTTACAAACGAGCAGACAACTCTTATTCCCGCTATATCATAAAGATTTTCCCTCATCGATGTAAGAGATATAGGATATCCCTTTGAATTAAGCTTTCTTAAAATGCTCTCCGGGCTCTTGATTCTTGTCTTGATGGATTCTATAGGATTTGCATCATACTTAACAGAGAACCTTTCATTAAGAACCCTGAATTTAGTTTCAATTTCCATCGCAGCACACTGGTAATCCGCAAACATCTTCCTTACCGGCTCTAGCTGCGTATCTGCTATATTTAAAAACTCATCAAAAGAAACCCTGGATGGAAACATTGCCTGCATCTCCTGGGCAATAGTCCTTGTCGCTATGCTTGTCTCAATAGAATCTCTAGATTCTGAAAAACCGTCATCCATAATATTAACCTCTTCTCCCTTTTTAGCTATATTAAACTATATCTTAGACATTAGATTTTTAACTATATTAAACTCTGTCTCAAACTTTTTTCCATTTTTATTTCTCATAAGACCTTTTAATCAGCCATTTCCTTCGGCTTTTCTACTTGATCTTTATCATTTCCGATTATGTTAAGTAATGCAAGTACAATAAAATAAACATTAAGCAATGCAGAGATCACTGCTGATTTAAACTCCATATTTACCAAGGTTACCGTCTCCATTATAATCTTTATTACTACAAAAAATGCAGCCACATAGGCAAAAAATCTTGCTCCTGCACTTTTATGCATAATAAGCGTCGTTGAAGCACTTATAACAAAGGCCATGGAAAATGCAATGTTCGGCACAATAAACCATAAAAAATAATTTTTCATAGGCTCTACACCTATTATATCCTGGTACTTTCCAACAAAGCCGCCACTGTAATAGAGGTACTGTCCACCGACAGCTATCATCATAAGTGCCCAGGCAAACCAGCCTTTTCTTAAAATTTCCATTAGGCCATTTTTTTCTTTTCTACTAACCTTTTCAGAATTTAGAACATTCATCTTTGCATTATCCGCTGATGCTTTTTTTGCCTCTTCCTCTGCTACTTCCTCGGCTACTTCCTCTGCCGCTCCCTTCACACCATCTTTTGTTTTTCCCTTCAAATCCTGCATAACAATCCCCTTAAATCAGGCTCCTGGGCTTTACCCAAAACCTGCTCACTTCTTAAACCTTCTCATTATACCATAAAAAAATCAAATATGCAATTAACAAAAAAGTACCCAGGGCGTTACCGTCCTGGGTACTGAATTATTTAATTAAAGAGCATATATACCTAAACATCCTTAAGTATATGATACGTCAGAAATTACTGCTGTACGTGGAAAGCCTTCATTCCTGGGTAAACTGCGCTTGCGCCAAGATTCTCTTCAATTCTAAGAAGCTGATTGTACTTAGCAACTCTCTCTGAACGGCTTGGAGCACCTGTCTTAATCTGGTTTGTATTAAGAGCAACTGCAAGATCAGCGATTGTTGTATCAGCTGTCTCACCTGAACGGTGTGAAGAAATAGCTGTGTATCCAGCAGCATGAGCCATCTTGATAGCCTCAAGTGTCTCTGATACTGAACCGATCTGGTTAAGCTTGATAAGGATAGCGTTACCTGCACCAAGTGCGATACCCTTTGAAAGACGCTCTGTATTTGTAACGAAAAGGTCGTCACCAACGAGCTGAACCTTGCTACCGATCTTAGCTGTCATCTTCTGCCAGCCTTCCCAGTCTTCCTCATCAAGACCATCTTCGATAGAAATAATTGGGTACTTTTCAACAAGGCTCTCCCAGTGAGCGATAAGCTCATCTGATGTGAATTCCTTACCTGACTTAGGCTGCTTGTAGAAGCCCTTGCCCTTCTCTGACTTCCACTCTGAAGCTGCTGCATCCATAGCGATCTTGAAATCCTTGCCTGGCTCGAAGCCTGCTGCCTTGATAGCCTCAAGAATCTTCTCGATAGCTTCCTCGTCGCTCTTAAGCTGGTTAGGAGCGAAACCACCTTCATCACCTACAGCTGTAACGTCGCCCATAGCCTTGATAAGGCTCTTAAGCTTATGGAAAACTTCTGCACACCATCTAAGAGCTTCCTTGAATGAAGGAGCGCCAACTGGCATGATCATGAATTCCTGTGTATCTACAGCACTATCAGCATGAGCACCACCATTAAGGATGTTCATCATAGGTACTGGAAGGTTTGTTCCCTGTACGCCGCCAAGGAATCTGTAAAGAGGAATGCCAAGTGAATTTGCTGCTGCTCTAGCTGCTGCAATTGAAACTGCAAGAATAGCGTTAGCACCAAGATTTGACTTGTCCTTTGTTCCATCAGCCTTGATCATAGCTGCATCTACTGCATATGTATCTGATGCGTCAATACCCTTAACTGCATCGTTAATAACGTTATTAATATTATCAACAGCCTTCTTAACACCCTTTCCAAGGTATCTTGACTTGTCGCCGTCACGAAGCTCAAGTGCTTCGAATTCACCTGTTGATGCTCCACTAGGTGCTGTACCTAATGCAACTGTGCCATCCTCAAGTGTAACTTCAGCCTCAACTGTTGGATTTCCTCTTGAATCAAGAATTTCTCTGCCGTAAACCTTTACGATCTTCATACTCATAACTAAATTCTTCCTTTCATAAATATAATTTATTTTAGAATAATAAGTAGGATTAGCACTTATTATTTCTACAACCGCATTCATTGCCGCCTCTGAAAAATTGCTTAATCAGCGGTTTTGCGCTTATAGCGCGCTTTTGCGCACATACATAGATATTATATCATCATTTTGTCATTTGTCAATAAGTAAGTTCGTTCAGTTCTTTTCATCTCTCTGTCTATGAGACAGTGCTATAGCATTCAAAAAAGCCACTCCAATAAAAACAAACATTACAATTTTTGATATTTCTGAATTTAGAAATTTCATTGTCGGGTTGTAGTAATCTAGTATCGTAAAGGTCAAAAACATAATCGAAAGAATTATCAAAAGGTGCGGAAGCACCGCTTCACATTTCACTAATATTTTTTTCATAACATCTACCTCACTTCTGATTTTTTTGCAAATTTCAATTTCATACAATTTTACTGATATCCTTCTAACAAAATATATCAATGTATTTCTGCGATATGCATGCTTTTACTGTATTTCTGTGATATATATGCTATCACTGTATTTCTGCGATATATATGATGTCGCTGCATACTCTTCCGCCATCTGCTGGTTCATTAACTGTTTCACCATTTAAAGACATGTAAGAGGTCTTGCCACCATCAAGGTTGTAGGCTATCTTGCAGCCGAGTGCTTCAGCAATTTCCGCTTCCTCAACAAGAGTAGCTCCCGAAGACTCTGAAGATCTGCCATCTATTGTTACAAAGCAATAATGGCCTGCTCCATAGTAACCGATGAATGTTCTTGGATTCTCACGTGCCATGTGTCCTGACATTGAGAACTTTGTCTTTGCATTTCCACTTGAGTCAAGAAGTGAAGGTCCAAAGCACCACGCCTGATATGCTCCGTTTGCAATTTCACTCTCGCCATCAAAAGCATCTGCACTTATTACCTTCATCGTGCCATCATAGTACATTACAAGTACTTCTGAATCCGGGTTGTCCCTGTAAAGGATACCGTTTCTTATTACAGCCCCTGAATCGCTGGTAGTTCCATAATAATCACCGTTTATCGAGGCTACCGCATTTACTCTTAAGGTCATTGATGATGGCCATTCTGTAATTCCCTTTCCATAGGAATCGTCTGCAAAGGCGGTTCTTAAATTTTCAACGTTCTTTACATAAATATCTTCTACATGATAAACAATTCCATTTACGTCATAATCAGTAAGAGTTACGCTTATATCCTCGCTCTTATAACAATTATCAGTGCTTATCACTTCTCCACTTGTAAAAATCGTATTTGCTGTTGTTGTATTTGAAGCTGTCTTATCACTATTTTCAGCTGCTTCCTCGCTCTTCATATTATCATCTGCTGCAGCTTCTTCTATAGCTCCTTTTGAGGTTTCTTCTGTTTTTTTTGAAGCTTCAGAATCACTGTGTCTGCCCCTTTTTCTCCTTCCATTAGACGATGCTCTGCCTTTTTCTGATGGCCTTCCTTCTCCGTCTGCTTTTGCAGATTTCATGCCATCTTCAGTATCTTCATTCAAGGCACTTTCCTCATTTTCTGAGGTATCCTCTGAAGATGCATAAAGATCAGTAGTTTCCGTATCATCTGTTAATCCTTCTCCATCAAAATCAAAGGCAATTTCATGTACCTCAGTCGCTGCATCTGTCTGTGAAACATTTGCTACACCGACAGATGGAAGTACATGATGGAAAAGGGCAAATACGCAAAGAGCAGCTCCTGCAAGGGCTACGTCTATTCCTGCAAGCGCCGGAACCGGAAGCAGCTTTCTCTTATTTTTAGGTCTCTTTTCTTTATTTCCATTATCACCGCAGGTTATACCATTACCGCTATTTCCTCCATCACTGCCGTTTTTAGCATTACCACTATTTATATAATTTACACCGTTTATGCCATTACCGCTGTTTACACCATCACTGCCGTTTGTAGCATTACTACTATTTATACAATTTACGCCGTTTATACCATTACCGCTGTTTACACCATTACTATCGTCGTTATTTCCAACTTTATTAAGTCCATTTTCATAATTATTATCCATATTCATATTCCTTTCATACACATCCAGATTATTATTTGAAATCTCCACTGGATTTTCATTTTTAAATATAAAACGCTTCTGCACTGTATAGCTGACAAAAAACAATGTTACTTCAGCTATAAGCTTTGCAACTCCAAGCGGCATGCCAAGCCTTATGCTCAGTACCTCAAGTATTAAGTAATTAAGTATAAGGATCCCTGACGCTAATAGGTAGTACTTTATCAGAGTATTATTATTCCTCGTTCTCTCGCCAAAAACCAATTTTTTATTTATCATGTAATTTGAAAAGCTGCTTACAAGCCTTGCCGAAACAACCGCCATAAGAAGTGTGGTTTCTGCTGCAAGAGCAAAATTTCCAAATATAGCCTTAAATACAAATAGCATTACAAAGTCGATTACAAAGGCTATGAGCGATGAAGCCGAGAACTTTAAGATGTTCTTATAAACAAGCGCCGAATCCCTTAAAACGTGGAAATGTGAGGTCTTATTACCATCAAGATAAACAGTTTTGATAGTGACCTCCTTCATTCCTATTTTCTTATGCGCTGCATCAAGAAGCATGTTCATTTCATATTCATACCTCTCACCTTCAACTGCCTTCATAAAAGGAATCAAATTAACGCTAAAGGCTCTTAGCCCTGTCTGGGTATCTCTTATCTTAACACCGCTAGCTAAAGCAAAAACTCCTCTGGTTATGGTGTTTCCCATCTGTGATTTTAACGGCACATCCTGATCAAAGGCCCTGCTTCCAAGAATCAGGTCATTTGGTCTTTCAATGAGCATATTTGAAACATTCACAATATCTTCAGTCATGTGCTGTCCATCAGCATCTACGGTAACTATGCCCTTAATTTCGGTAAAGTCTCCTCTTTCCCTTTCCTGCTTCATTACAGTTTCAATCCTTGCTATGGCTGTTTTAAGAGCAGCTCCTTTACCCTTATTTACTACATGTCTGGTTAAATCCACATATTCGGGAAGGCGGCTGAAAATATTTTCAAATTCTGCCTTCTGCTCTGTGCTTTTTGCACCCATGTGGCTTCCGTCATCTACTACAAATATGTGTCCAAAGCCTGCCTCGTGGACACCCTCTATAACTCCAAGCAGTTTCTCGTCCGGACAATATACCGGCACGATAACTGCCATATTTTTAATTGTAAAATCATTCATAGGCGCTCCTTTCGCGCTTCTACCGTTCTCCAACCGCGCTCCTTTCACAAACCTTCACAAGCCCTTAAATATACTTATACATCTTTGTAATCCTTCAAAATCTTTCAAAAACCTTATACATCTTTTTAATCCTTCAAAATCCTTATACATCTATATAAACCTTTATAAAATTGATGTATATAAGCTTTTTACTTAAAGCTATTTTTATTATAGCTTGTCACAATAGTATAATTATGGAATGGAAAATCAGTGAATAAAATGTGTAGATTTTGTGTTCTTACTTATTTTGTAAAATCATCTTTTTTTACCAAGAAACAGCTCCACAAAGCAAAAGCTCCACAAAGCAGAAGTACTATCATATAGAATCGTTGCAAAACACCTTGACAATAGCGCCCTTTTTCAGTATAATAATTACTTGTGAATGCAGTTGTGGCGGAATTGGTATACGCGCATGATTCAGGTTCATGTCCGAGAGGGTGTGGGTTCGAATCCCATCAACTGCACTAAATATACATTCTCAAATGCCTGGGAATGTATTTTTTTTAGTAACTTGCAGTATTATTTTTACAAAAATCAAAGGTGGTAGTATGAAAAAATTATTAATGAAGTATCAAAAGATCTGGTACGCACTCCTTTATGTTGCTTTTTATCTGCCTTGTTTCTTTTTCCTTGAAAACAGGCACGTCGAAAGCTTTCATATCATGCATTCAGTACTAGATGACAAAATTCCTTTTGTCGAGATATTTGCGATACCATATTATTTATGGTTCCCATTTGTTATCGTAACATATTTTTACCTTGCAGGACATGATTTAAATTCCTACAAGAAGGCCTGTGCCTTTATGTTCATTGGAATGACAGCAAGCCTTATCATTTATTACATTTATCCAACCAGCCAGGATCTTAGGCCAGATCTTTCAACTATTGGAAGAAGTAATATCTGCATAACTCTTATGAAAAGAATGTACTCAGGCGATACACCAACAAATGTAAATCCAAGCCTGCACGTATATAATTCCATTGCCTGTGCCATCGCACTTTGGAGATCAAATGCGCTTAAAACAGCAAAGCTTGCAAATTTCTGGCGCTACGGCGCAGCTATAATGGCAGTTTTAATTTCAGCCTCAACAGTCCTAGTAAAACAGCACTCGATAATCGATGTTTTCTGGGGCGCAGCATTTGCATTATTTATGTTCATCGCAATATACGTTGTTTATGAAAAATACTTTGAAAAAAAAAGCTCTAGACAGGTAGCATTAGACTAAAGCAAGTAAAAAACCCAGACGTGAAGCTGATATGTACCCTCTTTACTGGACAAACCAGTAAGGAGGGTATTTTATGCGCTACAGCTATAATTACAAGAGGAAAGCGGTAGAATTATATCGACAAGG
>OMXJ01000037.1:23903-25730 GCA_900315015.1 uncultured Eubacteriales bacterium | reverse complement strand
ATCCTTGATTTTACAAGGAAAATTTTAGTCCCGAATGGGGCTTTTTTTGTTGACAAAATTTTCGAGATATGATATAATAATAGTACTTCATAGTACTCTAATAAGGGAGGTATTTATGGCTTATTTTTTAAGACAGGAAAAGAAGAAAAAGGGCATTTATTTACAAATGTACGATTCGTATTGGGATAAAGAAAAAAAACAGCCGCGTACAAAAAGTGTAGAAGCTTTTGGTTATGTAGATGAGCTTATTTCAAAAGATATGCCCGACCCTATTGCCTTCTACAAAGCTTATGTTGAAAAGAAAAATATGGAGCGTGCCGATGCCGTCAATGATCAGACTCGTCCTCGTGCATTTTCATCCCACCCGGAAATGAATGTTGGGCATTTTCTTTTACACACTCTTTTAACTGAGCTTAAAGTGAAAGACACTATAGACATTCTTTCCGACCAGATGCGTTTTCAATTTTCTGTTTATGATATGATTGCTCAGCTGATTTATGCCCGTGTACTTTATCCTTGTTCAAAATCTAAAACAGCATCTTATGTTTTCCCTCATCTGTATAACGGAGTCCAGATCTCTGAAGATCAGATTTATGATGGCTGTGAGTTTATTGGCGGCTCTTACAAAAAATATATTGAACTGTTCAATCACTGCTACGAAAAGCATTACAAGAGAGATTTTAATAACGTTTTCTTTGATTGCACAAACTATTATTTTGAAATCGATCTTCCAAAAGAGGATAAGCAAAAGGGACCGTCAAAAGAAAACAGGCATGATCCTATTATCGGACAGGCATTGCTTCTTGATTCTGACCTCATACCGCTCGCAATGCAAATGTACCCCGGGAACGAGTCCGAAAAGCCTTACATCCGTACTCTCATTGAAGAAATGAAGCAAAGATATAAAGTTTCCGGCCGAACCATACAGGTGGCTGATAAGGGGCTTAATTGCGCCAGAAACATATATGCTGCAGTACAGGAGGCTAATGACGGTTACATCTTTTCCAAATCAATACATGGGCGGAACCTCAGTGAAAAAGAACGGCAATGGCTGTTACTTGAAAATGACGCAAATGTTTTCACAAAATATACGGATGAAAACGGAAACCTGTTATTCAAGCTCAAGTCTTGTGTAGATGACTTTTCCTATTCTTTTAAGGAGACAGATCCCGAGACGGGTGAGGAATCAGAAACTACCTTTACAGTCAGAGAAAAACGTATTGTTTCTTACAATCCCAAGCTTGCCAAAAAACAGAAAGCCGAGATCCTAAAAATGGCTGATAAAGCGGCAAACTACAATACCTATAAAAAATTGGCAAGACAGGATCTCGGAGATTCGGCTAAATACATTAAGATAACCAGTAAGGATAAAGCAGGGAAAAATATCAAACCGCTTATTGAAATCGACCAAGAAAAGATTGACTATAACCTTAAGTATGCCGGGTATAATCTTATCGTTACATCAGAGCTGGATATGGATCCCCTTCAGGTTCATACAACATATCATAATCTTTGGAAGATAGAAGAATCATTCCGGATAACAAAATCATATCTTGATGCACGTCCGGTTTATGTTCAAAAAAAAGAAACAATCTATGGGCATTTTTTGATATGCTACCTTAGCTTGTTTCTTTTAAGAATTATGGAAATAAAATGTTTTAAAAATCAGGTCAATACATATGATCTCATAAATTTTATGCGTGACTTCAGGGTCGTGGATTCCGGTGATGGAACCTTTATAAATATTTCCCGGGATCAAAAAGCAAATGGAAAAATAAAAAAAGTTACCTCTTTAACAAACATAGACGCTCTGTATCTGACAAAAGA
>OMXJ01000037.1:0-23839 GCA_900315015.1 uncultured Eubacteriales bacterium | reverse complement strand
TCGAAGACTTATTTCAGATTAGTCGAAGACTTATTTCAGATTAGTCGAAGACTTATTTCAGATTAGTCGAAGACTTATTTCATATTAGTCAAAGATTTCTCCTCCAAGAGCATTTCTTGCGGCAAGTATGTACTTAGATGTATCAAGCGGATCTACTCCTCTTCTAGGAGCAGTCTTTCCTTCTTTAAGGCTGCACTCCCTATATCCATGAAGCGCGGTACTTATGCTTCCCTTTCCTCCTGTAATAGCTGCAAAGTTGGTTGGATAATCAATACTTGTAGCAACAGGTACTATTGCTGATATAGTAGATATTTCTTCCTTAGATTCAACTTCACCTAGTTCGCCTCTCATAAGCTGAACATCACTCATTATTCTTCCTGCAAGAGTTGTCGGAACAACAAATCTCATGTCGAGCATAGGCTCAAGTAGAACACTTTCACCCTTAACAAGTCCGTCCTGTATTGCCATAGGTGTAGCAACTATAAAGTCCAAAGGATGGGTATGCTCAAGGTGGTGCTCACCTCCAACAAGAGTAATATTTAAATCAACTACCTCCCAGCCAAGTCTTCCCTGGCTTAATGCCTTTGGAAGTGCCTGCTCTACCTGGTGCTGATAACGCGGCATAATGTCATCTGCTCCAACGACAGATTTAAAGGTAATTCCGCTGCCCCTAGGCGCCGGCTCTATTTCAAAGTCAAGAATAGCCCAGCAAGGCTTTGGCATTGTATAAGCAACAAAGCCCTTTGCCTTTTTGCGTATAGTCTCCTTATAAATTACAGCAGGATCCTCGAAGGAAACCTTCATTTCATAACGGGTCTGTAAAATTTCCTGTAATATTTCAATCTGGACCATTCCCATTATCTGAAGAAGTAGCTCTCCGGTCGCTTTTATATATCTAGCATTAAGCAAAGGATCTTCTAAGGACATTTCCATTAATATTTCTCTTAGTTTGTTTAAATCCTCAGGCTTTTCAGGAACTGCCTTTACCATAATTAAAGGAGTACGAAGACTTCCCGGTTTAACTATTCTAGGTATTTTTTCAGGATTTCCAAATATATGACCTACCTCGATATTTCCAAGTCCGTATACTACACCTACATCACCAGGTCCTAAAATGCCCTTATCTTCTCCGTCAGCTCCCCTTATCTGAGTTATTTTTCTTTGCTCCGTCAGATTTTTTTCATCAGAGGAAAAATCCTTTTTAACATCAACAGGCATTCTGTTCTCGAGCTTTCCGCCATACATCCTTACCCATAATCCTCTTCCCATTACGCGGTCATTTGTAACTGCAAACGCAACTGCAGCAAGCTCTTCTTCCTTCTTATCAGGAGCAGGCAGGTAAGTAATCAAAGCATCAAGAAAGGCTTCTATTCCTTTATCTTGAAGTGCAGAGCCAAAAAGTGCAGGATAAGCTCTACACTCATGAGTTAAAATAATTATCTGCTCATTTAACTCATCCTTTGATATCCCACCTTCCTCTAAATATTTTTCAAGCAGCTCATCTGAAGTATTACATACAAAATCCGTCATTTTATCTTCATCCCATAAAGGGCATACAGCATCAGTTAAATTATCACGAATCTGCAAAATCACCTTATCTGGATCTGCTTCTGGTCTGTCTGTTTTATTTAGAAAGAAAAGGCAAGGAAGCTTCTGCTTTTTAGCCGCATTAAATAAGGTCTCAGTCTGAGGCTGAATACCCTTTACCGCATCAACAACTATAACAGCCGCATCTATAGCCCACATCGATTTTTCAATCTCTGCAGAAAAATCCGTATGTCCCGGTGTATCAATAAGTGAAATCAAGGTATCCTTCCAAACAAGTTCTACACTAGCAGCCTTAACCGAAATACCTCTTCTTCTCTCAACCGGAAGGTCATCGGTATGAGCAGTTCCCTTATCTACACTGCCAGCTGCCCTGATTTTACCTGAATGCACAAGCAGCTGCTCACTAAGAGTAGTTTTACCAGCATCTACATGCGCGAATATTCCTACATTCCTATAATCCATATATATCCTTTAATTTTATCCCGTTCTAGAAAGTGAGTTTCCAAAATTCATATTTCAATAAACATTTCTATAACCACTATATTCAAAAATAAGGAGACCCATAAAAGATCTCCTTATTGCTATTTTTAGGGAAGTTACTTACCTCCCAATTAAAGTCATATAATTATTATTTTTCTACTATAACTAAAATCACTTAATCTGCTTTTCAGCCTCTGCATATACAGCCTCAAGACATTCCTTGATACCATCTGCATTAGTACCACCGGCCTGAGCCATGTTTGGACGTCCGCCGCCCTTTCCGCCTACAAGACCTGCAACAGCCTTAATTACGTTACCAGCTGAAACACCAGCCTTAACAGCTGCATCTGTAGCCATGGCAACGATACTTACCTTGCCATCCTTAGTTGAAGCAATGAATACAAGACCTTCACCAAGCTTTTCCTTAAGAGAGTCGCCAAGATTTCTAAGCTGATTCATATCAAGATTATCAATTTCAGCAGCAAGAACCTTAACACCCTTGATTTCGCGAACATTCTTCATAACATCGCCTGCTGAAGCATTTGCGATCTTGTCCTTTAATGATTCATTCTCAGACTTAAGAGCCTTGATTTCATCATTAAGTTCAGTAATCTTCTTTGCAAGATTAGCTGGCTCTGACTTTGCAGCCTTTGCAGCTTCTGCGAACTCATTCTCAAGATTTCTATAATAAGCAGTAACATTATCAGCTGTAAGAGCTTCAATTCTTCTTACACCAGCTGCAACACCGGCCTCTGAAAGAATCTTAAAGCTTCTGATCTGAGCTGTATTATTTACGTGAGTACCACCACAGAACTCAACTGAGAAATCTGTCATAGATACCACTCTAACAATATCTCCGTACTTTTCACCAAAGAGTGCTCTAGCGCCAGACTTTCTAGCCTCATCGATAGGTAATTCCTGTGTAACAACGTCAATACCCTCTGCAATCTTAGCATTAACGATATCCTCAACCTCACGGATCTGAGCATCTGTCATAGGCTCAAGATTTGTAAAGTCGAAACGAAGTCTATGAGGATTCACAAGAGAACCAGCCTGATTTACCTGATCTCCTAATACCTTTCTAAGAGCTGCCTGAAGAAGATGTGTTGCTGAATGGTTGCAAGCTGTTGCAACTCTAGCCTTTTCATCATACTGAAGGCAAACCTCTTCACCCTTCTTGAAGATACCCTTTTCAACAGTACCAACATGAGCAATTCTGCCGCCCTTAAGCTTGATTGTATCTTCTACCTTAAAGATGCTCTTTGCAGTTCCGTCTGCATCCTTTTCTAATGAATAGATGTATCCGCTGTCGCCTTCCTGACCACCCATTGTAGCATAGAATACAGTTTCATCAACAATAATTGAACCACTTTCCTCTGCAACAAGATCATCTGAAAGAACGCCTGTAACATTATCATCCTCGTGGATTTCCTTTGTTAATACAGAAATCTTTGACTGATTTTCCTTCTTGTCATAGCCTACGAACTTAGAAGTAATATTTACATCGATTTCATCGTAAACTGTGGCATCAGCTCCCATGTAATTGGTAACCTTTCTTGCATCATGAGCTGTCTTCTTCTGAATGGCCATAGCCTCATCGAAGCCCTTTGTATCAACTACAATGCCTTTTTCTGCAAGAACTTCCTGTGTAAGATCAAGAGGGAAACCGTATGTATCATAAAGTTTGAAGGCATCAGCGCCGCTAAGAACACTTGTATTTTCTTTAGCGCACTTCTCAGCCATTGTCTCAAGAATTGAAAGACCCTGGTCGATTGTCTTATTGAACTTCTGCTCTTCATTTGTAATAACCTTAAGGATATATTCCTTATTTTCGCCAAGCTCTGGATATCCGTCCTTAGAATCCTCAATTACTGTCTCTGCAACCTTTTCAAGGAACTCTCCCTTAATTCCAAGGAGACGTCCGTGTCTGGCAGCGCGGCGAAGAAGTCTTCTAAGTACATAGCCTCTGCCTTCGTTTGAAGGAAGAATACCATCACTTGTCATAAATGTAACTGAACGGATATGGTCTGTGATAAGTCTGATTGAAACATCATCCTTATCATTTGTCTCGTACTGCTTATTAGCAAGTTCGCAGACCTTATCTCTGATTGATTTCATTGTATCGATATCGAATACTGTATCAACATCCTGCATAACAACTGCAAGACGTTCAAGACCCATACCTGTATCAATATTCTTCTGGGCAAGCTCTTCATAATTTCCCTTGCCATCAGCGTTGAACTGAGTGAATACGTTATTCCATACTTCCATGAATCTATCACAATCACAGCCTACTCCGCAGCTTGCCTTTCCGCAGCCATACTTAATGCCTCTGTCGTAATAGATTTCTGAACAAGGACCGCAAGGACCTGCGCCATGCTCCCAGAAATTATCGCACTCACCATTTTCATCTCTATAAAATCTCTTGATTTTTTCAGCTGGAACACCGATTTCTTTATTCCAGATTTCGAAGGCTTCATCATCCTCACCATAGATTGAAGGATAAAGTCTATCTGGATCAAGCTCAAGAACCTTTGTTAAGAATTCCCAGCTCCAAGCAATAGCCTCATGCTTAAAATAATCACCAAATGAGAAGTTTCCAAGCATTTCGAAGAAAGTAAGGTGACGCGCTGTCTTACCTACATTCTCGATATCACCAGTACGTACGCACTTCTGGCAGGTTGTAACTCTCTTTCTAGGTGGAATTTCCTGACCTGTAAAATACGGCTTTAATGGTGCCATACCAGCATTAATAAGAAGTAAGCTATTATCGTTGTGTGGAACAAGTGAGAAGCTTGGCATAACAAGATGCTCCTTGCTCTCGAAGAACTGTAAATACATTCTTCTAAGTTTGTTAACTCCATAAGACTTCATTACAAAGTAACCTCCTAAATTAAATCCTCTTTAGCTGAAAAAAAGCTTATTTTTTAAACATAGCCCTAATTATATATTAGCAGAATTTTTTTGTCAACATTTATATCTTATGATATTTCATATATTATCTTCTTTAAATATATCTTTCCATGCTGATAAAAAAATAAGCTCTAGCTGAATGCTAGAGCTTAAATTGACCGATACGGGGATCGAACCCATGTTTTCGCCGTGAGAGGGCGACGTCTTAGCCTCTTGACCAATCGGCCATATTTATTTTTGCTGTGCTCTCTCTCAAGCACGAATGGGATTATAACACGAAACTAATTAGTTTGTCAAGCACTTTTTTATATATTTTCAAATTTTTTTTGAAAAATCTTTTTCCGTTTACATTTATTGGATATTATTGTTATTATAACTGAGTTAATTACATATTTCTACACTTATCGACACCATATGTATTTTTTCAAAACACATTATTACCGATCTCTTTCTTGCATTTTTATTGACTTTTAAAACTCATTATGCTAAAATACTTTCGGTTTTAATTCTATAAAACACATGGGGAGCTAAACGGCTGAGAGGAAACAGATTAATGTTTCGACCCACTAACCTGATGCGGATAATGCCGCCGTAGGAATGGATCTTTTTATTTTCAAAATTATCTCAATATGTTTATCCCTCCAATTAATACAAGGAGGAAAAAATCAATGGAAAAAAACCAAAATCAAAAATCTAAAAAGGGAAGCTTTTTTTCTACTAAAGAGCTGACGCTAGGTGCAATCATGCTAGCTTTATCTATCGTGCTTAGCTTTATCAAGGTCTATCAGCTTCCTGCAGGAGGCTCAATCACTCTTTTATCAATGCTTCCGATCTGCATTTTTTCAATCAAATACGGTGTAAAGAAAGGACTTATAGTTTCTTTCTTATTCGCTTTATTTCAGTTCTTCCAGGGCGTTTCTGAAGGATTTCTCGGATGGGGGCTTACAGGCGCAATGCTTGTTGTTAGTACTTTTCTTGACTACATACTTCCTTTCACCTTCATCGGTCTTGCCGGAATGTTCAGAAAGAAAAAAGTCACAGGCTGGATTCTTGGATCTACAATTGCTATTTTCTTAAGGTTCCTCAGTCACTATTTCAGCGGAGTATTCATTTGGAAAAGCGTTGGAAATATATTTAATATGGATCTTGACTCACCATGGCTTTATTCACTTGCCTACAATGGTTCTTTCATGCTTCCTGAAATGATATTTACAATTATAGCTATTGTAATTTTATTTGCAGTTCCTGCATTTAGAAAGCTTATTATCGTTAACGACTAATACATAATAATATTATCAATAAAAAAACGCTGTAAGACATATTCTTACAGCGCTTTTTACTGTATAAAATTTTCAATATGGATATTTTTTCAGCCTTCTATTTACCAAAGTATTCATCAAGTCCAAGCAAAATACCATCTGCTATCTTGCTCTGGGTTGCCTTTGAATAATCAGAAGCTCTATCTCCTACCTCGATATCTACTGAAGGAATGGTTGAATAGGAAATCTGTGTTAAATCAAGTCCCATATAGCCCCCTCCATATATCTTGACTCCTGCAGCTTTTTCACCAGATACAAGAGCCTTTCCTAGAGCATCATGTTCCTTCCAGTGGCTCTTTACCGGCTCCATATTTTTGTACGAGCTTACATCTATTGCCCCTATGAAAAAGAACCCCTTATCCGTCTCTGTTGAATCATAGTGAATTGCTATATGACAGTCAGCATTGTTATTTGCAAATACAGTTCTTGCAATATTATCAAGCTGTGAATCACTGCTTTCTCTTATCATTAAAACATCATAGCCATTTTCAAGCAGGAGATCCTTTAAAATTATTGCAAGCTGCAAATTAGCATAAGCTTCACTTGTTCCATCTAAAAAAGAAGTTCCTGAGCTGACCGCCGTTGCCATTGTAGCTCCCTTTGCAGTACTTCCACCTGAAACCTTTGCCGAGCCATCAGGATGGCACTGAGTTTTTACAGAAGTTCCGCCTTTAGTTCCATGACCTGCATTTATAGCAATCGTTTTATTTTTTGCTGAGCTGGATGCTGTTTTATACAAGGTAACAGAGTCAGAATTTATTTTAGAAAAGGATGCATATTTCCAGTCAGCATTCCACTTTATAGTAGATTTAGACGAGTAATTGTCACCTGCTTCGCCTTCCGTAGTTTTTTCAGTTACTTCTTCCTTATCATCTTTTGCAGCTTTTGTGGTTTCTTTTGTATTTTCTTTTGTGGTTTCTTTTGTAGTTTCTGCAGTCGATGCTATAGTAGAATCTACTGTAGATTCTTCAGTAGTTTCTACTGTTATTTCACTTGTATTTTCTACCGATGTTTCTGATAATATTTCTGTTGTAGTTTCTGCTGTAGTTTCTGTTGTAGTTTCTGTTGCAGTTTCTGCTGTAGTTTCTGCTGTAGTTTCTACAGTGATTTCTGCCTCATGGCCTGATATGGCTTCCTTAGTATCCTCTGCTCCATTTTCGTTAGAAGTTTCTAAAGTTACATCAATATTTTCATCAAGAGACTCATTTTTCTCTGTAAGTGAAGTAGATTCCACTTTAGTTGTACTAACATGGGGCCCTCCTGCATTTTTTCCGCACGCTGAAAACAAAAGCGTTCCTGCAAGCATCAGCCCTAATATTTTCTTTTTCTTCATTTTAAATCCTCATCTATTACCGCAGAAAATAATCAGCCATAAATATAATCCGACATTTCGTCATAATTCATTTCATCAAGCGGCTTTTCTAGAACAAACTTTATATTCTTTAAATCAAGTCCGCTGCCACCAAAATGAAGTCTGATTACTCCGAACTTATTCATAAAAAGAATCTTCTTTCTTACGGTCATATCAGCGCCTTTAGTTCCTCTAAAGCCGAAATTTCCGCCCGGTATGCCCTGCATGAATACTGAAACGTTTATCTGAGCAAGCTCTGAAAGCTCTGAGCTTCCTGTTATATCAATATAGTAGCAGGCTCTTTCCTTTACATTAACACCGAATACGAAATCTGAACCTCTTTCTGTATTAATGCCGCTAAAATCAAGCACTGTACCAGGTTCGATATCATAGTAGGTAACATCACCTGCATCAAAGGAATCGTCCTCTTCTTCAAAATTCAAAAGTTCTAAATCGATTTTCTCGCCAACAAGCTTTTTCATTGCATTTGTATGCATGAGGAAACCGCAGATATTTGCTGCGCACCTTACGAGCTGTCCTCTTGTTAAATTTCCTGCGCTTAGCTCCTCTAAGGTATTATCACCTGTAGAATTAACCGCAGCCTCAGGGCAGACTGCATAAAAGTCGTTCTGAGCCCTTACCATTCTAGCAAAGTCAGTCGTAGTGGTTCCATTTTCCTTATCGCCTATATCAGTCCACCAGTCGGTCATTACTATTCCCTTAAAGCCCCATTCCTTTCTTAGAATATTAGTATTAAGGTCATGTCTTGCACAGGTCCATATTCCATTAAGGCTACCATAGGTCGTCATAACAGAATTGGCGCCGCATTTAACAGCCATTTCAAAGCCCTTTAAATAGATTTCTCTAAGAGCTCTTTCAGATATAACGCTATCTACACCTCTTCTATTGGTTTCCTGATTATTTCCGCAAAAATGCTTTAATGTACCTGTCGTTCCGCCTGCATTAAGTCCCTTTATCTGAGCAGTAGCCATGCTTCCTGTAAGGAATGGATCCTCGCTGAAATATTCAAAATTACGGCCATTTAATGGATAACGATGAATATTAATTCCCGGTCCTAAAAGAACATCAACTCCGTTCTTTGTCATTTCCATTCCTAAATATCTATAAAGTTCCTTGTTTAAATCGGTATTCCAGGTGCAGGCAAGAAGTGTTCCGCTTGGAAGACTAAAGGCCTTCTTTCCAGAGTCAAGTCTCATGCCTGAAGGTCCATCAGAGCAGCAGCCGCAAGGAATTCCGAAGTTTTTAAGTTCCTTTGAAATTCCTCCAAAGGCTGCAGCTGTTCCTGCAGTAACCTTAGGACTGCCCATTCCTTCTCCCCTTATTATGGCTGAAAGGTCCTCATCTGATAGCTGAGCTAAAAACTCCTCCATAGATTTTTTACCGCTTCGTACATCTTCTAGCTTTATTCCTTTATCCCCGGTAAACTCCAGGCATTCAGGTTTATCTGCCATCGCCTCATCAAAATCACTCACATCGCTTGTAGGCACCTTTTCCCAGCCTATAACATAGCCCTCATCCTTTCTTTCAGGATGCATTCTATTATATTCTTTAACTGGTGCTAGCTGCTTTGATAGCTTTTCTAATAGCTTTGTTTCTTTTAATTCATATTTTCCTGCTTCAACAACATCTCTTACATTTTTTCCTGCATAGAAAACATATTCACCCTCTTCTAAAACGTAAGAAGAAAGGAATCCGCTAGCTCCTGTATCATCATAGGAAGCATAGGTATATTCATCTACTTCTATATTAACTTCGCCTTTTTTACCAGGCTCTATTACATCTGTTTTAGCAAAGCCGCATAAGGATAAAGATGGCTTTCCAAGCTTTCCTTGAGGAGCAGATACGTAGAGCTGCACAACCTCTTTAGAGGCAAAAGCTCCCTTATTTTCAACTGATATTCTCACTCTAACTTTATCAGCCTTTTCAAAGCTTAATACCTTAATATCAAAATCCGTATAAGAAAGTCCGTAGCCAAAAGGATACATAACAGCATCCTTATCAAAGGTCTCATAATACCTATAGCCAACGTAAATATCCTCGGCATAGTTATTTGAATCCTTATCTCCAAAATAAGGATAAGCAGGAGCCTTTTCTATTTTCCTTACAATACTGTCTGATAATCTTCCGCTTGGAGATACTCTTCCCATAAGGACATCTGCAATTCCAAGGCCCCCCATTTCTCCGCCCGTCCATACATACATGATGGCATCTGGAGAAATCTTTTCAATTTCCTCCATGTCAAGAACAGCGCTGACATTCATAAGTAAAATGACCTTATTAAAATTGTCACGCACCTTCTTTAACATATCTTTTTCAGCAAGAGCTAGCTTAAAAGCGCCAGGCTCATTTACATAATCCTGCTCCTCACCGGCAGTTCTTCCTATAATGACAATAGCTATATCCGACTCTTTAGCTGCCTCCTTCACAGTTTCATCCTCTAGAGGCATTTCCTTTTGAGACCAAGGCTCATTTCCAAAGCCAACTCCCTTATCAAAAGGAGACTCCTCCTCAAAGGCTGCGTATTTTTCCATTAAAGGCTTATTCAAATTCACCTTTTCTTCCTTAAGGGCATCAAGAATCCCCCAAACTTTTCCAGCATTTACCATTCCGCCAGAGCCGGTTCCGCTTTTATAATAATTATTCTGCATTCTGCCAAAAACTGCAAGTGAAACCCCTTCCTTTAAAGGAAGAAGATTTCCCTCATTTTTAAGCAGAACCATGCCTTCAGCATTCGCTTTTCTTGCTACAAGTTCATATTCTTTTCTATCAAGAACCATATCACACCTCGTTTTAAGCTATATTTTTAATCACTTAATAAATATGCTCCGGCCTATTTAAAACCGGAGCCATTAATTTGATCTATGCTTTTTTATCACTTTTAAAAAAAATTTTATTGTAAACTGAAATCAAAGGTCCAAGGCCAAAGGCCGCTGCAAGAGTTCCGAGTCCTATTATTCCGCCCGCTAAGAAACAGATTAAGGTGCAGGTAACATCAAACATCATTCTTCTCCAAAAGAAATGTACATTTTTCAGCTTTTTACCTACTATCACAGGAAGTGCATCGTAAGGAGCAACACCGCAGTCAGCCTTTTGATAAACGCTAAGTCCAAGACTGCATATAAGCACTCCGATGGTAAGTATGACCAATTTAATCACAAACAGCTCAGGCTTTCCTATCATTATGAAAATATCGTAGAAAAAAGTCACCATATAACCAAGTAAACCAGCATTTATAATGGTTCCTATTCCTAAAAGTTCTCTTGCTGTTATAATCTGAATTACAAGAAGCACAATATTAAGCAGAAGCTGAAAGGTTCCATACTGCACGCCGGTAACCTCCGCTAGTGCCATATTCATTCCACCAAATGGATCATTTCCTTGCCCGGATAGCTTAAATAAAGCAACTCCTATTGCAATGAAAATATTTCCTAATAAAGACATTATTGCTTTTTTTCCCAAAATCCATTCTCCAAATTAAAATCAAATATCCTTATGATGGAACTGCTTCTTTCCTGTAGCATAGTCTCCTACAATCTGACCATTTCCCTTAAGTGTATATTTATAGGTTACAAGTCCGTCAAGTCCAACCGGTCCTCTAGCATGAAGCTTTCCGGTTGAAATTCCTACCTCAGCACCAAAGCCATAACGGAAACCATCTGCAAATCTAGTAGATACATTCTGATATACGCCTGCACTATCTACCATCTGAGTAAAATATGCTGCAGATGCATTATCCTCTGTAATAATGCAGTCTGTATGATGAGAGCCAAAGTAATTGATATGCTTAACAGCTTCCTTTACATCAGAAACAACCTTAAGAGATATAATAAGGTCATTATATTCCTTAGCAAAAGCATCCTCCTGCATTATTTCTACATTAAGACCTGTCTTTGCTACCACAATATCAGCAGCTTCCTTTGTACCGCAAAGCTTAACACCTGCCTCGTCAAGTCCCTTAGCAAGTTTTGGAAGGAATTCCTCTGCGATGGCACGGTTTACAAGAACAGTCTCAACAGCATTGCAGGCTGCAGGATACTGAATCTTTGCATCAACTACTACAGGAACCGCAAGCTCCTGATCTGCCTTTTCATCTACATATATATGACAGATTCCGCTTGAATGCCCCATTACTGGAATCTTTGTATGCTCCATGATATAACGTACAAAATTATTTGAGCCTCTTGGAATAAGAAGATCTACGTCCTGATCACAGGCGAGTAGCTCATCAATTTCATTATGCTGCTCTGCCTGAAGAAGACATCCTTCCGGAAGTCCTGCTTCAATGGCGCTTTTCTTAATAATTTCAAAAAGAACTTTATTGGTATTTGCAGTTTCCTTGCCGCCTTTTAAGATAGCGCAGTTACCGCTCTTTATGCAAAGTGACGCTACCTGTACCATTGCATCAGGTCTTGCCTCAAAAATAACACCGATAACTCCAATAGGAACGCTTATTCTCTGAAGTACAAGGCCCTCATCAAGCTCTCTTGATAATAATACCTTGCCAACCGGGTCAACAAGTCCTTCAAGCTGCTTAAGACCTGCAATAGAATCGCGCATCTTTACCTCGTCATACTTAAGGCGCTTCTTGATGGCTGCTGCAATATTATTCTTATCTGCATTCTCAAGATCTATCTTATTTGCTGCAAAAACCTCTTCTTTATTTTCTTCAAGCGCCTTTGCAATTAAATCAAGCGCCTTATTTCTCTTTTCTATTGAAGCTGCTGCAAGCTCTGGGGCTGCAAGCTTCATTTTTGCTGCTTCTGCCTTAATGTCCATAAACACTCCTTCAAATTTTCATTTATAGCTTAATTTTTTGCTAAGTTTATATTTCCCAGCTTTATAAATGACCCACGGGCGAGAACCCACCGGGCTGTACTTACTCCGACCCGACTTAAAGTTATATGACAGAGCAATGGTCTGGTGCGTCAACCAAAGGTGTCATAACCTAAATATCGTAGGCAGAATTTCTTCTGCCTCAGTCTGGTGAACCATTTAACGGTCACATCGCCGCTTAATATTTCTGAAAAGGTTAAAATGAGTAAGCTATCCTAAAAAAACAAATTCTAAAAAAGGATGTAGCCAAAAATATTTTACAGCTACATCCTATAATATCAAAAAAGCTAAAAAAAATCTACTACTTTCTGCTAGCCTTTCTATCAACCTTATCCGGAAGCTCTCTATTAAGACAAATCATGATATAATCTCCGCTTGAATCATTAAGTCTTATAGCATGTGAAGAAATCCAGTGATAGCCGTTGCTGCCATTCTTCTTCTGGTATATTTCAGCATATACCTCCTTCTTACCACTGCTAAATTCCTTAATGAGATTGTTTCTGTCAAAAAACTCAGAAAAAAGCTCCTGATAATTCTTATGTACATCAACAACTCCATCATCGATCATTTCATCAAACTTACCTGTTGCCGGTATTTCAGTATGCAAAAATGCCTTATTTCTTATTGCAACATATTCGTTTGTTGATAAATTTGACAATACTATAAGTGGATACACCTCCATTACCGTTACAAGCATACTCAGCTTATCCGCCGCTGTAAGAATACTTTTGCTGCTCCACTCACTTATTAGTTCCTTATACATAAAAGCCTCCATTTTTTAATGCTTTATTTTCTTTACATCAACTTCGATTTCCGGGGTCCCAAATTCTTTGTTGAATAATTTTGCTATGTTTTCCTTATACCACTTAGCTATTTCTTCATTGCTAAGAACGCACACATCTCCTTTTGTCCTGATAGTTACTGTAATCACTTGTTCTTCCATAAAAATTCCCTTCCTCGTATAAATTTTAATCATCAATTATCTGGCTTATTTTCACTTGAAGAGGTATATGTACTTTCTTCACTTGATGAGGTATAAGCACTTTCTTTTATTGACGAAGTATAGGCACTTTCCGCATTACAATCACCATTATTTAAATAATAGTCCGCTCTGCTATATCCTCCATAATATCCTTCAGATGATGCTTTTTCAGAAGAAACTTCTTTAGATAAAACTTCTTCAGATGAATACCCTTCAGCAGAATAATCATGAGAATCATAATACTTTTCAAATTCGCTTTTTTCTGATTCTAATGGAGCTGAAGTATTTCCATTATTATCATACAAATTATCAAATTCTTCATCTGTAATTCCATTATAACGAGATCTTTCTGCCTTTAAATAACCGGTCTTAGCATCAATCTTTGTCTTTTCAATCAGATCTTGTCTATTTTCATTCTTTGTAGAAGACTGAGCCGATGCTATAGCTTTAAGCATTTCAATTTCGCTTTGAGACAATGGATCATTAATCCCTCTTTTCTCAAGTCCACTTTTTGTATTGATCTTTTTATATCTAGAATACCTGCTCTGTTTTCTAAGTACACTAGAAACAGCGGCATATGCTATAGCAGGGAACACAAAAGTAGTAATATACCTGACATTAACGTTTAATGATTTAATGCTTAAAACGATGCATATTACTAAAATCAAAACTATCAAGGCTATAATAACAACATTTTTTGGATTTGATAATAAACTCTTTAAATCAAACCCTTGGTTTTTTAAATCATCAACATCTTCTTTAAAATCAGGAATCAAATCTGAAAAACTCTTTTTTTCTCCGGCATCAAAATCATTTGACATGCTTCTATAATCCTGCCACTCATTTTCTGACTTTTTATTATTATCATCTGCCTGCCATTCATTTTTCATTACTGCCGGTTTTGGAGCACTTTCCTTTACCTGATAGTCATTTTTAATAACTACCGGCTTTGGAGCACTTTCCTTTACCTGATAGTCATTTTTAATAACTACCGGCTTTGGAGCACTTCCTTTTATCTGATAGTCATTTTTAATAACTACCGGCTTTGGAGCACTTTCCTTTACCTGATAGTCATTTTTAATAACTACCGGCTTTGGAGCACTTCCTTTTACCTGATAGTCATTTTTAATAACTACCGGTTTTGGAACGCTTTCCTTTACCTGATAGTCATTTTTAATACTGCTATCTGCTTCTTTAACATGATCCTGTTCATATACTGATTGGAAGTTAACATTTATGTTAGCATTTATGCCATCATTTATGCTATCACTTTTGCTAGCTTTTTTACTGGCTTTATCGCTAACTTTTTTACTGGCTTTATCTCTAGCTTTTTTACTGGCTTTATCGCTAGCTTTATTTCCTTTATAATCAATATCATAAGGATCATTACTTCTCCTGAACATAAGCCTCCTAAATAAGTCATGCCAAATAATTACAAATTCACATCTAATTACTATTAAATCAAGGTGTTCACTATTATGATTATATAATTATTATTCAATTATGTCAATTGACATTTAATACTTATTTTGCAATTTTAAAGTTCCTATTCTCATTATTTTTGCAATCTTTATTTCCATAAATTTTTTTTAGAAAAAAATACAAAAGACGCTGTAAGCATTCCGCCTACAGCGTCTTTATATCCAAACTCCCCTTTGTCCAAAATACTGTATATAAAACCTTACTTCTCCCACACCTATTATATAACCTATCATATAGCCTTATAATATACCTGTCATACCACCCTATTATATAACCTGTCATATAGCCTTATAATATACCTGTCATACCACCCTATTATATGACCTTATAATATAACTGTCATACCACCCTATGATATGACATTATAACATAGCGCCTTATAATATAACCTATAATATAACCTACAATATTACTTTGTATATCTATTTACTATTTCAACAATAAGGTCATTCAAATGCTTAACATCATAATCACCGATTGTTGGTTCAGCGTGTGATCCGCCAATTCCTGAATGATCTGTAAGGAATGTATAGGTACCACCTGTAAGTAATGAAAAATCTCTGCACATTGCTTCAGTCTCCTGATCAACACCACTTGATGCAATAGGAATTATTCTGATTCCATTTTCAGCTGCTGCCTTAACAGCTTCTTCAATGTTCTTTTTTACAGCTTCCTTTTTACCTTCAAATTCAGAATTACGGTTATAGTAATCAGAATCCTTATAACCTACAATTTCATCTTCTGTAAGTGTTCCCTTTTCAAGCTCATCTACTGCAATTGTTGTTTCTTCAAGAACCTCTCCAGGAGCTGTTGTTACTTCTATATAATCGCCGGTTGGCGTATCCTCATAATAAATACCATCATAATCAATACCGTCAAGAGTAACATCCTCGTATTTGATGTCATCATAATAATCATATTCATCATAGTAGCTATGAGCCGGTGCATCAAGAATAAGGAACATTATCTTTGTAGAATCCTCGTTCCATGAATGATTTAAAACAGCATCCTTTATAGCCTGATCTACTGCCTCAGGATAATCTCCGCCGCCGCTTGCTATTTCACCCTTAAGTTCCTTAAGAGCCTCATTTACATCAGTGGTAAAAGGATTTGATTTAACTACATATTCATCGCCTTCATCACGGTAGAAATTCATAGAATAGTTGATAATATCAAAATTCTGCTCTGACTTTGATATTCTTGTAGCAATGTCATCAAATTCTGCCTGAAGATAAGTAAGCTCATCTGACATTGAACCTGTTGTATCAAAAACAAACATAACATCGAGATTCTTTACTGAATCTGTATTAGCTTTAAGGTCTGAGCTATCAAAATCAACCTTGGTATTTGAAACTCTAGCACCTGCCGTTATGCTCTCACTAGCACTCTTTCCGTCTGCTGATGTAATAGTAACAGTAAGCGCATCGCCATCCTTTATTGAAACATCTGTCTCATTTTTAACTACATTACCATTCGCGTCATAAGTCTTTGTAGTGTCTGAAAAAGCATTATAGAAAAGATAAGCTCTGCCTTCATTATCTGTTACAGCTGAATAAATAACATTACCTGACGCATCAGATAAAACTACCTTTGCATTCTTTACTGCCTGCTGATCTGAAACTGCCTTTACCTCTACTCTTGAATAAGGGGTCATATTGAATACTCCAAACTCAAAGGTATTGTTATTTACAAGATTTGTAAAGAAGTCAAAATTAAGATTATCACTCCATTCTCCAGCTGTCAAAAGACCGGCACTAGGACTGATATAATTAGTTTCTGATTCACTTGGCATTTCACCAGTAACTGCCTCTGGCATTGTAACTGCAAAACTTTCCTCTCCTGCATAAGCTGCATCAAACACTATTCCGCTCTCAGCCTTCATATCATAATCATACAAACCGGCATCTCCGTCATATTCATCAGCTCCCTCACTAAGCATTCCCGCTGCTGTGGTTACATATACTTCTCCATCAGCATCGCGAGCTTCTAAATACTCCGGGCTATCTGCCCCCGCTGTTTTTACTTCAGCTTCTGTTTTTGCTATGGATGTTCCTGCTGAAGTGCCATCTGTAGCTATTTCACTTGGAACATCTTCCATTTTTACGTCCGAAGTAGCTCCTCCGACGTTATTATTTGATTTAACATCTACATTTTTGCTGTCACCGCAAGCTGTAAGTGAAAGAATACTGGCAACTGAAAGTGCTGCAAATCTGGTAAATCTACTTCTCTTAAAGCTATTGAAAATTCTCATTTTCTCATTTCTTTCCTTTGCATTTTCATTAAACATTTTCATAATGGTCTCCTCCTGAGCATATTCATATTTTGATTTCATTTATTTAACTTTACTATTAAAGATCTTTAACTGCCTTTCTATTATGTATACAGATTGAAATTTGGAAATGTTGCAACATAAAAAAAATTTTTTTAATTTTTTAAAAAGGGCACTAGATAACCTCTAGTGCCCTGATCTTAAACGATAGTAATATATCCACTCTCGTTTTCAGTTATTAAACCTTTATTTTTAGCATATTCAATGCCCATTATGGACATTTCATTTACTGAGCTGCTCACCCTTGCAAAGCCAAAAAGCTTTCCCGTTTCTCTTATGAGGTCATTTTTAGATAGACCAATATTTAATTTCATTACCTCTAAAACAGCATTTGAAGCTTCTTCCTTACATATATCTAAAGCATCTCTTTTATTTGGTTCCTCGGCATTTACTCTAAAAATTGAATACTCAGAAGGCTCTTGTCCCTTTGCCCAGAAGAAATCATTTTCCCCTGTCATATTATACTCAGCGTCAAGTGATATAACGACCATTTCAAGGAAATCATTCACCTTCTTAGTAAGTCTTACTACACCAAAAGCCGTGGCGGTTTTATGAAATAAAAGTTCTCTGCTTATTGGCGCTTCAGCACCTATGAATTTAAGCATCACCATCTTTACTTTATCTACATTTTCCTTTGCCGTAAACTCATCGGCGCTTAGATTTTCGCCGGTTTCTATAATAAGCGCCTTATAATTTCGAAGCGGTTCATTTATAGAATTACCTCTTATTAAACCACTTTCATTTAAGCTTTCCTCAAGTAAATCGCTCTCATTTAAGCTCTCCTCAAGTAAATCGCTTTTATTTAAGCTCTCCTCAAGCAGCTCACTACTTAAAGAATTCTTTAAAGCACCATCACTCTTAGTGTCACCAAAAAGAGCCTCATTACTCTCAGCCCCTGCTGCTTCGCCCTTTACCAAAAAGCTGTCCGCATTTGCTCCGTCCAAAGTAACAAAGCCGCCCTCTGCTTCAAGAGCTCTTCTTTCTTCATTTTCTTCCTTGAGACGGTTAAGCTCTGCCAAAAGTTTTTCTAATTCACCTTCCTTGTCATCCCACCAGTCCATGCTCCAGATGCGGTAAACGTTCCAGCCTAGTCCTGCTAATACAGATTTATGGGACAATTCTCTATCATGTACAGTTTTAGCACTCTGATAGGTATCAGAATCAAGAAGAATTCCAAGGAGATAGGTATGAGGATCTGCCGGATCCACTACGCCCACATCAACTCTGAACTTTGAATGACCGACCATTTTATCACACTTAAAGCCGTTTTCTTCAAGAAAAGTCTCGATTTCATGGGCAATTCCGCCGCTTTCAATTTTTTCAGTAGCAATTCCATTTTCTGTAACAGGAAGCTTTCCTTTTTTAGCATATTCAAGGAACGCTCTAAGCTGCATTGCACCCTGTGCCCTGGTTCTTGAAATATCGATATCCTCTGGGTCCATGGATGAAAACACCTTCATCTCCATTCTAGAACGGGAAACTGCAACGTTAAGTCTTCTGCCTCCTCCTTCTCTATTAAGCGGTCCGAAATTCATTGATATCTTTCCATCCTTATCAGGTCCATAGCTTACCGAGAATAAGATTACATCTCTTTCATCACCCTGTACATTTTCAAGATTCTTTATAAATAAAGGCTCAGGTACATTATTCATCCAGTTCTCAAGCTCAGCATCACTCTTACAGCGCTCAGTGAGCATATCATCTATAAGGTTCTGCTGGGAAATATTAAAGGTTACAATTCCAACGCTTCTTCCTTTAAGAGCCGGGTTCTTTGACCTATTTACAACCTCTTCAACAACAGCCTCAGCCTCGGCCTTATTAGTTCTGCTTCTTCCCTTATCAAATACTCCGTTTACTTTAACAAAGGATACCTTAGAATCCATGTCACTGCTTGACGGGAAGGTAAATAGCCTATTTTCATAGAACATTCTATTACTGAAGGCTATAAGGCTCTCACTTCTGCTGCGGTAGTGCCATAAAAGATGCGACTGAGGCATTGAAAGAGCAAGGCAATCATCAAGTATGCTCTCAAGATCATCTGTATCCGCCTCTTCTTCGCTGACCGCATTAGTCATAAAGAAAGATGTCGGTGGCATCTGATTTGGGTCACCTACAATAACTGCATTCTTACCTCTAGCAATTGCACCAACTGCTTTATAAGTAGGAAGCTGAGATGCCTCATCAAATACAACAAGGTCAAATGGCTCCCTCTTTGGATCTAGATACTGTGCAGCTGAAATAGGACTCATCAGCATGCAAGGACAAAGCTTTGGTAATAAAGTCGGAAGCTCAGAAAACAGCTTTCTAAGACTTACTCCCCTTGAATTATTTCTGATTGCTCTTTGAAGAATTCCTGCCTCAGAGCTCTTAGCTGCCTCCCTTGTAAAATCAGGTACGTTGCTGGATAGCCTTGCAAAAATCTCCTTTTGGTTGAGCTTTTGAATTTTATCATCAAGGCCTTTAAGCTGCACTATTTTTTCATTAAATACACTTCCATTAAAATGATTTAATACGCTGTCTTCATTTACATATAAATTAATAAGTCCCTTATACATTGCTCTTTTATATAAAGGCATGATTTCTTCAATTTGCATCTGAGGATCAGAATTATTAGAAAGGGCATTTACTAACTCTGTAAGTCCCTTATTTTCTGCCTCCGCCTTTACTGTATTATAAGCAATAAAATCCTTTAGCTCCTTTATATGATTCTTAATTTTATCGCATTTATTGATTTCAGCCGCAATAAAATCATCATTATCACCGCACTCAGAAAGCTTTAGGGTATCATAAATATCAGCCTTCTTCTCGATATGCTTTGTATATGCATTCTTGACCTCAGCTGCTTCATCTATGAGCGAATGGTCATCACAGGCCATTGCAATTATATTATCATTTCCAAATAAAGTCGCAACACTGCCTCTGCTCTGAAGAAGCGCAGTAATAAAATTTTCAGCCTCTAAATAATGGCCCACCTTACTCTCGGCAAATTCCCTTACTGCAGCATTTCCCGAAATTTCCTGGCACTTCTTGATAAGTGCATCTCCCTCTTCCTTTTCATTCTGATATACAGTAAGGTCTTCAGAGAGCTTAAGGAGGTCTTCCTTAGTGGCATCCTTGGCATACGGCGCATACTGCTTCCACATGGATTTTTCAGCAAAAAATCTTGGAATGGCCCATTTTGCAGCTACTGCATTTACCTTCGTCTTTATTTCTAAAGGATCAAGATTAAGGACCTCCTCCTTCCATTTTACTAAAACTGCATTTTTGTAAGAAGCAGCCTTAACATAGTGAGCACACATATCCTTGAGTGAATATAAGGTGCTCTGAATATCTGCATTTTTAAATATTCCTGCTGGCAGACTTCTCCACTTTACCAGCTCCTCACAAACATTTAAAAGATTAGAATGATCCTTTCTTGTGACAGGCTCAGGTTTTTCTATTTTTTTACAATAATTTGATGATATATTTCTTAATTCCGAGAGCTCTTTTCCATAGGCTTCAAGCTGATCTAGCGCTGTAAGGTTAATACCCTGAGTATATTCATTTACTCTGACTGCACTGAGCGGATGATTATGAGGATGACCTATTTTATCTGCTGCTGATACAAGTCTTTCTACAATAAGTTCATTTTCCGAAAGCTTTACTGCATCAATTTCCTTTAGCATATCAGGATTGAACTCAAAATCCGGCGTCACCACGGCGTATTTTTCATATTCATCAATTAATTCATATACAGAAAGTCCGCATTTTCTCTTTAGCTTTACCGCATCTGAATAGGTTTCAAGCTCTTTTCTGAGCTCTTTTAGCTGCTCTGCGCTTCTTTCATATTCTTCAGGCGACTTATCCTTTGTTATTTCAGAAACCATCTTAAGCTGACCTATTACATCAGACTTTTTTGATTTATTAGAATGCAGCTCAAGGCAGAATGGTCCAAGGCCTATTTTTGAAAGTCTCTTTTGAACAACCGATAAAGCTGCCATTTTTTCAGCCACAAAGAGCACAGTTTTACCCTGTCCTAAAGCATTTGCTATAAGTGCTGTAATAGTCTGGGATTTTCCTGTACCTGGTGGTCCATGAAGTACAAAGCTCTCTCCCTTTGCCGCAGTTTCTATGGCAAAGAGCTGAGACGCATCTGCAGGTATAGTAATAAGAGCCTCACCTTCAGAAACCTTTTCCCCTTCCTCCATAGGCTCTGGGTCCCAGGCCAACTTTCCATCAATAAGACTTTTAACTATTTTATTCTTTTCTAGCTCTTCAATTCTATTTCTTACATCATTCCACATTACAAATTGTGAAAATGAAAATACTCCGATATAGGCACTTTGAATTATATCCCAGCGCTTTTGTCCCATTACCGCATTTCTAACGGTAGCAAAAACAACAGGAAGATCTACGCCGTGTTCATCTGCAGGAAGAGGATCTAATCCATTTATTACAATTCCAAAGTCCTGTTTTAACATTTCAAGAAGCGTTATGTTCATTTGCGCATCTTCATCACGCTCTCTGATTATATATCCGCTATTTGCAGATTTACGTACAATATCAATAGGAACAAGTACAATAGGTGCATAGCGCGCCTGATTGCTTCTATCTGTCTCATACCAGCGAAGAAGACCCAAAGTCAAGAAAAGCGTATTTGCGCCTCCCTCTTCAATAGCCACCTTATTGCTTCTATATAATCCAATAAGATTCTTAGAAAGCTCTGCTTCAGAAAGACCGCTCCTTAGTCTCTTATTTTCAAAATCAAGTTTAAAAATATTATTTAAATCGCTTACATTTGCATAGAATTCAGGATTCTTTTCTTCCTCATCCTTTACTTCCATTTCTATAGGTCTTGGCGATACCACATATTCTTTTCCGGAAGAGAGCGCATCCTCAAGTTCAGCAATCTGCTTTAATAAAAGAGGTATTACATTTCCCTTAATTCTCATATTAATAAGAGAATTACGCAGTCCTAAATCTAGCAGCTTTCTTTCCCAGAATTCTACCTTCCCCTGAGGTTTTACTTCATCATAATTCAAATGCTTTACTTCTATTTTCTGCGAAAGCTTATCAGGTGCTGAAGTAAGTTCACTTTCCTTTAAAAGCTCTGTCGGCACCTGGTATTCACCGCCTATTATGACTCTTTGAGGAAGTGGTAAAATGCCCATTTTTCTAGCTCTATTTATATCGACAGCGCAGATAAAATCATCTACCATAGAAAGCTTTGCATTTGCAAGCTTTACAGCATCCTTAAATTCGGTGTTTCTCCCTGAATTCATGCCTGTACATTCAAGGCACACAATCTCATTTATGCCCTCTGCAGTTCTTTTTGATATAATTGCAGGATCATCTATTATGGTATCTGAAAAAGCACTTTCCTCTTCTAGCCAAAGCCCTGCAAAGGCATGTCCTTTAAGTATTACGATAATAGGATGAAGGCCTATGCTTTCTGCAACTGATGCATAAAGAAGCGCCATTTCAATGCAGGTACCAAATTTCTGAAGCAGCATTGCATCGCAGCTCCTTACTCTCTGACCTATGCCTACAAAGCTAGCCGGCGGCTCAGAATATAAAATATTCTGCTTCTGAATTGCTCCATATATGGCTGCTGCCATCGCTAATATTCTATTGGAATCCTTGCTTTGATAGCCATCAAGTGCACTGTCATTTGTCCATTTTTCCATCAGCTTTGCAGCATCTCCTGCAATTTCAGGAATCCTTGCATTATTAGGCGTAACAAAAGAAGCCACTAAATCAGGCGCATATATTCCCGGCCATTCATCAAAGGCAAGTACATCTAACTCATTTTGAATTCTAAATATCTCTGAATCGTTTTGATAAAGTGAAATAGAAAGAACGCATTTATTCTTTTCAGTCTGAGCAGCAAGACGCTGCGGATTTAATAATACCTTTAAATCTGTAATAAGCAATTCTTCATTTGCTGGTAATACAGCAACTTCTCTACTAAAGGGCATGGTGAATTCCGGTATGGTGGAAATTTTAAGAACAAGATTAGAGAGGTCAGTTTCTTTTTCATTATTCAACTGAACTCTGTATATGAACCTGTCGCCATTTTGCTGTAATGCATAACAAATAAAAGGCTTCAATATTATCTTAGCCTTTACTCCAAGTTCTTTATTTTCAGCTAAAAGCTCCTTAGGCGCTCTTTCCTCTAGTTTTTTATTTTCACCATCCATATAAATAGCTCCTTTATTATACTACAGTCCCGAAAACTAGCATTTTTAAGGTTTTACAAACTAACCTATTATACCATACTTTTAATTGAAATAAAAGTATAAATTAGATAAGTTCTTAAATTATTATATTTCATCTAAAAAATAAAACGGTGATTCCTTTTTAGAAATCACCGCTTATTTTTTATAAATGACCCACGGGCGAAAACTCATTACCTTTAGGTGATGGGTTTTCGCCAACCTTGCCATAATGCCGTACAATGTACGATTGTGCGTATCCTTATACTGTTACCATATAAGGAATTTGACATCACCTCGACAATGATATAAAGGCTTTTTACATATAACTCACTGGGCTGTACTTACTCCGACCCGACTTAAAGTTATACGACAGAACAATGGTCT
>OMXJ01000028.1 GCA_900315015.1 uncultured Eubacteriales bacterium | reverse complement strand
CTGAAATAAGTCTTCGACTAATCTGAAATAAGTCTTCGACTAATCTGAAATAAGTCTTCGACTTATTTCGAAAAAGTGCTTGACATCTGTAAAATAAATGGTATAATGTTATAGGTTAATTAATGCTAAAAATTAGTCCATACAGTTTTGCATGAATACGCAACTGGAGGGAGGTCGAAGAATAGATGTCAAGTGTTATCGTAAAGGAAGGCGAGGGTCTTGAGAGTGCACTTCGCAGATTCAAGAGAAACTGCGCAAAGGCTGGCATTCAGCAGGAAATCCGCAAGCGTGAACATTATGAGAAGCCAAGCGTAAAGCGCAAGAAGAAGTCAGAGGCTGCTCGTAAGAGAAAGTTTAAGTAATTTATTGCAGATTTAATTGGCAATTGGTTACGTGTGCTTATTTATATAAGCAAATTTAAATGGATTTTTGAGGCTGCATACTTTTTTAAGTATGCAGTTTTTTTATGCCTGAAATTATTATGATTTTTGGTCTGGAAAAATTTTTTACATTTTTGACTTAAAAATACTCTGACGGTTTTACATTGCCTTATGCTATGAGTTCTGCCTTAAGTTAAAAAAAAAGACGTTTTCGGTTGTAGTTTAATCCCATCTTTGGTATAATTTACTAGTGTTTATAATAATCATTTATAATAATACTTTATATTTTATTAAGTTTAATGGATGAGATCAGGTATCTCATTTGATATTTGATTTATTTAAATGCTAATTATAAAATCAGGGGTGCTAAATGAAAAATAAAAAGATACTTTTATTGTTATCGGTCATGATGTTAAGTACATCATGCTCGAATAATGCAGCGAAAAATGAGGAAGCAACTACAGCTTTGACAAATAAAGCTGAAGTTACCACTATAAGCGAGGCTACTACAGTCATTGAGAATTCGCTGGCTTCTTATGAGGCAGCTAAAGAAGATGGACAGATCCCTTCTGAAAATCCTTCAGATAAAGAAGTTAAAGGAAGCGGTGAGGGAGCTGAAGAGGCTGATAAGAGCGGTGATGGTGAAGCTCTGAATGCAGATGTAGAAGGTGATGATGCAAAAAATGGCATCGATGGTGAAGCTCTAAATGCAGATGCTGAAGGTACCGATAAGGAAGAGAGCGATAAAGAAGATGCTGAAGGTACTAATGATGGAAAAGTGGAGGAAGGAAGCACTGATGCAAAAGAGCAAGGTAATGGCTCAGAAGGCGTGGGTGTAGAAGCTTCTGGCAAAGAAGGAAGAGAGGCAGAAACTACAGCTAAAACAGATGGCAGTAATGAAAAAACAAGCACTTCTGATAAGAATAAAGGGGAAGAAGCAGCGGATGGTAAGGATGTAACTAAGCCTTTAATATTAAATAATGCAGGTACCATTACCATTCAAACTGGTTCTGAATTTAATCCTGATAAGTATATTAGCTATATTGATGATAAGGATCCAAATCCAGTACTTACAGTTAAAGGAGATAAGGATACTTCGGTAGCAGGCAGTAAGACTCTTAAATTTGCAGTAGAGGATAATGCAGGAAATGTCAGCAGCTGGGATGTAACTCTAAATGTTGTAGATGAGCTTCCTGAAATAGCGCAGAACCCGGATACAAGAAAAAGAATTGATTTTGCAGACTTCAAAGCTGAGAATAAAAAGGAAAATACCCTTGTAGGAATAGATGTTTCAAAATGGCAGGGGGAAATTAATTTCGATAAGGTAAAAGCTGAAGGAGTTGAATTTGTGCTTATGCGTCTTTGCCGTTATGACGGTGAGTTCGTAAAGGATGACTATTTTGAGAGAAATTATAAGGAGGCAAAGAAAGCTGGTCTACAGGTTGGAGCATATTTTTACACAACTGATAATGACGAAGAAAAACTCCGTTCTCATATGAAGTGGATCGGAGAGCAGCTTGATGGCAGAGAGCTTGATTTTCCTTTAGTATTTGACTGGGAGAGCTGGAATAGGGTTCAGCGTTATCATCTAAGCATTGAAGGTTTAAATCACCTTATGGATGTATTTGCAGAGGAAGCAGAAAGCTTTGGATACGATGCCATGCTTTATGGAAGTAAATATTATCTTGACATAATCTGGGGCAGAAGAAATGATTATCCGGTATGGGTAGCTCAATATAAAAGCTATACTGATTATGAAGGAGACTATGAAATCTGGCAGAGCACAAATATAGGCCGCATAAATGGAATAGTAGGTGACGTAGATTTTGATGTATGGTATTTGGATGCGGCAGAAACTGATGGTGCAGAAAATGTAAATTCGGAAAATGGAAATTGAAAATGGTAAAAATCGTAAAATCAAAGATTTTTACAATGAAAAATGTCGTAAGATAAAAACTATATTAATAAAATATTAGCAAAAACGGTAAAATTCTAAATAAACAATTACATGCTTGACAAATGATATTTTTTAGAGTATGATATAGACACAGTTAAGAAAAAGAAAATAATTTAAAACTTGATTTAATATTATTTTGCTTATATCACATTAATATGTTTATTTTCATACCTTCAAAGGAATAATCACCTATCTAAGAAATAACGGACCAGTTTCCCCTGGTCCGTTATTTCTTTGTCCGTTTTTATTTATATGTTCGTATTGATTTATCTTTTTTTATCTATTTGATTGTTCTGTCAGTTTTAGCCTTTAGTAAAAATTCGGTATAAAAAAATGTTTTGAGTTGACTATTTCCCAATCTTTTTGTATAATGCTATGTGGCATATTATGCTTATTTTTAATAATTTAGGGGCACTTAATAAGCGCTTCGGAAATGGATATTAATGGCAAATATTGGTGTTGATATGACTGCAAATCAGCAGAAAAATATTTTTGGCGCTGGCGATGCTTACGCAAAAATCCTGGAGAGATCTCTTGGAGTTGAAATTGTAGTGCGTGACGGCAGCGTTATTGTTATGGGTGAAGAAACAAGAGCTAATCTTTGCAAAAAAATCATTGAGCAACTTAAGGACCTTGCAGACAGAGGAAATATCATTACTGAGCAGAATGTAGACTATGCTATAGCCTTAGCTCTAGATGGAAGCAATGTTTCCATGGCAGAGCTCGATAAGGATATCATCTGTCATACGCTGCAGGGAAAGCCTATTAAGGCAAAGACTGTAGGTCAGAAGGAATATGTAGAAAAAATCAGAAATAAGATGATTACCTTTGGAATCGGTCCGGCAGGTACTGGTAAGACCTACCTTGCAATGGCCATGGCAATAAGAGCATTTAAGAATGATGAAGTTAATAGAATTATTCTTACGAGACCTGCTATTGAAGCTGGTGAAAAGCTCGGCTTCCTTCCGGGAGACCTTCAGAGCAAGATAGATCCTTATCTTAGACCTTTATATGATGCTCTTTATACTATAATGGGTCCTGATTCATTTCAGGCGAATATGGAAAAGGGGCTTATTGAGGTTGCGCCTCTTGCATATATGAGAGGCAGAACTCTTGATAATGCTTATATCATCCTAGATGAGGCTCAAAATACCACGCCTTCTCAGATGAAGATGTTCCTTACAAGAATAGGTTTTGGTTCAAAGGTAATTGTTACTGGTGACCAGACTCAGAAGGACCTTCCAGAGGGTCAGGTTTCAGGTCTTGATACTGCAATAAGGATTCTTTCAAATATCGATGATATAGGTTTTGCTTATCTGTCGAGCAAAGACGTAGTAAGGCATCCATTAGTTGCTAAGATCGTTAAAGCCTACGAAGAGTATGAAGAGGCTCAGAAGGCAAAGGAAAAGGCAGGATATAAGAATGGTTCTCCAAAATCTGATGGTAATTACCGCGCAAATGGCAATAATTATCATGGAAGCGGAGGCAATGATCATAGAAGAAAAAAGAATAATAATGAATAAGAAATGGAGGCTGTATGGCTAAGGTACAGGTTTCAATCGAAAATGAATATAAGGATACCTTTAATGAAGAGCCTTTTTCTTTTGAGATGAAGGAGCTTATCGAAAAGGTAGTAGAGGCTGCGTGTGATTTTGAAAAATGTCCTTATGATTCAGAGGTTAATGTGCTTATTACCGATGAGGAAGCAGTTCATGAGCTTAACATGCAGTACAGACAGATCGATAGTACAACTGATGTGCTATCATTTCCGGCAATATACTTCGATTCACCGGCTGATTTTTCAATTATTGCTGATGAAGAGGAGGAAATGGGAAATTCTGAATATTTTGATCCTGATACAGGCTGCCTTATGCTTGGTGATATTGTTATAAATGTCATGAGAGTAAGAAGTCAGGCAAAGGAATATGGACATTCAGAAAAAAGAGAGCTGGGTTTTCTTATAGCTCATAGCATGCTTCATCTTTTTGGTTATGACCACATTGATGAAGAAGAACGTGCTGAAATGGAAAAAAGACAGGATGCTATATTAAATAACATCGGCCTTACTAGAGATGCAGAATAATTCTGCAAAAAAGAATTAATAAAAAAAGACAGGGAGCAGATGTTTTCATGTGTACAGTTAAATCAAATAATAAAAGGGTGTTATTAGTTTTACCATTAATAGTTTTAATAGTTTTATGTTTAGTGGGCTGTGGCAAGAAAAAGGAGGTTACTACAACTTCATCAACACAGACGGATGCATCAACAACTACAGGAATCTCAACAACTACTCAGACGACCACACAAACAACTACAACAACTACCACTACCACTACAACTACTACAGCAGATGTTTCTCACGAGGGCGAAGTAAGAAGCGCTCTTACAGGTGAGTGGATTTCAGAAGAATTAGCAAATAAAAGACCTATGGCTTTTATGTTCAATAACATAAAGTTCGCAAATCCTCAGAGCGGCGTAGGTTCTTCAGATATTCTCTATGAGATACTTGCAGAGGGCGGCATTACAAGACTTATGGGCATCATCACTACCTTTGAGAAGGAATCCGAGGGAAGAATCGGTTCAGCAAGAAGTGCTAGACATTATTTCGCAAGTATTGCTGATGAATATGATGCAATTTTTATTCATTTTGGCGAGACAACCTATGCAACAAAGAAGTTTACAGCAATCGGCTTAAATCACCTTTCTGGAATGTACGGTGCAGGTGGTTCTGCATTTTACAGAGATAAAAACATAAAGGCACCTCATAACGCTTTCGCAACACTTAGCGGTCTTGAGGATTCTATCGCTAAGAGCGGTTTTAGAACTACAATTAAGGAAAATTATACTCCTCATTTTGATTTCTACGAGGAAGAAACAAAGCTTTCTGATGTTTATAAGGAAAGCGCTAAGGCGGCTAAATATACTAAGATGGGATTTTCGGATTCACATTTCCCGTATTTTGAATATGACGAGACCACTAAGACCTACAAGCGTTTCCAGATGGGCGGTCCTCATATCGATTACAACACAAAGAAGCAGCTTGAATTTACTAATGTAATTATCGAGCTTGTAAAGGAACGCAATAAGGATAAGAATGGTTATCAGACCATCGACTTTGAAGAGGCAACCGGTGAGGGCTATCTTCTTAGCGGCGGTGAATGTATCAATATCACCTGGAAAAAGTCAGAAAGTGCAAAGACAATGCAGTTCTTTGATGAAAAGGGCGAGCTTTTAAAGCTTAATACAGGAAAGACCTTTATTGCAGTATATCCTACAAGCAGAACTAAGTATCTTACAATCAGTGAGAGCATTCCAGAGTAATTACGGAAAATTTTTTTAAGGTTAGGGGTATCACAATTAATGAGCAATCAGAAGAAAGATAGCAGGTTCTTGATCCAAGGATCGATACTTGCGATAGCTTCTATAGTTTCAAGGTTTATTGGAATGCTATATAAGATCCCAATGACCAATATGATAGGAGATAAGGGAATGGGCTATTATAGCTCGGCATACGAGCTTTATAACATAGCACTTCTCATATCCTCCTATAGCATACCAGTTGGCGTATCTAAGCTTGTTTCTGCAAGGCTTTCAAAGGATGAGGCTAAAAATGCACATAATGTATTCAGGCGTTCATTTTTCATTGCTTTTGTAGTTGGAATCATAGCCAGCCTTTTTGTATTTTTCTTTAGTACGGTATGGGGAAAAATAACTGGTGATATGGAGGTTGCAAGACCTGTTAAGGTGCTTGCGCCGACCATTTTTGTATTTGCCATAATGGGTGTATTCCGTGGTTATTTCCAGGGAATGAGAACTATGGTACCGACAGCTGTTTCTCAGCTTGTTGAGCAGGTAATAAATGCTTTTGTCAGCGTTTTTGCATCTTACCTTCTTATGAGAGAGCATAATGCAGCAGCTACTCCTGAAAGCTGGGGAGCTGCAGGTGGAACGCTCGGCTCACTTAGCGGTGCTATTGCCGGCTTTGTTATTCTTATCATTATTTACATGATGAATAGAAAGGCCATACATAAAAGGCTGCACGAGGATAGAAGCAGGAAAAGCGAAGATTTTATGTCTTTTCTTGGTGTATTTTGCATAACAGTCATTCCGGTAATATTAAGTCAGACTGTTTATCAGGCTTCTGGTATTGTAGATAATACAATTTATGCGAGATTTATGGATAAAATTGGCGAGTCCTCAAAGACCTATTTTAACTGGGGTATTTATTCAAATAAATATAGGCAGCTTACCAATCTTCCTGTTGCCATTGCTACAGCACTTGGTACTTCAATAGTTCCAGAACTTTCAGCAGTGCATGCAGCGAAGAATTATCAGTCTGAAAAGGATAAGATTGCAGCAGGCATAAAGTTTAACATGATAATTGCCATTCCTTGTGCAATAGGAATGTGTGTGCTTGCTAAGCCTATTATTCAGCTTCTTTACCCTGGAACTGAAATTGAGTTAAGTTCCAAGGCTCTTATGCTTGGAAGCATGGCCATTGTTTTCTTTGCTTATTCAACGATTACTAATGGTATTCTTCAGGGAATTGATAGAATGTTCGTTCCGGTTCATAATGCGTTTGTATCGCTTGTTCTTCATGTCATTATACTTTTACTTCTTTTAAATGTATTTGATCTTGGTGTAAGCGGACTTGTAATAGGTAATATCACCTATGCACTTACTGTATGTATCATGAATGCTTACTATGTAAGAAAGCATGCACATTATAGACAGGAATTTCTTACTACTTTCCTGGTTCCGCTTGGCAGTGCCTGCGGAATGGGAATTGTGACTTATCTGGTTTATTCTGGAGTCATAAATATTCTTGGTTTTAGAACAATCACTAATATTATTGCGGTTCTTCTTTCGGTAATGATTTCGGTAGTTGTTTATTTATTGCTCATGGTATTTCTTGGCGGTGTAAATGAAAGTGAGCTAAAGGCATTCCCTGGAGGAAGAAAGGTAGCGGTATTATTTAAAAGAATTCGATTATTAAAGAACTAAAGGTTGATATGGAGATAAAGACAGATATTTGCGTAATTGGAGCAGGGCCGGCAGGAATTGCTGCTGCCATTTCAGCTAGTACCGAAAATATCAGCACATTTGAAGAAGGTAACAGGAGGCGCGAAGTATTGCTGGTTGATTCTAATGCTGAGATCGGTAAGAAGCTTTTAATGACAGGAAATGGAAGGTGCAATTTTGCGCATGATGGCCTGGAAGAGGATGCTTATAGAGGAAGCTTTAAGGATGTAGCGGATTTATTTTATGAGAGAATGGGTAGTGATTTTGTCCTTGATTTTATGAGAAACATTGGCGTTTTTTCAAGGAACATAAAGGGGTATTATTATCCTGCCTCTAATCAGGCGGTATCTGTTGTAAGAGCACTTGACTATGCTGTTTTTAAGCAAGGGATAAAGACTCTTTTAAATAGCAAGGTAATTAAGGCAAAAAAAGATGAGGCAGGTGAGTTTATAATTACAGTACTCACCTCATCTAATAATAAAAAGAATAAAAAAATGGTATCAGAAGAAGCGGTAATAAAGGCTAAAAGAGTGATTTTTGCCTGCGGCGGCAAAGCTGCTGCAAATTCCGGCTCTGATGGAAGCATTAATTCCGTAATACTTGGGTTATCTGAGGGCATTAAATTTAATAAGCAGCTTCCTGCTTTATGCGGACTCATTCTAGATGAAGCTAATAGTGATTTGATAAAGGGAGCAAGAGCTTTTGCCAGAGTAAGTTTATTTGGAATTAAGGAAGATGCAGAAAAGGAGCTTTTAAGCTCTGATAGCGGTGAAATTGTTTTTACAGAAAATGTAATATCTGGTGAGAGAAAGTGCTCTGTCTCAGGGCTTCCTGTAATGTCAGTTTCAAGATTTGCTTCTGAGGCTCTATATAATGCATTAAAAATAGAAGAAGGCAAGGCTTTTTATAATGAGCTTGAACTTGAGGTCGACTTTGCTGAGGACTTAAGTGAAAAGGATATTTTGATACATCTCCTTACACATGTTGGAGATAAGTTAAGTATTGCTCTTTGCGGCATTGTGAATGATAAGATCGCTGAGCTTATCGAGCTTAAAGGGGGTATTAAAGGAAAAATCAATGAGGAAAATGCAGTTATCGCGGCCTCGTTAATTAAAAATATGACCTTTAAGGTTATTAATACGAGAGGCTATGAAGATTCTCAGGTAACAACCGGAGGAATTGATCTATCTGAAACAGACCCTGATAGCTTTGAATTAAAGAAAATAAAGGGAGCTTATGCTGCAGGTGAGCTTTTAGATCTAGATGGAAAATGCGGAGGTTATAATATAACCTTTGCTTTAGAGAGCGGTTTTATAGCCGGCTCGGCTGCAGAAGCTAGTCTACATGATAATTAATCTTAAATGCCAGGCTTAAAGTTTTGATGGATTATGATAAATAAGGTTTACAGATTTTGGAAATCGAGATAGTAAATAAAGGATTTTTATGTTAAGAATTGATGGATTGAAATTAAAGCCGTCATTTGCAGTTACTGCTGCAGATGAAAAAATGAAGCTAAAGGTTAGAGTAATGAAGCTTATGAATATTGAAAGTGAAAAGGAGCTGACTTCATTTTCAATATTAAAAAAGTCTATTGATGCTAGAAACCAGCATGGCAGCGGTGTTAAGATAATTTACTCCGTTGTTTTTGGAGCTAGGAGTGAAAATAAGCTGTTAAGAGAAAGTACAGATCGGGGAAGTAATCTGTTCTATGCTCTTAAAAAGGATAAGCTTACTTTAAATAAATACGAGGAAAAAATCAGCGAGACTGAAAAGCTGGTAAATTCACCGGAGGTTAAGTTCGGCGCCGTAAAGTATTTTGCGAAGGCGGGGGAGAGACCTATTGTCTGCGGAAGCGGTCCGGCAGGGCTATTCTGCGCTTATTATCTTGCTAGAGCCGGCCTTAAGCCTGTTGTAATAGAGAGAGGAAAAGATGTAGAAGGAAGAAGAAAGAGCGTAGATGAATTCTTTGCTACCGGAAAGCTTGATCCTAATACAAATATTCAGTTTGGTGAGGGCGGTGCAGGTACCTTCTCAGATGGAAAGCTAAATACCACGACAAAGGATCCGACAGGAAGGGTCAGAGAGGTTCTTAAGATATTTCAAAGCCATGGCGCTCCGGAGGATATTCTTTATCTATCAAAGCCACATATCGGGACTGATATGCTACCAGGCGTAATTAAAAATATCCGTGAAGATATAATAAAAATGGGCGGAGAGTTCATGTTTGAAACTACTCTCATTTCATTAGCCACAGTTAAAGATGAAAAAGGCGCTGAAAAGCTGGATTATATTGTAGTAAGAGATAATGAAGGAGAAGAGGATGAAATTCCTTGTTCTCTTTTAGTGCTTGCAACAGGTCATAGCAGCAGAGATACATATGAAATGCTAAGTAAGACAAATATCAGCATGCAGCAGAAGGCCTTTGCCATAGGCGTGAGAGCTGAGCATTTACAGAGCATGATAAATGAAAATCAGTATAATGGTCATCCTGAATTTTTACCGCCGGCAGATTATAAGCTTACTTACAATACTGTAAAAGACGGCGTTACAAGAGGCGTTTATTCCTTCTGTATGTGCCCGGGAGGCTATGTTGTTAATGCATCTTCAGAGCCGGGACACCTTACGGTAAATGGAATGAGTGATTATAAAAGAGATGGAAGGAATGCAAATAGCGCAGTTGTTGTTACAATTAGGCCTGAGGATTATAATAAGGGCGATAATGAAAATGTGCTAGCTGGTGTAGAATTCCAAAGAAGTCTTGAAAAGAGTGCTTACGATGCTCTTTCTGGAAAAATTCCGGTTCAGCTCTACGGAGATTTTAAGAAAAACGTAGTAAGTAAGGAATATGGAAAGGTAAAGCCAGCTCATAACGGAGAAAGCGGTTTTTATGATCTGAATAAGCTTCTTCCTGCCTGGATATGCGAGCTTTTAAAGGAAGGAATAGATAGCTTTGATAGTAAGATTAAAGGTTATGCTTCTTATGATGCTCTGCTATCAGGCATCGAGATGAGAACCTCATCACCTGTCAGAATAAATAGAAATGATGACATGCAGGCAAATATCCTTGGAATTTTCCCTGCCGGTGAGGGCGCAGGCTATGCAGGCGGAATTACCAGCAGTGCAGTTGACGGAATGAAGGTCGCAGAGGCTGTTATTAAAAAATTGCTTTTGTAATATTTTAGAGAATTGATAATAGAAAAGAGAAAAGAAAAAATGAATGCGTTTGAAGCTTTAAAGAAAAAAGATAGAATAGTTGTTAAAATCGGTTCCTCATCACTTATGCATGAAGAGACCGGTGATGTAAATTTTGAAAAAATGGAAAAGCTTGTAAGAAACCTTACAGACCTCAAAAATAGAGGCAAAAATGTAATATTAGTTTCTTCAGGTGCCATGGCTGCAGGAAGAAAGGCTCTTAATCTTTCAAGGCATGACGTAAAGACGAAGGCCATGAAGCAGGCAACTGCTGCCGTAGGACAGGCAAGGCTTATGATGTTTTATCAAAAGCTCTTTGCAGAATATAATCAGGTTGCAGCACAGGTGCTTTTAACTAAGTTCACCTTCACTAATCCGGAATCTTTAGTTAATGCGACCAATACCTTTGATGAGCTCTTAAAGCTTGGAGTTATTCCTATAGTAAATGAAAATGACACCATAGCTACAGATGAAATCGATTTCGGTGATAATGATACTTTATCAGCTGAAATCGCAAAGCTTACAGATTCAGATCTTCTTATTCTGTTATCAGACATTGATGGTCTCTACAATAAGGATCCTCATAAGAATGAAGATGCTGAGCTTATCCGCGTGGTTGAGGCAGTAGATGAAAAAATTGATGCAATGGCAGGCGGAGCTGGAAGTGATTTTGGAACAGGCGGCATGACAACAAAGCTTAATGCAGCAAGAATTGCAACTGGTGCTGGCTGTGATATGGTTATAGCTAATGCTAGTGACGTTGGAGTTATTCTACGCCTTGCAGATGGAAATGAGGAAGGAACTCTTTTCCTTGCTCATAAGGAATATAGAGACTAATTAAATGGATTAAACATAAGGATCTATTAAAGTTAAACATTAAGCTTTTACAGCTGCAAAGAAAGCGGCGAGTTGGAGCTTAAAGTAATTCAGAATATAGGTAAAAAAGATGGATGATTTGAATAATGTTACCTTTAAGCTTGAAAAATTCGAAGGCCCTATGGATCTGCTTCTTCATCTTATTGATAAGGAAAAGATCTCAATCTATGACATTCCTGTTGCCCAGCTGACAGAGCAGTACATGAATTATCTGCACAGCATGGAGGAAATGAACATGGAAATCACGAGTGAATTTCTCGTGATGGCAGCCTATCTTATCAAGCTTAAATCAAGAATGCTTCTTCCTAAGCAAAAGGATGAACAGGGCGATGAAATCGACCCTAGAGCCGAGCTTGTTGAGCGTCTTATTGAATATAAGATGTGCAAGTATGTTTCAGAAGAATTAAGAGAGAAGCATGATGAAGCAAGTCTTGTTTTATTTAAGGGCAGCACACTTCCACCTGAGGTAGAAAATTATGAAGAAAAGGTGGATGTAAGTAAGCTCCTTGAAGGACTTACGCTTCCAAAGCTTCATGATGTATTTATATCGCTGATGAAGCGTACAGAGGAGAGAATTGACCCTGTACGTAGTAAGTTCGGTGAAATCAAAAAGGAAGAGATCAATCTTTCTGATAAAATGATCGAGCTTCAGAAATTTGCACTCACAAAGAGGAAATTTTCTTTTGTAGAGTATGTAAGTAAGCATCCGACAAAGCTTAACATCATTGTGTCCTTTTTAGGTGTACTGGAGCTGATGAAGATGGGACGAATGAAGGTAGTGCAAAAGGACGTTTTTGATGACTTTGACATTGAATTCCTTGCAGATGACATTGTCATGGCAGATAATACGGTAGTAGATGCTTAAAAAGAAATTGAAGGGAAATTTGAATAAATGAATGCAGAGGAATTAAAGCCTGTAGTAGAGGCGATGCTATTTACATTAGGCGGTGCAGTTGAAGCTGAAAGAATGGCGACTGCTACTGAATCTAAAAAGGAAGATGTCATTGCTGCCGCAGAGGCTTTAAAGCAGGAATATAAGGAAAGTAATAGAGGAATTCAGATAATCGAGCTAGACGGCTCTTATCAGATGTGTACCAATGAAAACGCTTATAGATTTCTTGTAAAGCTAGCTCATGTACCAAAGAGATATGTATTAAGTAATGCACTTCTTGAGGTTCTCTCGATAGTTGCCTACAAGCAGCCTGTTACCCGTTCTGAAATAACAAGAATCCGAGGCGTTAATAGTGATAATGCCATCAATAAGCTCCAGGAATATGAGTTAATTGACGAAGCAGGAAGACTAGAGGCACCGGGACGCCCTGTACTTTTTGGAACCACAGAGAACTTTCTTAGAAATTTTGGAATAAAATCTTTATCAGACCTTCCTGTTATTGATGAGAGAAAAAATGAATCAATAAAGGCAGAGGCTGAAAAAGAGGCAAGAGAGACCATGGGAGAAGACGTAACTGATAATAATAAGAGGCGTCCTTCAAGTTCCGCTGAAGGCTATGCTTCTGGAGAAACTGAAGGCTACCCGGGCGGCTTTGCTGATGGCGAAGAAGGCATAGGAGCAGGTAAATTAGCAGGTAGTACTTCAGGCGAAAATAACACCTCTGGCGCAGCCTCTAGCGAAGATGATGATGATGAAATCATAAATGTTGAAGTATAATTTATATATGTAGAAGAATTAGATCTGTTTTTAACTTAGTGATAGGGAAATAAAAATATATAATAGGGACTAGAAATGCTTAAATATAAGCGTTTCTATAAGTTAAAAAATGGAAAATGGCTTAAATGAGCCTTTTGAAGCAATTTCTTACTTACAGAAATTTACAAATGCTTAAATATAGGCGTTTGTGGATGCAATTAAATAATTTTAGTTTAAGGTGAATGCTTTGAATAACGTTGAAATGAATAATGATGATTTAAAGAAAACCTTCAGGAAGAAGATGCTTGATATAAGGGATTCTATTTCAAAGGATACCATTATTTCAGAGTCTTCTTCCCTTACTCAGATGGTTCTATCACTTGATGAGTATAAGAGGGCTGGTAGGATTTTAACCTATATGAGCTTTGGAAGTGAGATAAAGACCTCTGGAATAATTGTTGATGCTTTAAAAAACAGTAAAAAGGTCGCTATTCCAAGGGTCATATCAAAGGGAGTGATGAGGTTTTATTACTTAAGTGAAGCCTTTAAGTCAGAATTACTTACGGAAATGGAAAAGAAAAAGGCAGAAGCAGGAGTTATTGAAATATCTTCAAATGAAGGTATAATGTGCTCTGATGAGATCCTTTCGAAAATAAGTTCGAAATACCTTGAAAAAAGCAGATATGGAATATATGAGCCATACGAAAGTGATGAACTTTTGTTTTCAGAAGGAGAACTTAAAGAGGGCGAAAAAGGTGACTTTAAGGGAGAAATTAAAGAAAAACGAAGCGGGAATTATTTTGCAGAGCTTTTGATGGTGCTTCCAGGTGTCGCTTTTGATTATAAGGGCTTTAGGCTAGGTTATGGCGGCGGCTTTTATGATAGATTTGTAAATGATAATAGAGATAGAATAACGACAACTGTTGCGCCTGTATTAAGAGAGTGTCTTGTTGATGAGGTGCCCGTGAAAGAGCATGACATAGCAGCTGATATTCTTTTGGTGGCAGATTTTTAAATTAAAAAAATAAAAAGCATAAATAGGAGTTATGATGGTTTTTGATTTTGGTGATAAATATAAGTTGAAAAATGAGGTTGTTCCAGAGGGCTGCCCGATGACAGAGCCTGAGAGACAGCTTTTCTTTGCAAATGAAATCTTAAAGGAGAATATGGCAGAGCTTAAAGAGGGAGATAAGCTTCCTACTTACCATGTTGAGACTTTTGGATGTCAGATGAATGCAAAGGATTCAGAGAAAATTGCTGGTATTCTTGAGCTTGCAGGATATACCGAAGCTGAAGATGAAAGGGCTGACATTGTTGTATATAATACCTGTACAGTTAGAGAAAACGCTAATTTAAAGGTTTATGGAAGACTTGGCTATCTTAAAAAATTAAAGGAAAAGAATCCTAGGATGATTATAGCCATGTGCGGCTGCATGCCTCAGGAGCCTAAGGTTGTTGAAAAGCTGAAGCAGAGCTATAGATTTGTAGATATTGTATTTGGTACCTTTAATATTTATAAGGTGGCAGAGCTTATTTATGTTAGAAGACATAGAAAGAAGATGGTAATAGACGTTGAGGATAAATCTCCTTTAATCGTAGAAAATCTTCCAAGCTCTCATAAATATTCCTTTAAAGCCGGTGTAAATATAATGTATGGCTGTAATAATTTCTGTACCTTCTGTATCGTTCCGCTTGTAAGAGGAAGAGAAAAGTCCAGAAAGCCTCAGGATATTATTCATGAGTGCAGAAGTCTTGCTAAACAAGGAGTTAAGGAAATCATGCTCCTAGGTCAGAACGTAGATTCTTACGGAATGACTCTTGACCCTAAGGTAAAGTTTTCAGAGCTTCTTGAAGAGGTAGAGAAGGTAGAGGGAATTAAGAGAATCCGCTTTATGTCTCCTAACCCGGAAGATTTTGCCGATGAAGTAATTGAAGTTATGGCAAAGTCTAAGAAAATTGAAAAGCATGTTCATATGCCGCTGCAGTCTGGTTCAGACAGAATACTAAAGAGAATGAACAGAAACTATACCAAGCAGCAGTTCCTTGATATTGTAAATAAGATAAAGGAAAAAATCCCTGGAGTAGAGCTTACAACTGATATTATTGTAGGCTTCCCTGGTGAGACTGAAGAAGACTTCCTTGATACGATGGATGTATGTGAAAAGGTAGGTTTTGCAAGTGCATATACCTTTATTTACAGTAAGCGTACAGGAACACCTGCAGCAATGATGGAGGATCAAGTGCCTGAGGATGTTGTTTCTGAGCGTTTTGATAGACTTCTTAAGGTGGTTCAGAGAAAATCTGCAGAGGTTGCTGAAAAGTATGTTGGAAGTGTTGTAGAAGTACTTGTTGAAGAAAAGGATACTGAGCCGGGAATGCTCACAGGAAGACTTTCAAATAACATGCTTGTACATTTTAAGGCAGATGAGTCTCTCCTTGGCGAATTTGCTAATGTTCATATTGATGAAAGTAAGGGATTTTATTTCTTTGGCAGCTTGGTCGACCCGAAGTAACAGTAGAAAACACAGTAAATAAGCCGATTATGTACACTTTAATGATGAGCCTAATAGAATTGGGAGGTGTATTTATACCAAGAACACAAACTGAACGATACGATATAGGGCTGACACCGTATGAAAAGGCATTGATTACTTGTAAAATACAGGAAAGCGGCTTTAGCAATCAGACAGCGAGGACAAGGCGCTGTTCTATGTTGAAAATATGATTGATATTGACCGATAACATCAGGAACGTTGTAAAAAACGAGCCTCATAAGGCGGTAGGTATTGAGAGATAATATGGACGGTGGGCGTTGTCTGCCGTCTTATTTTTTTAATGTATGATTTATCAGAGAGCGTTTTGGGCAAAAAAATAAAGGTTTTCTGGTTGTTCGATGTATATAAATAAAATGCATACTTAAAATTTATAAAAAATGAGGCATAATGCCTTAAAATTAAAAAAGCTTGAAATTCGTAACAAATTTGTGTATAATAATTGCGAAAAAAATAAAATACTACATTTTCAGACATGAAAGGATCTTATTGAGGAATATGGACGTGAAAAAAAGTTTGATGTGCAAAAACGGCTCACAATAGACACCCGAATTTATTATCACAAAAAGAATTTTTGATATAGTTATGAGTGGCGTGGAGCCGATAGCCGCGCCTATAAGAAAACACAATAAAGAAGAAAAGTGGGTTAGAGTATGACAGAAAAAGATAACGCAAAGGTCTCGGTGATTATTCCTACATATAAAAGACCTGTAAGCTATTTATCCCGTGCAGTAAGATCAATAACAGAACAAACATACGACAATGTTGAGATAATCGTTGTTGATGACAGTCCCGCATCGTATGAATACAGAGATGAGATAAAACAGTATATGGCTTCGATCTGCTCCGAGCAGATTATATATTTGCAAAACGAAAAAAATCTTGGCGGTTCATTGGCAAGAAACCGCGGAATAGAAAAAGCAAACGGCGGGTTTATTACTTTCCTTGATGACGATGACGAATATAAACCGCAAAAAATTGAAAATCAGGTAAAGTTTATGCAGGAAGGGGATTATGACCTTACTTTTTCCGATATGATAATGTATGGCACAAACGGTGCGGTGGTAGATTACAGGGATTATAAAGACATACCTGCGTTTGACAATGAATCCCTGCTGTATTTTCATCTGACAAGAAAAATAACGGGAACGCCTACATTTATGTTTAAAGCGGAAAAGCTCAAAGAGATAGGCGGCTTTGACGATGCAAAATCGGGGCAGGAGTATTTTTTAATGCTTAAGGCTATAGAAAGCGGGTTGAAGATAGGCTATTTACCTCGGTGTGATGTAAAGGTATATAAGCATGCCGACGGGGGTATAACGCAGAGCAAGGACAGAATTGCGGCAGAGCAAAAGAATTTTGAATTTAAAAAGAAATATTATCCACGGCTTAATAAAAAGCAAATTCAATACATTGCTTTCAGGCATTGGGCGGCAATGGTGGTCGCGTATAAGCGCAATCATATGTATATGCATATGATTGGTGCGGGGATCAAGGCGTTTGTCGCAACACCTGTGGTTTTCTTCAAGGAAGGGCTTCTATATGCCAAAAAAATTATTACATATAATCGGAGAAAATAAATAAGTGGAATTATATAATAAACTGATCGCAAAAGAAGAGACCCTTGCCGTGGTTGGCCTTGGATATGTAGGTATGCCTATCGCACACGCATTTTCAAAAAAAGGGCTGAATGTTATAGGGTTTGATTTAAACAAAGATAAAATTGCAGCTTACAAGTCGGGGATAGATCCGACAAAAGAAGTTGGCGACGAAGAAATAAAAAACACAAAAATTCACTTCACCGCGGACGAAAGCGATTTAAAAAAGGCCAAATTTATTATTGTTGCCGTGCCGACTCCCGTCAATACACATCACACCCCGGATCTTACGGCCGTTATTGACGCTTCGAAAATTGTCGGCCGCAATATCGTTCCGGGTACTATTGTTGTTTACGAGTCCACGGTTTATCCGGGCTGCACTGAGGATGTCTGTATTCCTGTTCTTGAAAAGCAAAGCGGATCGACCTGCGGTGTTGATTTTAAGGTGGGGTACAGTCCGGAGCGCATCAATCCCGGCGATAAGAAACATCGTCTTGAAAACATCTGCAAGATAGTATCGGGTATTGATGCCGAGTCTTTGGCGGAAATAAAAGCTGTGTACGATCTTGTTATAGCGGCGGGTACTTATCCCGTTTCCAATCTGCGTACCGCGGAGGCTGTCAAGGTCGTCGAAAACAGTCAGCGGGATATAAACATTGCTTTTATGAATGAACTGGCAATGGTTTTTGAACGTATGGACATAGATACCAACGAGGTCGTTGACGGTATGAACACCAAGTGGAATGCGCTTGGATTTCGCCCGGGGTTGGTGGGAGGTCACTGTATCGGCGTGGACCCGTATTATTTTACCTATGAGGCGGAAAGACTGGGGTATCATAGCCAGATCATTCTGAACGGCCGCATCGTGAACGACTCTATGGGGGCGTATGTGGCGGACAAAGCCGTGAAAAAGATGATAGATGCAGGACTGGCGCCAAAGAAAAGCAAGGTCGTTATTTTGGGCTTGACATTTAAAGAAAACTGTCCCGATATCAGAAACAGCAAGGTGGATGATATTATAAAGCGGCTTAATACCTACGGTATCGAACCCTTGGTGGTCGATCCATGGGCGAACGAAACTGATGCTGTGCGCGAGTATGGTGTGTCGCTGACAGGGCTTGAGGATATCGACAACGCCGATTGCATAATTGCGGCTGTGGCCCATAACGAGTTTAAGGCGCTCGGCCTAGAAAGATTAATGAAACTATACAAGGCTGCTCCGGACGAATCGAAGGTGTTGATCGATGTTAAGGGGATATATAATATCGATGAACTGAAAAAAACCGGTATGCAGTGGTGGAGATTATAAAAAGATAAAATGAGTGTAGAAGTATTGTTATCTGCAATGGGTCAGACGGATATGACATTGATAGAAAAATGTAATATACATTCAAGCTGCATAATGGTCAACCAGTGTGACCGAAATGAGACCGTTTTCGAGGACAGGGACTACGGAAACGTCCGTATGATCTCTACAACGGAGCGTGGTTTGTCCCGAAGCAGAAATATGGCTTTAAAGAGTGCATCTGCAGATGTATGTATATTATGCGATGATGATATTGTGTATGTTGAAGGATATGAGCATATTGTTGAAAGTGCATTCAATGAACTGTCCGATGCTGATATTATCGTATTTAATGTAAACAGTAAAAATACCGATATTCGTCCGCAGGAAGTATTGTTTAAGCGGGTCAAAAGAATACCCAAATATAAAATGTACAGCAGTGTGCATATTGCTTTTAAAAGAAAAAGCATAGAAAAGGCAGGGCTTTCTTTTGACACAAGATTTGGCGCGGGTTCGGGCTGTTACGCTATGGGCGAGGATTCCATTTTCTTTTCAAGGGCACACAGGTCGGGACTGAAAGCGTATGTATATCCGGCTGTGATAGCCGATCTGTATTCGGAAAAGTCTACATGGCAGCGCGGATATGATGAGAAATTTTATTACGATGAAGGAGCTTTTTTACAGGCCGCATTTCCGTATATGAAATATTTTTTTTCTTTATACTATCCTGTAAGACATAGAAAACATTTGAAATTGAGTCCCGTAAACTGCTTAAAATGGATCTGGAGAGGGATCGACGGCTTCAAAGAAGGAAAAACATATAATGATTTCGCAGCAGATCAAAAGAATAGAACAAATCAGAAGGAGTTATATGAGCGAAAGAGAAAATAACGTACATTTGATAATTACGTTTATATTATTAACTATAAAACCTACGTTCAATTGCATAGTATTTATTTTTAAGGCTGCGGGCATAGCATTGCCGTTAAAAATGATTTATGTTTATCTTCTTTTGTTGGTGTGTTTGTCCGTAATAATATATTTATACAGGCCTCCTCTGAAAAATCTTATCTGCTATCTTATAATTCTCGTATTTTACGGGATAAACTATTTGTTAGCAACACCCGAAACTAAACAATACTTTAATACGGATGTAGCGGCTATATTATTTGTATATGCTCCGATTGCTTGTATTTGTACCACACGGATAATCAATTGGAAGCCCATATTCGATGATAAAAGATATTTGATCTTTGTAGATATCGTCATTGTTTTATCCTTGCTTTCGAAAATCAAGGGTATCAACACCGTAGGTTATATGTCTTTTTCGTACAGTTTACTTCCACTTTGGGGTATTTGTTTGGTAGCTGCACTTGCATTCGGACACAGGCCACAATGGGTGTTTCTGATAATAGGAGGATTGGAGGGGTTAATGTATGGGGCAAGAGCTCCTCTGCTTTGGATATTTATTTTGGCAGTAATAACATGGTGTGTTATATCCATAAAAAATATTAAGGAACGCAAACTGCCGCCCGTAATACCGGTGCTGTTGTTTTTGACGCTGTTACTGGTGGTAATGCATTATTTAATACCTGCGCTGCTTGATTCGTCTTTTTTAGACACTTCATACGTTTTGAAGCGTCTTAGTGCAGGTACATTTTTTATAAGCAATCCTCGAAAGGAATCATTCCCGATTTGCCAAAAAATAATATCGGAGATGGGATTATCTGTAAATGGTCTGTTTTATGACAGAACTGTTTTGCCGGACGGTCAATACGCTCATAATATCGTATATGAAGTTCTTATGTCATTGGGCTGGATCTTTGGCATTCCGTTTTTACTTGCTGTATTCGGACTTATCGTAAAGGCCTTTTACAAACAGAATTACACGGGCATTGTATTTGTCGGATATTTTATTTGCACTTTGTTTTTAAGATACCTGCTATCGGGAAGTATTTTTGATGAAACAAATTTTGTAATGTTTTTGGCAACATTGTATTCTATGCAGGCAAGTTGTTCCGCAACGACTGTAAAAAAAGCTGATGTATAGGCTTTTGATTTGATTTTGACGAAGCGGTTCCGCCAAGTAAATACAGGGGCAATATTTCTTTTGTAAGAGGTTATTTAATGGGTAAGTTAAAACACAATCTGATATATCATCTTTCATATATGATTTTAACTTTTATACTATCCCTTGCAACAGCACCGTATTTGTCCAGGGTGTTGGGTGTAGACGGAACAGGAATATATTCTTACGTTTTTTCCGTGGCTTATTATTTTTACATTGCGACCATCCTTGGTCTTACCAATTACGGAAACAGGGCAATAGCCAAAGTAAGAAATGACAGGCAGAAGGTTTCCAAGACCTTTTGGTCTATTTACTTTATGCAGCTGACCATTGGTCTGGTAGCCTTGGCGGCATATCTTATTTATATTTTTTTTATTGCCGAAGCAAATTTTAAACTGTATTATATACTATTCATTCCTTATGTGGTTTCGGCTGTTATAGATATTAATTGGTTTTATTTTGGGTTGTCGGATTTTAAATTTACAACGATCAGAAGTACGGTTATAAAACTGATTTCAGTTATTTGTGCCTTTGCGTTTGTTAAAACAAAGGACGATCTTGTTGTTTATTTTATTATTATGGGAAGTACATATTTTTTTATCAGTGCATCTCTATGGGCAAGGGTCAAGAAGAATGTGGATTTCTATTTTCCAAAATTTCGGGAGTCCTTGGTTCATTTGAAGCCCAACCTCATCCTATTCATTCCTATTTTTGCAGTAAGTGTTTATATGGTAATGGACAAGATCATGATAAAGGAACTGAGCAGCATTACACAAAACGGGTATTACGAAAATGCTGACAAAATAGTGGCTAAGGTATTGACGGTTTTTTCCGCGGTAGCCACTGTAATGATGCCCTCCGTATCCAATATGGTCGCCCAGGGCAAAAAGGACGAGATAAAAGCTCTGTTGAGAGATACAATGCAGATAAGTATGTTTTTGGGAGTTGGTATGACATTTGGGTTGGTCGCCGTGGGAAGGACTTTTGCACCCATATTTTTCGGTGCGGAGTTTCAAGAGGCGGGAGTATTGATACAACTGCTTTCTGTAATCATAGTTTTTTCCGGCTGGAAGGCTGTGCTGCGCAGCCAATATATCATTCCTTACGAAAAAGATAAGGCCTATGTTATTTCTCTGGTAGCGGGAGCTGTCATGAATGTTATTTTTAACTATCATTTTATCCCTATTTATCGGGCACGCGGAGCGGTAATAGGAACAATTGCGGCAGAGGTGACCGGCTTTGTCATTCAAACCGCTGCTGCGGCAGGGGATATTGATGTTTGGCGGATGATGCGTGAGGGAGCAATCTTTGTATTACCCGGAGCATTGATGGCAGTTGTTGTAACGTTGTTCCTGCATCTGTGTAATAACGGGGTATTCACACTCTGCTGCGCAATTTTGATCGGAGCGGTCGTTTATCCCGTATTTGCCGTTCTGACAATGCGGGTTTGCGATAAAGACAGGCTGGCGTATCTTCATCAGCGATATTTTGCTTTTGTCGGCCGCAAAACATTTGGCGGGAATGACAGCCTTGATGCGGCAAAGACGGGGGAGTTAAAAAAATAAAGCAAAGAGGAGCCTAAAGACGGAGATCATTATGAGAGAAATAACCGATATAAATGAAATAAAAAAAATTCTTGAACAGATCTTGATCAATGTGGCTGATTTTTGTGAAAAAAATCAGCTGAAGTATTATCTTGGTTTTGGTTCGCTTCTGGGTGCTGTTCGGCACAACGGTTTTATCCCCTGGGATGATGATGTGGATATTATTATGCCAAGGGAGGATTACGAAAAGTTTGTTGCTGCTTATTCTTCGGATAAGTACAAGATCGTTGATTTAAGAACAGACGAAAAATACTTCTATCCGTTTGCAAAAGTCTATGATACGTCCACCGTTATACAGGAAAACACTGCAGAACACTCTGATTTTGGCTTGTTTATTGATGTTTTTCCGTTGGATGGTGTACCCGAAACAAACAAATTTCATCTGCATCGGCTTGTGCTGCTGCAAAAACTGCTTATGAGCAAGTATAAAGGGGCAGACGTAAAAAAAACAGGAATAAAACGGTTTTTTATGGCGGCGGCAAGGCTTTTATTAAAACCGGTAAAAAGCCATAATTTGGCCTGCCTGATAGATCGGCTTGCATCAAAGTACCGATATGACAAATATGATAATGTTGCGTTGGTGGTATGGGGATATTATTATCTTGTTTATAAAAAAAGTGATATCGAACCGGGCACCATGCATCGATTTGAAAGTTCTGTCTATAATGTACCCGGAAATTATGATGCTGTTCTTAAGGCAACCTACGGGGATTATATGCAGCTGCCTCCGCCTGAAAAAAGAGTGTCAAAGCACGGCTATCGTGCCTATTATATCGACCGTGATTAATTGCTTTAGGTGCAATGATATTTATATAAAAAAGAGCATGGCAAAGAGGAGAAAAGAAATCTGATGCCTGCGCTATAAAAAATTTTTTCCGGTGTTACGAGGGGTTCTGAGCCTGCTAGGAAAACTTGTAAAAAAGTACAAAAGCTTTATAAAATAAAACCTTGAATTATTTCAAAGGTTATGATAGAATAAACTATATGTTTTTGCTTTAGTTTTTTTAATAGTTAAGTAAATTACTAAAAATGGTGACTTTCTATGTTGTGTTGGGGATTGAAGGTCTATTCTAAAGCAGAGAGATAAAAATAATATATTTATGAAAGGAATTATTCCAATGATTATTGGCGAGAATTTACCAAATATCCCATGGGAAGACAGACCAGCGGGATCAAATGAAATTGTATGGCGTTACAGCGGTAACCCAATTGTAAAGAGAGACCAGATTCCTGGATCAAATTCAATTTTTAATAGTGCAGTTATTCCAAAGGACGGAAAGTTCGTTGGTATCATGAGAAGTGACAATACAGCAATGGAGCAGCATCTTTTCCTTGCAAAGTCAGAGGATGCCATTAACTGGGACATCGAACCAAATCCACTTCCACTTTATGATGCAGACGGAAATCAGAAGGGTGTAGCTTGTGGTTACGACCCAAGAGTATGCTATATTGACGGTTATTACTATGTTACATGGTGCAACCAGTATCATGGACCAACAATCGGTGTTGCTCGTTCAAAGGATTTCGTTCATTTTGAGCAGCTTGAGAATGCATTCCTTCCATTCAACCGTAATGGTGTTCTTTTCCCAAGAAAGATCAATGGAAAGTTCGTTATGTTCTCAAGACCATCAGACAATGGACATACACCATTCGGTGACATGTTCCTTTCACAGAGCCCGGATATGAAGTACTGGGGTGAGCACCGTTATGTAATGCAGGCTCAGGGCTGGGCATGGACAAAGCTCGGTGCAGGTCCTATTCCTATCGAAATCGATGAAGGATGGCTCCTTATTTTCCATGGTGTTGGAACAACCTGTAATGGCATGATCTACTCAATGGGTGCAGCTATCCTCGATAAGGATGAGCCTTGGAAGGTTAAGTATCGCTGCAAGCCATACATTTTCCATCCTACAACTACTTACGAGTGTGTTGGTGACGTTCCAAATGTAACATTCCCTTGTGCAACACTTACAGATGCTGCAACAGGCAGAATTGCAATCTATTATGGTGCAGCTGACACAGTTGTTGGCCTTGCATTTACTCAGGTAGATGAGCTTGTTAAGTTCATTAAGGACAATGCACTTTAATTATTTATTTAACCTGTAGACTAACAGCTATCTGTCTCAATAATCAGTTATTGACGGATAGCTGTTTTTGTTTTAAAGGAAAGAGTAGCATATGAACTTTGGATTAATTTTATGGTATGCAATACTTATAATCATTCTGGTTCTATTGATTCTTTACTTTTACATCCGTTTTAAGGCGAGCGTTATCTTTTTTGTAGATAAAGATAAGTTTTTTCCACTGCCTGACTTTATCATAAAGCTGGTATGTGCGTTCCTTTTTTTACCGTTTTTGTTCTTTAGCTATAAATGGATATTCTATTTTGGAATGTTTGTGATATTCCAGATGCTGTTCGATCTTGTCGTAATGACGTTTTTTGCGAACAGTAAAAAGCGCTGGTTCCATATTTTATATCATATATTTGCAGTTCCGCTTATACTTACGGCTGTTTTCTTTGTTCTAGGCTATGTTAATACGCAAAATATCACAAGGAAGGAATATAATGTTCCAAGTGAGAAAGAGGTATTGGCGGTATCAGATGCTTCTAGCACCTTCACCACGTATGAGGAGGGCTCTTCAAAGCTTGTAATGCTGGCAGATCTTCATTATCCTAAAACCATGAATGAAGAAAAGCTGAAGGAAGTAGTCGATAGGATAAACGAGGAAGATGCTGATATCATTGTTCTTTGCGGAGATATGACTGATGAGGATACTAGTAAAGAAAAGATGCTTGAATGTATCAGGGTATTAGGTGAGCTTGATGCAAAGCTTGGAGTATTCTTTGTCTGGGGCAATCATGATGATAATCGTTACAATTCTGCTCCGACCTATGAAAAAGCTGAGGTCTATGAGGCTTATAAAAATAACGGAATCTATGTTCTTGAAGATGAAGCTGTTTTATTTGGAAATGGAATACTTCTTGTAGGAAGAAAGGATTATTCTGATGAATCTGGAAGAAAGAGCATGGAAGAGCTTTTAAAGGATGCATCTGTTAAAACAGGACGCTCTTTAGAAGAGCTTTATGAAAATGTAATTGTAGTGGCAGATCACGAGCCGAAGGAATATGAGCAGGATAAGGCTGCAGGATGTGATATTGTTATCTCAGGACATACCCATGACGGACAGATATGGCCATTGGGATTATTCAGCACGTTATTTAAAATGAATGACCTTACCTATGGAATGAAGCAGGATGAAGGACTTACGCAGATTGTAACATCCGGCTTAGGAACCTGGGCATTTCCTGTAAGAACAGCAGGAAGATGCGAGTATGTTGTAATTAATATTGGTGAGTGATTTTTAAATTTAATATTTATGTAATATTTTGAATTTGAAATCTAATGATATTAGAGTGCCGGAATCTATTATTTCGGCACTTTTTTATATTGTTAAGAAAATATTAATAAGGTTGACAAAAATAGTTCACTGTTGTATGATATACTTTGTTAGGTTTTGAGCAAAATACCGAAAATATTAAGTTTTTACTTATTCACATATTGTAGAATTTCATTCATAGAGGTTATTCATGATTAAAAAACGTTTTATTATGGCGACAGGTGCGCTTGCAATGAGCTTTGTCATTCTTAGTGGGAATGTTCTTTCAGGGCTTTCATCAAAAAGTCCTCTTATATCCAGCGTGCTTTCAGGCAGTTCAATAGATGAGATATATGGCTCTGCCCGTTACTCTCTCATTAATTGCGATGAAAGCTATGAGGAAAAGCTCCAGAAGGCACTTGCTAATCAGAAAGCGATCCAGGAAAAGAAGAAGGAGACTCAGAATAAGCTTAATGAGCTCAATCAGAAAAAGGATAATACTTTAGAGTATCTTCAGGAACTCGACAAGCAGATGGAGCTTCTCGAGGCAGAAATCGAAGAGACAAAGAAGCAGATTTCTGATACCCAGCTTTCCCTTGAGCAGACAAAGATAGATCTTGTCGATGCGCAGAATGAGGAAGCTGAGCAGTATGAATCCATGAAGAGAAGAATTAAGTATATTTACGAAAATGATTCTAATTCAACCGTTTTAGACATTTTCCTTAATTCAAGATCTCTAGCAGAGCTTCTTAATGAATTCGAGTATTCAAGAAAGATTACTGAATATGATAATGAACTTTTAGATAAATACGTTGCTGCAAGGCAGAAGGTAGAGCAGAGAAAGGCTACCGAAGAGGCTCAGCTCGGTGAGCTCATCGCTGCAGCAGACAGACTTGACTATAACGAAGCTCAGCTTGCAGATCTCATTGTTGAATCTAATAAGACGCTTGATGAATACCTTGCAGCCATTGAAAGCGGAAAGGTGACTCTTGCTAATTATGGTGATCAGGAGGCAGCTGTAAAGCAGCAGATCGAGACCATCAAAGAAAATGAAAGAAAGCGTATAGAAGAAGAAAAGAGAAGAGAGGCAGCAAGAAAGGCAGCTGAAGAAGCAGCAAAAAAAGCAGCTGAGGAAGCAGCAAGAAAGGCAGCCGAGGAAGCAAGAAAGGCAGCTGAGGAAGCAGCAAGGAAGGCAGCTGAGGAAGAAGCAAAAAGGGCAGCTGAGGCTGCAGCAGCGGCAAATCAGCCTACTACAACTACAGCAAATAATGTTACTGTAGCAGACCAGCCAGCTACTACAGCGGCTACAACGCAGCCGGTTACAGTTGCAGCTGATCCTGCACCTGTATCTACAGGAACAAAGGCATCCATCAGAGCGGCCATTGCTAATGAAGCGCCTAAGTATTTAGGCCTTAAGTATGTATGGGGCGGAACTAGTCTTTCAACTGGTGCTGACTGTTCAGGCTTCTGCTGGGCTATCTATAAAAAGTGCGGTGTAGATATTTCAGGCTTGCAGCGTACCTCATACGGAATGGCAAGTCAGAGTCTTGGAAGAACGGTATCTGTTTCAGAAGCTCAGCCAGGAGATCTCGTTTTCTATGGCGATTCCTATGGAAACGTAAACCATGTAGCTATTTATATCGGAAATAATACCATTATCCATGAAAGCGGATATCAGGTAGGCTGCAAGAAGAGCAGCATTTACTATAGAAATATCATTAAGATCAAGAATTTTATCGATTATCTGTAAAAAAATAAAAAAATTGCTTGACAATTGGAAAATTTGATAATATAATGTCTCAGTATGCCGCACAGCGAGGCTTAAGTTTTGTGTGTCTAAAACGCATAGACGCCATAGCTGGCGAGTTTTAATAATTAGGAGGTGCCACGATGTACGCTATTATAGCAACCGGTGGTAAGCAGTATAAGGTATCAGAAGGTGATGTTATCTACGTTGAGAAGCTTGGAAAGGCAGCAGACGAGAAGGTTACTTTCGATCAGGTTTTAGCTGTTAATGACGGCAGCCTTAAGGTTGGAACACCAACAGTTTCTGGAGCAACAGTTTCAGCTACAGTTGTTGAAGAAGGCCGTGCTAAGAAGGTTCTTGTTGTTAAGTATAAGCCTAAGAAGCATTACCAGAAGAGAAATGGCCACAGACAGCCATACACAAAGGTAAAGATCGACAAGATCAACGCATAATTTATGATTGATGCAGTTATTTATTATCGTGGAAATAAGCATGCAGGATTCTTTTTAAGAGGGCATGCTGAGTATGCACAGCCAGGCGAGGATATCGTTTGTGCGGCGGCATCGGTGTTAGCGATTAATACCGTTAATTCCATCGAGAAAATCGCAAAGGATGAAGTCACTGTTAATGAAATCGAAAAAGATGGCATTATAGACTGCAAGCTTTCAGAAAATCCTAAAGAGCTATCAATGGCTTTCATAGAAAGTTTTGAGCTTGGTATCAAGGATGTAGAGGCGCAGTATGGTGATTTTATCAAAGTTACCTCTAAAGAGATTTAGTGGTAAATCGTAACTATAAATATAAATTGTTTTTGAAAAAGTAGGAGGCAATATCATGTTAACAATGAACCTTCAGTTCTTCGCCCATAAAAAGGGTGTAGGCTCTACAAAGAATGGTAGAGATTCAGAGTCAAAGAGACTTGGCGCAAAGAAGGCAGACGGACAGAGCGTTCTTGCTGGAAACGTTATCTATACACAGCGTGGTACAAAGATTCATCCAGGTGAGAATGTAGGCATCGGAAGCGATGATACACTTTATGCTCTTGTTAACGGTAAGGTTAGATATACAGTTAAGGCTGCTGGCCGCAAGTATGCTAACGTTATCCCAGCAGAGGCTGCTAATGCTTAATTTTGATTAAGTGAAATAAAAAGAATTATCTTTGGCTCCGGGTATGTGCTTTAAGTACTACACGGAGCCTGTTTTATGCATTATGTTGTTTGGTTTTTAATTTTGGAAAGGCGGTAGAGATATGTCTGGATTTCAGGATACAGCTAAATTCACCATTATTTCAGGTAAAGGCGGAGATGGACATGTAAGCTTCAGACGTGAAAAGTTCGTTGCTGCAGGAGGTCCTAATGGCGGCGATGGCGGACGAGGCGGAGATGTCATATTTAAAGTAGATAAGGGAATGAATACTCTTTCTGAATATCGTTTCAAAAAGAAGTTCAGAGCTGGTGATGGTGAGAACGGCGGAATTAATCGCAGAACAGGTCAGAACGGTGAAAATATTGTATTAAGAGTTCCTGAGGGAACTGTTATTTCTGAGACTGAAACTGGAAAAATAATTGCAGATTTATCTCATGGCAATACTGAGGCAGTTGTACTTAGAGGCGGCAGAGGCGGTAAGGGTAATCAGCATTATGCTACACCTACCATGCAGGTTCCAAAGTACGCACAGCCGGGCGGAGAAGCTAGAGAGTTAAATGTTACTCTTGAGCTTAAGGTAATTGCAGATGTAGGTCTTGTTGGCTTCCCTAATGTAGGAAAATCAACTCTTCTTGCTCATTGCACAAATGCTACTCCTAAAATTGCTAATTATCATTTTACAACTATCAGCCCAAATCTTGGAGTTGTAGATCTTACAGGAATGGACGGCTTTGTAATTGCAGATATTCCAGGTCTTATTGAAGGAGCTGCAGAAGGTGCAGGTCTAGGTCATGAGTTCTTAAAGCATATCGAAAGAACTAAGATGATCATACATATTGTAGATGCTGCAGGTACCGAGGGAAGAGATCCTGTTGAGGATATAGAGGCAATTAATAAAGAACTTTCAGCCTTTTCTGAATCAATAATCAAAAAGCCTTATGTAATCGCTGCAAATAAGATGGATTGTCTTCCGGAAGAAGAAAGGGAAGAGGTAATGGAAAAGCTGAAAAAGGCTTATCCTGACATTAAGATTTTCCCTATTTCAGCTGTAAGCGGTGAAGGAATTTCTGACCTTCTTATGCATGTAAATTCAATGGTAAGAGAGCTTCCTGATGTTCCTGATTTTGAGCCTGATTATGTTGCTCCAACAGGAAAGAGAGATCTTCCTTATACTGTTGAATACGACTCTGATGCTAAGGAATATGTCATCGAAGGTCCTCGTATCGAGAGAATGCTCGGATATACTAATCTCGATGATGAAAATGGTTTCCAGTTCTTCCAGAAGTTCCTTGAGGATAACGGAATTTTAGAAGATCTTAAGGCACTCGGAGCAAAGGATGGAGATACAGTTAGAATGTATGGCCATTCCTTTGATTACTATGAGTAATTAAAACGCCATAACCCTTGACGATTTAGCGTTTGTGGTGTATTATATACTTGATGTTTTATGTGAACTTACAATAGAGCGATACATGACATTTTCGTGTGTGGCTCTTTGTTTATTAAACTAGAAGCTAAAAGCTTCAGATTGGAAGAAAAATGAATTTGACAGGAAAACAGCGTGCATTCCTTATTAGCCAGTCAATGAGCCTTGATCCTATTTTTCAGATCGGTAAGGACAGCGTTACTCCAGAGTACACTGATGCTATCAGTGAGGCTTTCAACAAGAGAGAAATAATTAAGATTTCAGTTCTTAATAATTGCCTTGATGATCCTAAGGCTCTTGCAGAAATGATTGCTGGCAGGACTAAATCGACAGTGGTAAAGGTAATCGGTAAGAAAATCGTTCTTTATAAGCCGCTCAAAGATGTGCAAAAGAGAAGAATTGATTTAAATAAGCTCTGCATAGTAGATCCAGCAGAAAAGAAAAAGAAGTAAAGCTTTTATTTAAAAAACGGCGGTGATTTGATGCGTAAAAAGATAGGGTTACTTGGCGGAACCTTTAATCCAGTGCATTTAGGGCATCTTATGATGGCTCAGTGTGCACTTGAGCAGGCAGCTCTAGATAAGGTTTATCTGCTGCCTTCAAAGGCTCAGAATTATAAATCGATGGATGAATTAGCTAGTGCAGAGGATAGGCTGAATATGCTAAGGCTTTCAGTTGAAGGAGCAGAAAATATTTCTGTTTCTGATTTTGAACTTGCCCAAAAGGATGATTATACCTTCACCTATCAAACGCTTTCAAGGCTGTGTGATAAATATCCTGATACGGATTATTATTTTATCATTGGTGCAGATTCGCTTATGTTTTTTGAAAACTGGGTCCATCCTGAGATACTATCAAAGAAGGCAGAAATATTGGCTTTTAGCAGAAAAGGAAGCTTTAGTCCGTATACCACCATGAAGGCGTGTAGCGGAATTGATCTCACTGATATAAAATATGATGAAGAAGCCTCTCTTAGCAGTAAAATCGAGGAGCTAAAGGAGCGCTTTGGCACTAAGGTTTCTCTTCTTGATATGCCTTATATGGAGCTATCTTCAACTGTAATAAGGCAAAGGGCAAAGATGGGTCTTTCACTTGATTTTTATGTGCCAAAAGCAGTTGCAGATTATATCAGGGATAATAAGCTTTATAAATAATATTTTTATGTTTAATCAAACGGAGAGTTTATGAAAATGATGATTTATGATGAAATCGCTTCAAAGGTAAAGGATGTTCTTCCTAAGAAGCGCTATAATCATTCTTTAGGAGTTGCCTATATGGCTTCCTCCATAGCCATGAAGTACGGAGAGGATTATGAAAGGGCTCAGATTGCGGGAGTTCTCCATGATTGCGCAAAGTATCTTGATGATGAAAAAATGATTTCTGAGTGTAAAAAATATGGAATAGAAATAAGTAAGGCTGAAAGTGAAAATCCTCAGCTTCTTCATGCAAAGGTAGGCGCTTATTATGCTGAGCATATTTACGGAGTTTCAGATGAAGAAATTCTTAGTGCCATCAGGTGCCATACAACTGGAAAGCCTGATATGACCTTCCTTGAGAAGTGCCTGTTTGTAGCTGATTATATCGAAATCCATAGAACTCAGCCGTCAGAACCTCCGCTTGATGAAATTAGAAAAATAGCCTTTACTGATCTTGACATGGCCGTTTATCTTGAGCTTGTAAATGTTGTGGGCTATGTAAAGGGACAGGAAGGACAGACTCTTGATGAGAATTCTGTAAAGACACTTGAATATTATGAAAAGCTCATTAAAAGCAGAAATTAGCCTGGTAAAAGGTAAAGGCAGTAAGTAAAAATATTAGTGAAGATAGTAAGTAAAGATAGTAAGTAAAGATAGTAAGTAAAGATAGTAAGTAAAGATAGTAAGTAAAGATAGTAAGTAATAATAGTAAGAAAAAATATTAGTGAAGATAGTAAGTAAAGATATAAGTAAATTTAGTAAGTGCTGAATAGAAAAGAAAAGAAGTAAAAGGAGACAGGAATGGACGAAAATAAGGAACTTTCTCAGAAGCTTGAGATAATTGTTAAGACTCTTGATAAGAATAAGGCAGAGGATATTTCTGTTCTTTCAATAGCAAATATTTCACCTATTGCAGATTATTTCATAATCGCAAATGGTACTAATGATAAGCAGCTTCAGGCTCTTGTTCGTGAGGTTCGCGATAAGCTTTTTGAGGCTGGTTATGAGGAAAAGAGAATTGAAGGTGTTCGTGGTTCTAGCTGGATTCTTATGGACTATGATGACATTGTAATTCATCTTTTCTCTAAGGAAGATAGATTATTCTATGATCTTGAGAGAATCTGGAGAGATGGACAGAAGGTAGATATAAGCAATATGCTTATTGATGAAGCTAACTGATTTTTTGTATTGGGGGCACAGATATGCAGATCGCTTTGTGGAGGGACATGCTTGATCCTTACTATTTGGCAGTTGATGAGCTTTTGGTTAAATTCAACCATATAATCAGCTCTTATCACCGCGAGGGCAAGTATTCACCTATTGAAGAAGTAAACGGAAGAGTAAAATCTATTTCTAGCATGCTTGACAAGGCTAGAAGAAAGAAGATTCCAATCGATCAGCTTGAGCAGAATTTAGATGATATTGCGGGAATTAGAATTATCTGCCAGTTCGTCGAGGATATCTATAAGGTTGCAGGTCTTATTAGGACAAGAAAAGATATGGAAATAAAGATAGAAAAGGATTATATTGCAAATCCTAAACCTTCTGGCTATAGAAGCTACCATATCATTGTCTGGTATAAGGTCGAGACAATTTCAGGAACAAGAAAAATTCCTGTAGAAATACAGATAAGAACGCTTGCCATGAATTTCTGGGCTACTATTGAGCACAGCCTGCAGTACAAATACCGCAGTCAGATGCCTAAGGATCTTTCTGATAAGCTTAAGAGCTCGGCGCAGTCTATTGTTCAGCTTGATAGTGAAATGTCGCTTGTGCGTGATGAAATAATGGATGCGCAGAATTCATCTAGAATCCGTGATAATCTTATAAATGACATATTGAATGATATTCAAAATCTTTATAAGGTCGCAAATAAACGTGAGGTCGAGAAAATCCAGGATGAATTCTTTAAGGTTTACCAGAAGGAAGATATTGTGTTGCTTAGAAGATTCAGTGAGCAGCTTAATATTACTGTAGAGGATTATGGTGCCCAGTCATTATAATAGGCTAAAGCAATTACCTTGTATAGTTTTGTTTTTGTCTAAATTTGTTGCGCTTAGGAGAGAAAATGGGAATTAAGTTACCAGAGGAATTTGCAAAAAGACTAAAAGAACAGATAGGCGATGAGAAGTTTGAAAAATATCTCGAATGCCTTAAAGAAAAATCTTATAGTGCAGTTAGGGTAAATAACCTAAAACTGAGCGATGAAGAATTTGAAAAGCTTTCGCCTTTTGAGATAAAGAGAGTTCCCTGGATTCATAACGGATATTATTATGACGGATCCTCGGGACCTTCCAAGGATCCGTTTTATTTTGCTGGACTTTACTACATACAAGATCCTTCAGCCATGACACCGGCAAATCTTCTTCCTGTAAAGCCAGGAGACAGGGTGCTTGATCTTTGTGCGGCTCCGGGAGGTAAAACTACCGAGCTTGGAGCAAAGCTCCAAGGAAAGGGCGTTTTAATAGCTAATGATATCAGTAAGAGCAGAGCTAAGGCTCTTCTTAAAAATATCGAGTTATTTGGCATTTCTAATGCCTGTATAGTTACTGAAAGTCCTGATAAGCTTGTGCCTTATTTTAGCGGCTATTTTGATAAAATATTAGTTGATGCACCGTGCTCTGGTGAGGGAATGTTCAGAAAGCAGCCTGCAATTATGGATAACTGGGCTCATTACGGCACAGAGTATTATTCAAAACTTCAGCTTCAGATTTTAGATAGCGCAGTTAAAATGCTTGCACCGGGCGGATATTTATTATATTCTACCTGCACCTTTTCTCCTCTTGAGGATGAAGGAAGTGTCATGCATGTGTTGGAAAATAATCCGGACATTCATTTGGTAGATCCTATCTGTGAGAGCGAAAAGCAGAGCTATGAAGGATTTTCAAAGGGAAATCCTGATTGGTGGGAAAATGGCAGTCCTGAGCTTTCTAAATGCGTAAGGCTCTGGCCTTTTGACATTAAGGGAGAAGGCCATTTTGCTGCATTATTTAAGAAGGATGGAGAAGCTGTTCATTCGGCGTTTAATGAAGCTGCAGATAGTACTAATTTAGAAGTTAAATCAAACGGCGAGGCTTTGAAAAAGAGCTTTAAAACCAGGGAAGATGAAAAAATCAGCTCCTTTGAAGAAAAATGGAATAAAAAGGATAAGAAAAAGGGAAAGAAATTTACTGCCCATAAGTCTAAAAGAGAAATAGGCTCATCTGCCATGGATGCGCCTGAAATTGATGACTTTAAGGGTACAGGCTTCTTTGATTTTGGCAGGATTGAGGAAAAGAATGGTTATTTAAATCTGCTACCAGAGGGCCTTCCAGATCTTAAGGGGCTTTGCGTAGCTAGAGAAGGACTTTTCCTTGGCGTGTCTAAAAACGGCAGATTTGAGCCTTCTCAGGCTCTTGCTTGTGCCATGAAAAAAGAAGACTTTAGTAATGTTGTTGATTTAGCTCATGATGATGAAAGAGTCATTCATTATTTGAAATGCGAAACAATAGAGGCTGACTGCAGTGATGGATATGTACTTATCTGCTGTGCGGGCTTTCCACTAGGCTTTGGTAAGGCAAAGAACGGCATAATTAAAAACAAGTATCTTCCAGGCTGGAGGCTTATGTAATACTATTTTTTTACTTGAAGTAATTATTTAGAATAATGATTTAAAGTAATGATTTAGAGTAATGATTTAAAGTAATGATTTAGAATAATGATTTAAAGTAATGATTTAGAATAATGATTTAAAGTAATGATTTAAAATAATGATTTAAAGTAATGATTTAAAATAATGATTTAGAATGATAAGAAAAATAGGTGTTTATGGAGAAATTAGTCAGACTAGATAAACTTCTTGCTGAAATGTCAGTCGGTACAAGAAGCGAAATCAGAGCAATGGTGAAAAAGGGCAGAGTTTCTGTTAATGGAGAAGTCCTTAAGGATTTTTCAAAAAAGATAGATCCCTCTTTAGATATTTCAATCGATGGTAAAAGCGTTGTATATGAGGAACTTTCATACTATCTTTTAAATAAGCCAGCTGGAGTGCTTTCTGCAGCTATGGATAAAAAGGCTATGACGGTAGTTGACCTTATTGATGATGAAAATAAGCGCTCAGACCTTTTCCCAATGGGAAGGCTGGATAAGGATACCGAGGGAACTCTTGTTATTACTAATGACGGCGAGCTCTCACATGCACTTCTTTCTCCTAAAAAGCACATAGGAAAGATTTATTCAGTTTTAGTTTCTGGAATTGTTAAGGATGAAGAGCTTTTAAAAATTAAAAGCGGTTTTAAGATAGATGATGATATTGTTTCTTTACCTGCAAATGTAAGGATTTTAAAGACTTATCCTTATAGTGATGTTTCATGGTGCCTTATAGAGCTATTTGAAGGCAAATTCCACGAGGTAAAAAAGATTTTTGCTGCCATAGGTCATGAGGTGGTTCATCTTAGAAGATATTCCTTTGCCGGAATTTCCGGAACAGGTCTTAAAACAGGTGAATTCAGAAGGCTTAGCGATGAGGAAATAGGTTATCTTAAAAGCCTGAACGATGAAAATGCAAGTAGTAAAAATGCAAGTATTGAAAATGTAAGTAGTGTAAAGACAAGTGGTGAAAAGGCAAGTAGTGTAAAGACAAGTAGTGAAAATGCAAGTAGTGAAAAGTTAAGTAATGAAAAGGGTAGCGCTGAGAAGGAAAAAAATATAAAAATCGGCGCGAAAGCCTTTAGTGATTTAAATATAGAGGATTTAGGCAAGAGTTTTTCTGATACTATTTCCTATGATGATTTATTAAAGGGGATTAAGGCCGTTATTTTTGACTTTGACGGTACGCTTGCTGATTCTATGTGGATTTGGCCTAGCATAGATGAAGATTATTTAAAAAAATTCGGAATTGAATGCCCTGAAACGCTGCATACTGAGCTAGAAGGTAAGAGTCCTATCGAATGCGCAAAATATTTTCAGGAAAAATTTAATATAAATGAATCAGAAGAAGCAATGATGGATGCCTGGAATGAAATGGCTGCCTATAATTATGAGCATAAGGTGTTCTTAAAGCCGGGCATCGAGAGCTTTTTAAAGAAGCTTAAGGAAAATGGCATAAAGATCGGCATTGGCTCTAGCAATTTTAAGGAACTGGTTGTTTCAGCACTTAAAAATAACGGAGTGCTTGAGTATATTGATTCCATCCATGTTTCCTCTGAGGTTGCAGCGGGAAAGCCTGCTCCTGATATCTATAAGCTTACTGCAGAAGATCTTGGTGTAAAGCCTGGAGAATGTCTGGTTTTTGAAGATATTGTGCAGGGACTTTTAGCAGGAAAAAGAGCCGGTATGAAGACTGTGGCTGTGTTTGATGAGTGCTCTAGTGAAAAGCAGGAGCTTAATAAGGAAATGTGTGACTATTATATATTTGATGCGACTAGTATCATTTATTGATAATATAATTACAATTAGAAAAGAGAAAATATGCAAAAAATTAATATTACCTCAGCTGACTCAGGTCAGACTTTGATTAAGTTTCTTTCAAGATATATGAAGAATGCTCCAAAGAGCTTTTTCTACAAAATGCTTAGAAAGAAGAATATCGTTTTAAATGGCAAAAAGAGCGATGGCACCGACATGGTAAAGATGGGCGATGAGATTACCCTTTTCCTTTCAGATGAGACCATTGATAAGTTCCGTGAGGAGGAAATAAAGGATGTCCGCACCAAGAGGCTTAACAGCTACGAAAAGCATGTAAAGAAGCTTTATGGTGATTCGGATAAGACTATTTCTGCTGAAGATCTTGAGGTGCTTTATGAGGATGATGACGTTATCTTTGTAAATAAGCCGGCAGGAGTTCTTTCTCAAAAGGCTGATAATGCAGATGTTTCCATTAATGAAGTAATAATTGATTATGTAAGGGAAAATGATGAACTTACAGCTACCTCTGTTAAGCCAGCTATCTGTAACAGACTTGATAGAAATACAAGCGGAGTTATTTCAGCCGGTAAATCCATTACTGGTCTTAAGGCGCTCTCTTATATGTTCAAGGCAAGAAGCGTAAAGAAATATTACCGCACTATTGTAATGGGAAAGTGCGATAGAAAGGGCATTCTTGAAGGAAGGCTTTACAAGGATGAAGATAATAACAAGGTTACTGTAGAGATAGTAAGCAGCAAGGAAAGCGCGGCTGATGGTAATTTCTTTGATGCCTTTGGTGAGGGGGCTGCAAATAGCGAAGATACAATGGGATGTGTTCCTGTAAAAATCAGCATCGAGCCTCTTTTTGTTAGTGATAGCTATTCTTATCTTGAAATAGAGCTTATTACCGGTAAGTCTCATCAGATAAGAGCTCAGCTTGCTTCAATCGGAAATCCTGTCATCGGTGATTTTAAATATGGAAACAGAAATGCCAATATGGCCTTCCTTGAAAAGCAGCACGGCGGTGCTCTTAAGGGAAAAATCAAGCCTGATATGTTCCTTCATGCATACAAGCTTGTAATGCCTGAAATTGAAGAGCTTGAAGAAAGAGCAGAGAGCATTAAGCTTAAATTAAAGGAAATCCCTGATGTTTCAGCTGCCATCAGAACAGGTGAAATAGATGAGGAAGATATGAATCTTGCAGGTGTTGACTGGAAGAAGCTTGAAGAGATAAGCGGCTGGGATATTATTGCACCTCTTCCTGATTACTTTAAGAGAGCTCTTGAAATTATTCAGGCAGCTAAATAGAATTGGAGATTTTTATGGGCAGA
>OMXJ01000029.1 GCA_900315015.1 uncultured Eubacteriales bacterium | reverse complement strand
TTTTTCATTCACTTAATAAGTGAAATGCAATATTCAGTTAAAATATAGTAACTATGTGGTTTTCAGCCACTTTCACGGCTCCGCCGTGAATAATCTAGGTTTGATTATTATTTTAATCGTGTCATCAAAACATTTAAAATAATTTTACATGACTCACCTGCATAAGGAGCATACTTTTTATGAAATACATGCGTTTTTTTACAGGCTTCATCATAATTAAGATTCATTATACTGTCTATCAATTCTTGTTCAGTTTTATCTATACGACAAGGTAAAACCTTATCCAAATTCAAATACAAACCTCTTTTTGCTTGATATTCTTCCAAATCATATGCAAAACATAAAATAGGACGATCAAGTATAGAATAATCAAAATAAGTACTAGAATAATCAGATAACAAAATATCAGATATTAGATACAAATGATTAATATCCGGATAATCTGAAACATCATATACGAAATCATTTTCTTCCAAATTAAGAGATTTAGTAACCGCATAATGAGCTCTAACTAAAAACACATACTCTTTTGACAATTTCTCTTGCAATAATTTCATATCTAAAGGAGGCGCAATATAGGTATTATAATTCTCGTCTATAAGATACTCTCTATAAGTAGGAGTATATAAGATGACCTTTTTATCTAGCGGAATCCCCAATTTATGTTTTATTTTATCAACATTAAAATTATTTTCAACAAGTACATCATTCCGAGGTAAATCTGATTTTAAGATAGATTTAATATCAGCATTGAATAATCTTGCAAATAATTGGCGATCAAAATCACTCTGGGAACACCTTATTGTATTTTTATCCGGCTTTCCTTTAAAAGATATTTTTTTCCCGCCTAAGGCAGTTTGATTTTCATCGCCTAATATTTTCTTTAATGGTGTCCCATGCCAAGTTTCAATTTTTATTGTTCTTTTTCTTTTTAACCCGATGCCTCGATCCATGCCTGAATTACTAATCCACACTCCTGATGATAACAAATAATAAAAGAACGTAATAGTATCTATTTTTATTTTTTTCCCTCTTTTCACATGATAATTATTAGGATTATCAAAAGCCCAAATCAAATCATAATCTGAAAAAAAATCCATCTTCAATATTTTATCATACAAAGCTTTAGGACTATCGTTAAATGATCTACCACCATAAGAACAAAAAATAATTCTTTCCTTTTTTATAGGTATAAATAGTCCTATAAATTGCAATAATAATCTCGCAGTATCCCAAACAAATCTAACTGTTTTAGGATGCTGTTTTAAATAGCTAATAATTATTTTTCTCATATAATACACCTGAATAATAACAATAATACATATCTAATCAATCCACACTTTTAATCCATTCCAAATATTTGTACTTTAAACTTTCTGTAGGTTCTAACATCATTCCCTCCGCCCATTCATTCCACGCATTTATAAATACATACTCATCATCTTTTATCAATTTAATATATTCCTTAAATGACTCATACTCTGGCGGAGAAATCACATAGCCTCTACTTGCATGTCTAGGAGTATTATCCCATTCAAAAAACAATCCTCGAGTGATTAATTTATCTTCTGTATTACTAATATCATATCTTTTCATAATATTGTATAGTTTTTCACCGCTTATTTTAGCTACTTTGTTCTTAAAAATTTTTCTATTTCCTTCTCTCAAAAATTTATGATACAAACGTAACCAAGGTCTGCGTTTATAATAAACACTTGTTGCAACATTGGGTTCTCTATAATAAATCATATTCGTCTGATCTGTAGTATTCTCAACAAAGGAAGAAACATCTTTTTTTTGAGGTGATCCTGTATATGTTTCAATAATATATATCCCTTTAAACCCTTGTTCAATACACTTCGTTTCAAAAAAATCAATCATACTTTTCTTTTCCTTGAAATTCGAATTATAAATCATTAACAACGGTTTGTTATCTTTTTTTTCGTAACGTTCATCTTTAAAAAAATTCATCAAATAGTTAATATGTCTTTCCCAATCTTTTTCGTCCCCATATTCTTGCTCAATAAGTATTTTTCTATCTGGACCTTTACCTTTTACCCACGTGTGATTAGCCCAACAGAAAAAAAACTTTTGTGGTATATCTTTCCACATCAATAAATTTTCTGCCGGCTTCTCCATTATTAGTTTTCCTGTAAAATAGTAATGATAATAAATGAAACCATCAATACCATATTCATTTGCTATTTCTGTTTGCCATTTGACTGTATTTTTATCAGTTAAATCATAATAATTATTATTCAAAGGTATTTTAGGTTGATTATGACCACCATATAACGGTTTTGCATTCTTAACACAAGTCCATTCAGTATATCCTTTTCCCCACCATTTATTATTATCTTCAATTTCATGAAACTGAGGTAAAAAAATTGCAAATTTTTTCATTTATTTATTGCTTCTCCAATCATTAATTATCTTTAAAACATCGTATATGGTGTAATAGTATGCCATTGTGCTCCAATTATTCTTAAAAAATTTAGTGTAACATATAATACATACAATGTTATTATTGTTTTCTTATTTACTTTTCTGTCAATATTATTTATGTAGTTAGGTAAAAAAATACATTGTGCCTGTGAAAAATATAAAACTATCCTCGTACCTTGTCCAAGCCTCAATGTCAAATTCATGACCAACACTCCTAGTAGGGTTATTAGAAACATTTTATCATCTTTAATTGTTTTATAAGACAAAAAAACAATAAATAAGAAAAACGTATCAAAGATAACAACAAACAGTATTGGTATAAAACTTGTATTTCTGAATCCAGCATATCCTCCAGTATTTAATAAACTATTAGAGTATTTTCCTGCCAACAAAAAAAACAATCGATTACTAGCAAATACGCCGACACATAATGAAATAATAATCATAAAAAAAACATGTTTATATTTAGGTTTAATCAATAAAAATAATACAACAAAAACAGCCAAAAAAGCTGAATTATGAAATAGAACTGCTATAATTATACCAACAATTGATTTATAATATTTCTTTTCAATATATAAATACATAGCAAGAAAAACAAAAGCTATCGCTATGCTTTGTCTCATCAAGTTAAACGAATAAATAGGAAGATAGAGTGCATAATAAATAGCAAGACCAAAACATTTATTCTCACATTTTTTATTAATTACATATGCTGATGGTAAAATTGTCAATAATCCCGATAATGCCAATACTCCCTGATAACCAATCCCAACTATAATACACAATTTATTTATTATTACCCAAGCTGGTTCAACCCACCACAAGTTAATACCATTTTCAATATATCTATAGTATTTATAATATCCACCCGAAGTATCTATTCCAATACTTTTAGACCTACAACATGTGAGAATCAATAATAAAATTACTCCTAGCTTAAATAATATGTTATTATTTTTTTTGCTTAATGAAAACAAATACAGAGTTATTAATAATACGATATAAATCACAGAGTGCCCCTCTTCAATTTATTTTTGTAAACTATTAAATTCCTTAAAAGTAGATACAGTCCGAACGCATTAATATCAAACAAAAAACATGTAAATCTATATATGAAATTGTATTCCTTTCTATACTTGTCATTTTTGTTATACTTTTTTTTACATTTTTTGTAGATCCTCCTTATTTCTTTTTTACTCTTACCAGACCTCAAATTAGAAATTGTTAAACAATATAACATTTGAAAATAATACAAACTATTTATTTCTTCCTCAAATAATTCTTTATTTAATTTATTATAAACACTTTCAAATCCAATTTCTATATTTTTAGGATCCAATAAGACATCGTTATTCGATAATGACGTAGAATTATCAATATATAAATATAAGGCCTTATCAATAAAAAAAACATTTTTCGAACACGAAACCGCTGTTTTGGTAAAAATAGAATCTTCATTTCTTCTCAAGTCACCAAATTTTATACTATTTTTTTTAATCATGGCTGATTTATAGACCTTACCACATGTACACCCCTTTATAAAAACCAATGCTTTTTTGGCATCAACTTTTCCGGGTTTGATTTTATTTGAAAAAAACATAAACAACTCAGATTCACATTTATTAAATAGTCTTTTCGCATTATAAACAATTACATCATAATTATTATCCATAATTTTTTTTATTTCTTCATAATAACCATCCAGAAACATATCATCACTATCCAAAAAAGTAATGTATTTACCCGTTGATATTCTTATACCGTTATTTCTAGAAATACCAGGACCTGAATTCTCAGAATTTTCATGTAATATTATATTTTTATCACTTGTTCTTTTATATTTCTCTATAATCTCCTTCGTATTGTCAGTGGAACAATCATCAATAATAATTATTTCTACTTTCTCACTATTAGGAATTGAATCTAAACATCTCTTTATAGTTTTTTCCGAATTATAACATGGTACAATAACACTTAACAATCTTTCCATAATTTTAGATATGATAATCAAACCATTAATTATCGCATTTCCTTTCTTTTTATTGTGATTAAAAATCTATTCCACAATACTACATATTTTGCAATCCTATAAAATATACTACTTATAACAATTATAATTATTTTACTATTTCAAACACCAGTTCTTTATATGTATTAGTTCTATCAAATTTTTGTTTCGCGCACTTTCTCGCATTCCTCCCCATTTTATTTCTGGTCTCTTCGTTATTAATCAAATATATCAACCTGTCTGCGAATGATTCTACATCATTATTTCGTACATTAAATCCCATTTTGTAACTTTTAACTAATTGTCTATACTCTTTGTTTTCTTGTGTATTAATAACAGGTAATCCGGCAGCAGCATAATCACCATGTTTGTTAATTATGCTCTGGGCCGCATTATGCATTATAGGATTAACTGCAATATCACACATTGATAATGTTGCACACATTCGATTATAAGGAAGTCTTCCCGTAAATATACAGTCAACCCCTAAAGTCTCTGACAAAAGCTCAAATTTCTCTCTATATTCACCATCCCCCATAATAATAAACTTAACACTTTTAATTCCACGTTTTTTTATAATATGTAAAGCTTTTATAACTATGGAAATATCATAACTAGCCCCTAATGTTCCACAATATCCCACCCATATTTCATTGTCACTTTTAATTATATCACACTCATTGTTTATAACATTATTATCAAAAGTAGATAATTGCGTACCAAGGAACACTACATGCCCATTTCTGTTTTTTTTATTCACTTTTAACGCCCTATTTACATACGTTTCTGATACTCCACATATAACATCAGCCTGACGATATACATAATCTACAAGCAACTTAAAAGGCGAAAAAATTATATTACTTACAATAGGAATATCGAATGCTAATTTAAAAGCTTCAGGCCATAAATCTTGTATATCTATAATAAATTTAATGTTATTTTTCTTACAATATCTCGCCAATTCATATGGAGCGGTTAAAGACGGAACAGCACAGTAAATAACATCAGGTTTTTTTCTTTTCTTTATATATTCACTTACATTCCTCCCCCATTTTCTATGACTATAAAATCTTTTCAAACTAATATTTTTCATATATCCTGGTTCATACAAATAAGTGACTTTATATACTTTTTTTTCCTTTGGAATTATTCTTTGTTTTTTTGTTATATGATAAAAACTACTTGTTATAACTTCTACTTCATTTTCAACTGAAAGCATATCCGCTAAATATGAAAACCTGCCATTATCTAATTCAGAAAAATCTAAACAAAAATTAGCGACAATCAAAATATCCATTCTTATTCTCCAAACTTTTGAATGTATTCCAAAAATCATTATACATTTTATAATAGTATTACTATTTACAGATTATGATACTTTATTACCTTGGCTGGACTTCCAACAGCTGTGCATTTTTCTGGTAAATCCCTAACAACAACAGCCCCAGCACCTACAACAGAATAATCTCGAACAGATTTCCCTTGAATAATCTGCATTCCTGTTCCCATCTCAACAGCTTTTCCAATATTACTAGCTCCCGAAACATTAACCGAAGGGTATAGTGTAACAAAGTCTTTCAAAACCGCATCATGACCTATAGTGCAATCAAGATTTATTATTACATGCTTACCAATTGAAATATTAACTGTAATAATTGTATGTGCACATATTATTGTTCCTTCTCCTATTTCCACTAAATCTGACATTTCTACCGTTGGATCTATTAAAGTTGCAAATCTAATATTAGGATTTTCCTGCGTTACCTTTTCTATTATCATCGATCTCACTTTGGAACTACCGATAGCACAAACATAATAAGCCTCAGGATAATCTTTAATATTATTAGTCGTACCTAAAACTCTGTATCCATTTATCACATTTTCCTGGATTGATATATTATCATCTATGAATCCAATAAGATTCCATTCTTTACACTTTTTATTAATACGTTCAACAAGCCATGCAACCTCTCTGCCAAATCCGCTTGCACCAATTATTATTAAATCATTCATTCTTTTCTCTCAATATTATTTATTTATAATCTTTACCAGGAAACCATTTAGATTTTACTCCTTTTGGCGTTCCCATAAACTCTTCCATAGTAGCCGAAGACTCAGAACTAATTCCCTCATGCTTCAAGACTGTTTTTATAGTATCTAATATAATCTGCACATCACCCATGAAAGTTATATGCCTTGTATACCATACATCCATTTCGAATTTATCTTCCCATGACAAAGCATTTCTTCCGTGTGCCTGCGCATATCCTGTAAGTCCCGGACGAACATCGTGTCTATGGCGCTGCCTTTTATTATATCTAGGTAAATATCTAACTAGCAAAGGTCTTGGACCAATAATTGCCATATCACCTTTAAGAATATTAATCAACTCTGGAAGTTCATCTAAAGAAGATGCTCTAAGAAATCTACCATACTTATTTAGCCTTACATCATCTGGAAGGAGATTTCCATTTTTATCTTTACGATTATCCATAGTCCTGAACTTAATTAATTTAAAGATTTTTTCCTTTTTTCCTGGTCTTTCCTGGGTAAAAAAAGGATTGCCCTTCATAAAAACAAAGCCTAATAGTATTAAAATAAACAAGATCGGTGATAATACAATAATAGCAAGTAAGCTCAAAATAAAATCCAAAACTCTCTTAAAGCATTTGGCGTACATCCCTTATCTCCTCTTTATTATCTCTTATTTAAAGCACTCTTTAATGACTTCAATGATCTTATCTTGCTGCTCTACAGTCATTTTATTATCACTTGGAAGACATAAGCCTCTCTGGAATATATCTGCTCCAACATCAACCATTCCACCAGCTATATAAGCATTTGTTCTAGCTCTTCCATTTCCGTCCTTAACAATAAACGGATTAAGTCTGTAAATAGGCTGCATATGCATAGGCTTCCAGATTGGTCTGCCCTCTGCATTAATACTGCTAATAGCTTCAAGAACCTCAGTAGGACAAGTTTTTCCTTCTTCCTTCACATAGCAAACATCCTGTTCACCGCGAACCTGCTTGCTCATAGCCTCTTCATCAATCAACAAACAGCTAAGCCAATAATTAGGCTCGCAGCAATCTGGAATAGGATTCATAGAAACTGGTAAATCCTTAAGTCCTTCTTTATACCTATTGTAAATAGCTTTCTTCTGGGCAATGTGCTCATCAAGGTATGGGAACTGTCCTCTAACTACACCAGCAATTACATTACTCATTCTATAGTTATAGCCAATTTCTTCGTGCTGATACCAAGCTGCATTTTCTCTAGCCTGAGTAGACCACTTTCTCACCTTATTGGCAGCGTCTAAATCATCAGTAATAAAACACCCACCTGATGAACCCGTAATAATTTTATTTCCATTAAAAGAAACTGTATTATATTTACCAAAGGTTCCTGTCTGAACACCTTTATAGGTTGCTCCCATAGATTCTGCTGCATCTTCAATGAGTATTGCATTGTGCTTCTTTAAGATAGCATTTATTTCATCTACCTTTCCAGGAGTTCCATAAAGGTGAGCTACCACTACTACTTTAACATCTGGGTAAATCTCGAATGCTTTTTCAAGAGCTTTAGGATCCATATTCCAGGATTCTCTTTCTGTATCAATAAATACAGGTATTCCGCCCTCATAAACCACAGGATTTACAGTTGCATCAAAGGTCATATCTGTACAGAATACTTTCTTTCCTTCAAGAGCGCCATGTCCAACTTCTGGCATTCCATATGCATCTATACCTGCAAGCTTCATAGCCAAGTGAAGTGATGCTGTTCCTGCTGATAATGCCACAGCATACTTAACTCCTATATATTCTGCTACTAAACGCTCTACTTCATTTATATTTTTTCCCACAGTAGACATCCAATTAGTCTCATATGCCTCTGTCATGTACTTTATTTCTTCACCATGCATTGTCGGAGAGGATAACCATACCTTCGATTCAAATGGTTTAATATCATTTCCTTTAAACATAATATCTCCTAACGAAATTCACTTAAACGATTTAGTTGCATATTTAATCAATTATACAACTTTATACTTTCTTTTTTATTCACACTTTTTTAAATATATCATTCAAAATTTCATTTGTCAATAACCGTTTTTTCAAATAAACGTTTTTGATTAAATTAACCAATACCCAACCATAATCAGCGATTTTTTTGTATCCATTTACAGTTGAAATCGTTTTCGTTGTGCGGATTTTGTATCTATATCTAGCCAAAAAGTATCTTTGTTTATTTATAACAACTTTTTTACTATTTGATGTTGAAAGCTAATTATAAAAAAATACTAATCTCTCTGAAATAAATCTCTTGTATATACCTTTTCCTTAACATCGTCAAGCTCTTCGTTATATCTATTTGCTATAATAGCCTTACATTCCTTCTTAAACTCATCAAGGTTGTTCACAACTCTAGAGCCAAAGAAAGTTGTTCCATCTTCAAGCGTTGGCTCGTAGATTATGACAGTTGCTCCCTTTGCCTTAACTCTCTTCATTACGCCCTGAATGGAGCTCTGACGGAAGTTATCTGAATTACTCTTCATTGTAAGTCTGTATACTCCTATAACAGTTTCGTTGTTTTTTCTCTCCTGTGCAGGGTCATAATCAGCGCTTCCAATATAAGCATCTGCAATTTCAAGCACTCTATCTGCTATATAATCCTTTCTTGTCCTGTTACTTTCCACAATAGCCTCAATAAGGTTCTCTGGAACATCCTGATAGTTTGCTAAAAGCTGCTTTGTATCCTTAGGAAGGCAATATCCACCATAGCCAAAGGATGGATTATTATAATGAGTACCAATTCTAGGATCAAGACATACACCGTCTATTATCTGCTTTGTATTAAGCCCCTTACTTTCAGCATAGGTATCAAGCTCGTTAAAATATGATACTCTAAGCGCAAGGTAGGTATTAGCAAAGAGCTTAACTGCCTCTGCCTCTGTAAAGCCCATAAACAAGGTATCAATGTCTTCCTTTATAGCGCCTTCCTGTAGAAGTGCTGCAAATTTCTTTGCTGCTTTTAAAAGTCTTGCATCAAGAATATCAGTTCCTACTATTATTCTTGATGGATAAAGATTGTCATAAAGAGCCTTTGATTCTCTAAGGAATTCTGGGCTAAATATTATATTGCCAGAGTGGAATTTTTCACGTACGTGCTTTGTAAAGCCAACAGGGATTGTCGACTTTATTACCATAATGGCATCAGGATTTACTGAAAGCACAAGCTCTATAACAGCCTCAACCGCAGATGTATCAAAGTAATTCTTCTTTGAATCATAGTTTGTTGGAGCAGCTATAATAACAAAATCAGCATTCTTATATGCTTCCTTGCCATCAAGTGTTGCTGTAAGATCTAGCTCCTTCTCTGCAAGATACTTTTCAATATAATCATCCTGAATAGGTGATTTTCTATTATTTATCATATCTACCTTTTCAGGTATAATATCTACTGCTGTAACATGATTATGCTGTGCAAGAAGAACTGCAAGCGAAAGACCTACATAGCCAGTTCCTGCAACTGCAATATTAAGTGGAGAAACCTTTTCTAAATTAGAATTATCTTTTTCTTCTACCTTTTTATCACTATCAACTAATATTTCTAAAACATCAAAATCGAGTACTTCTTCAAGGGCTTCAAGCTGAGCTATTGATGGTGCGTAATTTCCAGCCTCAAGATGGCTAAGCATACTCCTATTTATGCCTGTCTTTTCAGAAACATCCTGCTGAGACATCTTCTTAAGTTTTCTCTGCTTATAAACCTTATCTGCTAGTAATTCAAGTGATAGCTTCTTCATTTCTTTTCTCCTTTAACTTGTTATGTTCTTATTCATTTCGTTCCTATCTTTTCCTTCGTCCACAATATTAATATTAAAAATAACAAAAGTCAAGCACCAATTTTGATTTTCTATTATTTCTTCATACTTATTTAATTATAATGTTATCAAAAGTAACAAAAGAGTGCTGAGCTTCTTTTACAAGTTCAGCACTCTTTCAGTAATTATCCACCCAATTGTATTGCTATATTCTTTAGCAAAAGGTCGTCTCATAAACTCTAACTCCCGAGTCCTCAAACACCTCATCTATTCTCTTCTGCAAATCTGCCACTGTTACGCCCTTCTTTAAAAGAATCTGAAGGAAGCCTCCGCCGCCTGCTCCGCAGATCATCTTTCCATCTATCAAATCCTCTATGCTCACAAAAATCTGATCTATGGCTGTATTTGTGCTTCCACCATCAAGCTTTTTAGAAAGCTCCCAATGTTCGCTCATAAGCCTTGCAAAACCGTCTACATTTCCCTTTTCAAGCTCAAACTTCATAAGCACAGCCACCTGCTGTATCTTATAAAGCACTTCTGTAGAGGTTTCATTTCCACCTATATACTTTCCTACCACGTCGCGAAGAAGATTTCTTGCTAGTCTTCTCTGACCTGTATAGATAAGTGCAAATCTGTCATCAAGCTCCTTAAGTGCCTGCTCTGTCATTTTTACAGGAGTGCAGGTTATCTCCTGCTTTATTCCAAGCGGTGCTGTTACAAGCTTAATTCCTGGTGCAATGCCGCCCACCTGATCCTGCCAGCCGCCGCCTGTTGACATTAGCTGCTCAAGGCAAAGAACTCTTTCAAAAACCTCGCTATCAGAGCATTTAATTCCAAAGAACTCAAAAATAGCCTTTACAGCTGCCCCTGCTAGTATAGAGCTTGTACCAAGACCAGATCCCTTTGGTATATTTATAACTCTTGTATTAATGTAAAAGCCTCCGCCTATTTTCTTACAGAGCTCTGGTATCAGCTTTTCACCACTCCTATTCTCTTCCTTTACCAAAACCTTCCCTGCTGGTATTATTCCGCAGGATATAAGTGCTGCCTTATGAAGTGCATAGGTATCTGATGGATCTGTGCAGCTTAGAAGATCTGCAAAATCCCCATCTGTAGTAAATTCTCTATAGCTTCCGATATCTGTAGATGCAAGCTCTATCTTATTTTTTGAAAGCTTCTTTACCGTTACCTCTATAGGAAGCTCTCCGTCTAGGGTTATTGCTGCATTCAGCACAGTTCCTCCGTGCTCCATGCAGTATGGAGGTGTATCCGACCATCCGCCGCCAAAGTTCACTCTAACCGGAAGCTTTACCACTGCTTCTTCTTTAGCAATTTTTAATTCATCTCTCAATGAAACTCCCTTTAAGGCCTCACTTGCAATAGTTCCACTTATTTCTCCAAAGCACTTATCAAGCATTTTTTCATCGCCTGTAAGCTTATATAGATAATAGTAAATTCTAATATTCTTTGAAAACTTATCCAGCTCGCTCTGCTTTACTTCCACCTTTACAAAGTCGCCCTCTGCCTCTTCTGATATTTCTTCAAGAAGCAGCTTTTTAACTCTGCCTGGGACCTTCATTCCCTCTTCTATCAGCTTTTCTACGGGAATTCTATTATTAATATAATAAAGTATTTCCTCTGCTCTTACTCTATCAAGAAGCTTTGCCTGCCAGTCTATTATATCTGCTGCCTTTGCATAATTAAAGCTGGTTTTAAGACTATAATTATCTTCCTTCACGAAAGGCTCTATATCCGCATTTCCACTTCCATTTTCGTTGCCGCAAAGCATATTTACAAGCCTCATGGTGCTCTCTGCTGCCTCTGCTATAGTATCCTTAGCTTCAAAAAGCTTCACATCCCAAAGAGCTTCTTCTAAATTTACACCAAATATTTTTCTTTCCTTTGGATTATCCTTTACTCCATAGGCTCTAACTACAAATTTACCATCAAGGAGCTTCAAGCCGTGAAGACATACTCCATCTGGAACCTTAACTCCCTTAAGAGTGACGCAGGATATTACGCAGCCCTTGCCGATACTGGTTCCTTCATCTATAAAACTGTCTTCTATGTAGCTGCCTTCTCCTATTTCAGCCCTAGAGCTCACATAGGAATTAGAAACCGCTACCTTTTTACTCCCTCCTATGCTGCCATCTGCTGCACTATTAATGGCTCCCTTCCAGTTCAGATAGCTATAGTCCTCGATATTTTCTGTAACTAAAGCTAAAAGTTCCTTCGTTGTTCCAAAGTGAAGGAAGCTCGCCGGTGAAAAACGCACCAGCTTCATACTATATTTATGCAGTTTTTCCCATAGCTTAGTTCTTGCTATTTTAAGTTCTTCGCTGAAATCCCCCTCTGGCTGCTCGCTGTAAAAGGCTTCAAGGCTGCCGCCGCTTGCCAAAGGATATAAAAAATCTGCATAAAAGGAGAGCCTTACATGGCTATTTACCATCTCTGCAAAGCTTTCCTTAGTTTTTACAAGTGAATATAAGTCATTTAAGAGCTTTCCGCTAAATATGACAGAGCCAGTATCTATGTCGATATTTCCTCTTGCATCCACTGCTCCCTTTTCTGTTAAGGTTTCAACAGCCTGCTTGTGAAGAAAGCTCTGCACATTTCCGTCACTTCCTCCGAGGAATACGCCGTGGTTCTTTCCTATTTCTACTGGAGATTTGATAGAAAGAGCTGCTGCTCCTTCTCCGTAAAAATCAAGCTGAAGTGAGTTGAATAAAAGAATTACATCACCCGAGCAGGTAAGCATTCCATCCTTTATTCTTGCTGGTATGCCGCAGCACCCTATTACAAATTCGTCAAAGAGGGTTGATCTTGCTCCGTTTGGAAGCACTCTTGGTACAGGTGAAAATATTTTTCCGCAGGCACTGTACTGAGGAGTACGCTTTGCATCTCCCCCAGAGTGCAAGAGAAGTATTTTTAGTCCTGTAAAATTGAAATCTTCTACATCTGTAGAATCATTATTTTCACTATCTGCATCTATTCCGCGCTTTTTTAGCTCATTATCCCTTACAAACTTAAGCACTGCAAAGGTAGAGCCTCCGCTTCCTACCCTTTCTCCGTTTGGATCAGGAACTGCCGCATAGGTGCAGTTCTTTGGTAAAGCTCCGCTATCAAGCCTTACCTGCATCTGATGCATATAGCCCTCTGCCTGAGCTTCATTTGAAGCTGAAAGTATTATGTAGTCCCAAAAAGGTAGCTTATCATCCTTTAATATTTTAGTAAAGTGCTCTGTATTATCCTGATATGACTGCTGCAGGAACAGATTCTTATAATTTTTCATCTTCATGCTCCGATTTTTTTAAAAATTTTTTTAAGACCTGAAAGCGCTATTTCTAGCGCCCAGGTCTCTCTAATATACTGTAGTTTGCTTATTTCGCTCTTATTCCCACTTATATTCATATCTGATCTTATCTTCAGCCTTGATGTTATCTCCCATCTGAACCTCTATTACTTTAAGCTCTGTAGTAGCCTTTATACTGTGCTTGCAGCCTCTTGGCAGGTGAATTACCTCTCCTGGTCCCACTTCTCTTTTTCTTCCATTAATAACTGCAATGCCTTCACCCTCGACAACAGTCCATACCTCATCTCTTAGTTCATGGCTATGATAGTTCATCTTATGGCCTGCATGAAGGGTTACTCTTATTGTAAGGCTATTATCCTCTACATCTATTACCTTATATTCTCCCCAGGATTTTTCTGCAAACATTATCTCCTGATGAATTTTGTCTACATAAGGCTTCATGTAGCTGCTCTGATGCTTATCAGTTACAAGAATGCCCTCCGGGCTTGCTGATATTACTACATCCTTAAGTCCAAGTGCAAGCACCGGCACATCAAGTTCGTTTAATATATGAACATTTTCGCAGGTGTCTGCCATTATGGCCTTTCCTATGGTGTTTTCCTCCATGGCTGATACAAGTGTATTCCAGGTTCCAAGGTCTCTCCACTCGCCGTTGAAACGGGTTACATTTATATTTTTTTCCTTTTCAAGCACTGCATAGTCAAAGCTTATCTTTTCTACGCTTTCATACTTTTCTAAAAGGTCATAGTAATCCTTAAAATCTATCAGTTCATGTGCCTTATTTACAAGGTAGCCAAGCTTAAAGGCAAATACTCCTGCATTCCAGAGTGCTCCCTGCTCTATGTACTTTTTAGCAGTTTCCTCATCCGGCTTTTCCTTAAACTCTGTTACCTCGCTAAGAGCTTCCTTATCCTTTGGAATTATATAGCCATACTTTTCACTAGGGTAGGTTGGCTCTATTCCCATGAGGGTTATATTTGCTTTTTCCTTAGGGTTCCCCTGGATTTCTGAAAGGTGCTTTAAGCCTTCAAAGTATTCCTTTTCTACAAAAGGATCTACCGGGCATACTACAACCGGCTCACTTTCTGCAAGATTTCTTACATCCTTAAGAAACATGCAGGCAAGTGCTATTGCAGGGAAGGTATCCCTTCTGCAAGGCTCTACTGATATGCCGGCCTTTACGCCTATCTGGTTTCTGATCGGTGAAACCTGATTGGCAGAGGTTGTAATAGTCACATCCGCATCCGGTGCAACCTCCATTACTTCGCGGTACATTCTCTGAAGCATTGATTCATAGCTGCCATCCGGCGCCTTTAATATCTTTATGAACTGCTTACTTCTAACGTCATTTGATAATGGCCACAGTCTCTTTCCTGAGCCTCCTGATAGGAATACTATATTCATCCCTTCCTCCTGTTTTACCTTTCTGCACGAACCGGGTTGTTTAAGAAATCTTCATAGGTGAGTCTTATTCCATCCTCTAATTCTGTCTTATAGCTCCATCCAAGAGCCTTTGCCTTCGATACATCAAGAAGCTTTCTTGGTGTTCCGTTTGGCTTTGTGGTATCCCACTTTATTTCCCCGGTATATCCTACTACCTTTGCTACAAGCTCTGTAAGCTCCTTTATTGTGAGCTCCTTACCTGAGCCTGCATTTACTGTCTCGTTTCCACTATAGTTGTTCATAAGGAATACGCAAAGATTTGCCAAATCATCTACATAGAGGAATTCTCTAAGTGGTGATCCATCTCCCCAACAGGTTACCTCGCTAAGTCCTGCTTCCTTTGCCTCATGGAAACGTCTGATGAGTGCCGGAAGCACATGGCTATGGGTCGGGTGATAGTTATCATTTGGTCCGTAAAGGTTTGTTGGCATTACTGAGATATAGTCTGTTCCATACTGACGATTAAGGAATTCGCAGTACTTAAGTCCTGATATCTTTGCAAGTGCATAGGCCTCATTTGTCTTTTCAAGCTCTGAGGTCAAAAGGCAGCTCTCCTTCATTGGCTGAGGTGCCATTCTTGGATATATGCATGAGCTTCCAAGGAATTCAAGCTTCTTACAGCCATTCTTCCATGCACTATGAACTACGTTCATTTCAAGTATCATGTTATCATACATGAAGTCTGCAAGTGCGCTCTCATTTGCTACAATGCCGCCTACCTTTGCTGCTGCAAGGAAAACATATTCCGGCTTTTCCTCGGCGAAGAACTTTTCTACTGCTTCCTGTCTGGTTAAATCAAGCTCTGCATGAGTTCTTGTGATTATGTTTGTATAACCCTGTCTTTCAAGTTCTCTAACTATTGCAGAACCTACCATTCCTCTGTGTCCTGCTACATATATCTTTGCATTCTTTTCCATCATTTTAGTTTTCTCCCTTAAGCTTCTTTTCTAGCTTTGCCTTCTTTAAGTCATGCTCTGCCATAATTCTTACAAGCTCTTCATAGCTTGTCTTTAATGGATTCCAGCCAAGTACTGTTCTAGCCTTTGTTGGGTCTCCCCAAAGGTTTACTACATCAGTTGGTCTGAACCACTGAGGATTTACGCATACAAGCATCTTTCCTGTTGCCTTGTCATAGCCCTTTTCTTCCAGGCCCTCGCCCTTCCATTCAAGCTCGATGCCATCGTTCTTAAATGCAAGTGTTGTAAATTCTCTTACTGTATGCTGAACTCCTGTTGCTATTACAAAGTCATCTGGTGTATCCTGCTGAAGTATAAGCCACATGCACTCTACATAGTCCTTAGCATAGCCCCAGTCGCGGAGTGAATCAAGATTACCAAGCTCTAAGTGGTCCTGAAGACCTACTGCGATTCTTCCTGCTGCAAGAGTGATCTTTCTTGTTACAAAATTGTCGCCTCTTCTTTCTGATTCATGGTTGAATAGGATTCCGTTGCAGGCAAACATTCCATAAGCCTCGCGGTATTCCTTTATCATCCAGAAGCCGTACTGCTTTGCTACTGCGTATGGTGAGAAAGGATGGAATGGAGTTTTCTCATTCTGAGGAACCTCTTCTACCTTTCCGTAAAGCTCTGAGGTTGATGCCTGATAGATTCTTGTCTTCTTATCAAGTCCTAAGGTATGTACTGCCTCAAGGATTCTAAGTACTCCAAGTGCATCTACGTCTCCTGTATACTCTGCTGCATCAAAGCTTACCTGTACATGGCTCTGTGCTGCAAGATTGTAGATTTCGTCCGGCTCTACATTCTTTACTATCTTTATGATACATGAGGAGTCTGATAAGTCGCCCTCATGGATTATTAGCTTATTTTCTGCAAGTAGATGGTCGATTCTGCTTGTAGTTGATACTGATGCTCTTCTTACGATTCCATGCACTTCATAGCCCTTTTCTAATAAGAACTCTGCAAGGTAACTGCCATCCTGTCCTGTGATTCCTGTAATAAGTGCCTTCTTACTCATGTAATAAGTCCTCCATATTTGTATAAAATTTAAAAAGCCAATCGAATATGACATTTATTTCTTCATATCTACGATTGGCATTTTACCAAATATTATTTAGTTTTTGAATAGCAATTATTGACTATAATTTGCACAATATTGACTTAGGTATTAACTTGTTTATCAACTTACATATATACAACGTATATATATATATATATACATACCACTTATTTACCACTTATTTCTGTATTCTGTCGGAGAAATCCCTTCTACCTTCTTAAATATCCTTGAGAAATATGCCAGGTCTCCTAGTCCGCACTCTTCTCCTATTTCCTGAATCGAAAGATCAGTAAAGCGAAGCTTTCTCTTAGCTTCAGTAATTTTCAGATTCTGAAGATAGCTTCCTATGCTGGCTCCATACCTTTCCTTGAATATTCTTGTAAGATAGAACTTATTTATGTAGAACCTTTCAGATAAATCCTCTAGCGTTATCTTTTCGGTAAAGTGCTCCTCTAAGTACCTTCTAAGCTCGCTTAAGTCTCTTTTAGTGCTCTTTTCTCCCCTTCCTTCAGGGTTCCAGGATTCATTCATTAAAAGCTCTGTCAGCTTACTTAAGCCTGTATTTATTTTCATGTCGCGGATATAATCGTCACTCTTTGCAATGCTAAGTAGCTCTTCCCAGACTTTTTTCAGATTGTCAAGAGCTTCCATTTTCTTTAAATGAAGTACGCTCTGTCCGCCTCTTTCTACGTACTTATCATAAATTCCCTTAACTGAATTTCCGCTAAAGTGTATCCATTTAAGCTTCCACAGATTCAGAGAGGTTTCATGAGAATATCCCTTGCTGCAGTTTATAAATACTGCGTCCCCTTCCTCTAGTTCAGTTTCTTCACCTTCATAGTATAGTTTTCCGCTTCCTGATTCTACTATAAAAAAAAGAAATGAGGAGAGATTATCTCTTGAGCTCTTATGCGGCTTATTTGCGACTAGTTCTCCTATTTCTTGCAAATACATCAGACTTTGCTTAGCAAAGTCTGATGCAGTATATAATATTCTATTTGATGATACTATTCCTTCATGGAACTGGGGAAGGCTTTCTTTTTTCTTATTCATTTCTTTAAAACCCTCCTTCTTTTACTTCTATTATTCTACTTATATTATTTTAATTCTACTATTCCATTTCTTTAAATTTCCAAATAATTCCTTATCTTCATTTTACTTTTGCAACCCTTTTATATAAAGCATCATAATCCTCTTTAAATCTTTCTACATCCATCATCTTATGATATTCTTTATATTTTTCATCTATTTCAAAGTCATTTTTCTTTAATTCCTCTGATATAACCCTTCTTAAGTCTTGTGCATTTTCAGCCTCAAAGGTTCTTCCTAGGTGATGCTTTTCAATAATATCTCCTAGACTTCCATGAGATGGGCCTATTATTTCCTTTTCCACCCATACACCTTCTCCTAATGGGCCGCTTGCTCCGTCAAAAGCCTTTTTATATGGAAGAACTAATATATCTGCTGCATTAAGGCAGTGTCCAAATTTTTCTTCGCTTAAAAACTCTAAAAACAGTGATACCTTATCTTTATAGCCTTCTGCTTCCTTTTCTATGAAGTCTCTTTTAAAATGCTGCTCTGCTCCTGCTACTATTAGATGATAAGGCTCTTTTACTTCCTTTAGGGCTTCTAGTAATATGTCAAGTCCCTTATCCTCTCTTGTTCCCCCAAGACAAAGCAGAACCTTTCCATGTATCTCATCCTTATTAATTCCAAGGCTCTCTAGTGCTTTTTCCTGCTCTTCCTTTTCATGTGCTCCGAACTGCGGATATTCTATATGATCTACCGTTTTTATCTTAAGGCCACCTAGAGTTTCTTTTAACGCAGCTGTATGAACTACTGTCGAAGAAAATTTTGCCGATAGCATTCTTATGCTCAGGTCATGAAGCTTTCCTCTGCGAAGCTGATGAACCGTCAATACACTTTTATATTTTACAGGCTTTTTTATACCTATACCAAAGTATCTATATAGATGATCTGCATATATAAAGTGTACTAAATCCGGCTCTATTTCATCTATCGCATCATTTACCTTTTTTATCCATTTGAAATAGTCTCGTTTTCCGTCTTTTTCTAGCTTTATATTTATCTGCTTCTTAACCTTATCACTTATTTCACATTTTTCCGGTAATATGACATACACTTCATTTTCTTCTACCTGCTTTTCTATTATAGCATTAAGATAAGAAAGGTGATGCCCTGTAACAGCTGATTCAATCAGTAATATCTTCATTAATCTTTTCCTTTTCTCTCTTGGCTAACAATACCATAAATATTGTTGGTAAAAACACTCCATACGGACATCCCGAACTTACATTATTAAATATAATCTGCAGTACCAGACACTGCGCAAATATAAGTATAGGCTCTGTTTGCTTTTTTAATACATATTTTATAGGCACTATCACTCCGGCAATTATGTAAAAAAGCCCTCCTATTGCGCCTAGATCGTATATTGCCTGGGCAATTGGTATATCTACCCATTTTGTCATATAGCCTCTTCCAAAGAGAATCTCACTTATACTTGAATTATGAAAATAATTTTCCTTGACCTCATCTAATGATCCCATTCTTATGGAGGCTGCCATATCTTCCTTCTTAGAGGTTCCAAGGTAGGTCTTTATGCCGTTTATAAAAAAATTAAATACATTTTCTAATACATTATATACCTTAGGGCTTGCAATAGCCGCTAAGGCAGCAACCGCTACTACAGCTACTACTGAATATACTATGAGCTTGAACTTTCTTAAATCCACATACTTTTTTAGCAATCCCTTATCCCACATAAGCATTATCAACATGGCTATAAACATTATATACACGCTTCGCCTGGTGGAAATAATAAGGAGTATAGTGCTAACTGCAAGCGCTCCATCATTTGCTATTTTTTCAAGCCTATTTTTTATATATTCACGATATGTTATTGTTGCCGCAAAGGTAATAAAAGCAACCTTAGCCGGTGATGCTCTTGTTACAACACCCTTTCCTTCTGAATCCGTTCCTAATGTGTTAAAGAAAACATTGCCTGTTTTTACCATGTATAACAATATCAGTATCAGATATGCAACAGATAGTACCACACTTAAATAATATAACGTTTTAAGCACTCTCTTCGAGTTCAGTCTTTCATTATTATTCCAAAGTGCTAATATTTCTAGCAGATAGAAAACCTGATATACCGGTTCAAACTGTCCTGGTAGCTCAGTTCCTTTATATTTTGCTACCACAGATAGAATAATCGTGAACACCGAATAAGCAAATATCACGCCTGCCGCTGCATTTATGCCATAAAAGCGCATTCCTCTGCCATAGTTTATCATTAATAATAATGCAAGCAGCATGACCATTATTGATAAAATGTTCGTGCTGCTTCCTATCAAAAGTTTTAAGACTGCAGCGGTGTTTATTCCCATTATTTCAAGGGCTATTCCCCACGCTAGCAGTCTTTCATTAGTTTTTTCACTCACTAAAGCATCCTCTCAAAGTATCAATTGTTCTGCAATATGATATTTCCTAAAAATACATTGTCAGAATTCTTCATTCCGATACGATATTCATTTGCATATTCTTTAGTTGTACTCTTTAATTCACACAAGAAACATACTGAAGCCGCTTTCACATAATCTCCATATGCATTTGAATCCATGTCTGGATTTCCATAGGTCACTTCAATTTTCTTCTTGCCACATTCTTCCTTAAGCTCTGAAAGCACCTTTTCGGCATTTTTAGTTTCATTTTGGCAAATAACAAATACATTTTCAACCTTTTGATTATTTGCTTCTTGAACCATTTTAGCTGCTGCAAGCTTCACCGCATCAGTTCCTACAGGAACATATCTTCCGCCTTCCCATAGGTCTGCCCATTTATTTATAAGCATATTAAGTGGAAGCTTATATCCTCTATTCATCTTCACTGATGCCATTGTTGCTTTTCCTGTGAGCTTTTGAAGCTCTTCTTTAGTCTTTATTTTGCCATTCGCAAGATAAACAACTATAATTACCATAACTACAATGATTGCACCTAGTATAAATCCTAATACTGCAGAAACCGGCTTTACTTTTATTTCCTTTTCTTCTATACGTTCCGATTCCTTTAATAAATCAAAATAGTTTTTCTTTAATTCAGGCAAAGAGCTTATATTTTCTTTGTAATAAGCACTCTGCGCAGTCAATAATTCGGTCTTTTCAGATATTTTTTCCTGCTGAAGATCTGCTAAGTCTTTTCTATAGCTCTGTTTATAGTTATTTGCAATTTCTCTTACGCTTACTTCTACTCCTGCCTTTTCAAGCTCTGAAATATGATTATCTATTGCACTCTTTGCTACAGCATAAACCTCTTCACACTGCTTTTTTGTTTCTGCTGTTATGTTCAAGTTCATTATTCCTGAATACTTTGGCAAAATGCTTCCTTCACCTAGTAGAGAATTACTCTCTCCTGCTACATCTACAGCATATCCGCCTTCACCTGTTCTTCCTGATATTTCAACCACTTCATAAATGTATCTTGCATCAACATTTTCTCCATATATATCAGCTATTTTCTGATATTCCTCATCTCCAAGTGACATTGAAGAAAATGATGAAATTATATTATCCTGATCTGCCTTTATTAAATATTCATAGCTAATGCTTGATACATTATTATAATCCATATTCATTATTACAGATCCGTCTACATAGTTCTGCAAATTAGTTATTTTCTCATTATAAGTCTTATAACCTGCATAGAGCAGCTCTACTTCCTTTTGATCCACTTCTTTAAGCAAAGACTTTGCTACTTCTAGCGTTTCTCTGCTCTTCTTATTATTATATTCTTCACTTCTTGAGTAATAATCAATCCCTCCTACTATAGCCGCCATTAATATAGCTACCAATACAATAATTCTCCATTTTCTAAGCACTGCGGCAAGCATGTCCAGAATATTTAATTCTACCTCTGGCATCTGTATTTCCTTTGGGTTCATTTTACTCTCCTTTTTACACTAAAATTTTTGCTGTTTCCTTGGCAGCTACTATAAACCAATACAATCTAGAATAACCATTCTTTCTGTAGCAAACATAGCAATTGTCTATTCTCTGCTTCCATTTCTTAAATCCATGATCATTGCTTACACCGCCAAACCTAAAGTTAGCCAGCACCTTATTTACCACTACAAATCTTTTTCCGGTTTTCTTTATTCGAAGGTACATATCCCAGTCGTCATTTATATTGTCACAGGCATATAATCCTACCTTATCATACACCTTTTTAGGTATGAAGGTCGTTGGATGATTCCAGTGAAGACTTGTCTGAAGTCCCTTCATATTCTTTGAATGCTTCACTATTACAGAGCCATCTGCCCTTACTATATTTATGTCTGCATAAAACATTACATATGGCTTCTTTTCATATTCTGCTGCCGCTGTCTCTGCAGCTTCCTTTTCGTACCAGTCATCGCTATTTATGATTCCTATAAGATCGCCAGTCGCATTTTTTATGCCCTTATTCATGGCATCATATATTCCATTGTCTTTTTCACTGATTATCTTATATAAATAGCCCTTTGCCGCAAATTTTTCTTTATATTCTTCTGCTATTTTTACAGTATCATCCTTTGATAGGCCGTCTACTATTATATATTCCATTTTGTCATAGGTCTGATTTAATACAGATTCTATGGTATCTCTTATGGTTTTGGCACTATTATAGCTTACTGTTATAGCTGTAACCATTGGTCTAGACATTTTTAATTATCCTTTATATTATTTCCTGCTGCATCATGCATTTCCTCTACCCTTTCTTCTGTAAAGCCTTCAGTGCTTTCCTTTTGGAAGAGTATTTTTACTGTTTCAAAGATTATCTGCAGATCTAATCTGATTGAATAGTTTATTATGTAATACATATCAAGCTTTATCTTATCAAGTGCTGTCGTATTGTATTTTCCATACACCTGCGCATAGCCTGTAAGTCCACCCTTTACCTTCAGTCTGTATTTGAATTCCGGTACATCCTGAGTATATTTTTCGACATGCTCTACTCTTTCAGGTCTAGGTCCTACTATGCTCATGTCTCCCTTTAGGATATTTATTAACTGTGGAAGCTCGTCTACTCTAATCGCTCTTATTACATGGCCCACCTTTGTAATTCTGTCGTCCTTTTCTCCTGCTGGATGAGGTCTTCCATCCTTTTCTGCATCTACTATCATTGAACGGAACTTTAATATCATGAATTTCTTTCCACCAAGAGTACATCTCTCCTGCTTAAAGAATACCGGACCGCCATCTCCCAGCTTTATTGCAAGTGCTGTTATAAGAAGGATCGGACTTAGTACTATAAGTGCTATTCCTGATAAAAATATGTCAAAAAATCTCTTTACTGCTGCTTCCCAAAGGCTCATTCCGGTATTTCTGCTAAGATATAAAGGTGTGTCAAAGAAATTCAGCTCTTCTGCTCCCTTTAATATAATATCTGATATCTTAGGAGTATAATAAACTCTCTTATTTTTCTCAAAACAATACTTAAGAATTCTATTTCTTCTCTCTGATGGCAGATCATTAATTAAAACTGCATCATAATTAGCAATTTCCTTCTTTAATTCTGCTTCCGGCTCATCGCAGTGTATCAATTTATCTACATGGAATTTGTCTGTTCTTGTATCTATCTTCTTATAGAGATCATTTTTATGCTCTCCGTATATTTCCAAAAGGTGAATTGGAGGGAAGATCTTTCTATATATGAAGACCATAATGGCTTCAAGTATGCAAAGAACTACTGCCTGCGCAAGCCCCATGAGGAAATATCTCCAGGTAAAGTCCCAGAAGAATCTGAACTGACCAGTAATTGCAAGCGATATAAATATTTCAATAATATCTGTAATGGCAAGCGCTAATATCTGCGATGCAACCAAACTTGACATTCTATCTACACCGATTTTAAAGGCTCTCATCCATCTTCCTACAATAGAATAAAGTATCACATATATTCCAAGTGCCATTCCGAGGTTTGCTATTCCAAGAAGGTGTCCTGTCTGGTTATGCACAAATACATAATCATACCATACGTACATAAAGGCAGCTGACGCTATAGCCATTAATATCAAATAACAGATTGCTCTATATACATATTTCCCCTGTACCTTCTTTTTTGGTATTCCTATTGTTATATCAACAGGCTCATTTACTTCATTAACCAAACTCATGATTTATCTCAATTCCTTTTTTAATCTTACTTACAAATCACCAATTTTCTTTATTATTTAAAAACACAATCCATTTTATTCTACCACATTCCCTATTGCATGTCAAACAGTATGATTTTTAGGCCATATACAAAAAGAGGGCGAAAATCCGCTGATTTCCCCCTCTTTCATATTTTTTGCTTTTTAATTTGCTTTTAATTTACTTCTTGCAGTTCTCTGCTGGATGATAGGTAATCACTGAAACTTTGCTGTAACCTCTTCATTTGCCTTTACAGCTGCTTCTTCCATCTTTACTCTTTCTGCCTTAAGCTTTTCCTGTACCTCCGGGTGCTTATTTCCCATTATCTGAAGTGCAAGCCAGGCTGCATTCTTTGCGCCGTTGATTGCTACTGTTGCTACAGGGATTCCTGATGGCATCTGTACGATTGAGTAAAGTGCATCTACGCCGTCAAGCACTGAGCCTGAAAGTGGCACTCCGATTACCGGAAGTACTGTCTGTGAGGCTACAACGCCTGGAAGGGCTGCTGCCATTCCTGCTGCTGTGATTACTACCTCTGTTCCGTCTGAATTTATTTCATCCATGAATTCTGAGAGTTCCTTGTGAGCTCTATGTGCTGAAAGGCACCTTACCTTTACATCTACGCCCCAATCCTTTAATATTGTAACTGCTGGTGTTACCTTGTCAAGATCACTTGTTGATCCCATGATTACTGCTGCTTTCATTTTCATTTCCTCTCATTTTCTTAGCTTTTTTGCTGCTACTTAGCTTTTTTACTGCTACTTAGCTTTTTTACTGCTGCTTAGCTTTTTCTTAAATGCTGTAACTAGCTTTTCAAAATACTTTTCCATTATAGCACTTATTTTTTTACAATACAAGCACTCTGTTACAATTTCTCCAAGAAACCATCCTATTGCGCCGCCGAGCACGTTGTTAAATACATCATCAATGTCCCACTGACCGATATTTAATAGTTCCTGAATTGTTTCTATGCCTACGGACACTCCTAGTGTAAAAATCCACAGCCATTTCATTTTTACCTTTGTTCTAAGGTATGCTCCAACAGGTACAAAGAGCCAGATATTTTTTATTATCTGCGCCCTGAGATCTGCATCCTCAAAGAATTTTCTATAGGACCAGAACGGTGATATGTCAAATCTTTCCTGTCCTCCTCTAAAAAGAAGCGTCATATATACTATAAATAGCATATAGGCTGCAATCAGCAGCATGCTCAGCTTTTTAGGGAGCAGCACCATAAATACGCTTATAAAAATACCTGCTATTATTATCAGAAACGGAAATGCATTTAGTATCATATTAAGCGGATAGAACACCTTTCCATTTATATCTAAATATGCTACTTTATTTCCCGTATACTTTACTCCGTACTGTCCATGTCCTAGCTCTACCGGGTTTCTCTGCGTGTCATAGTACATCTCATAACAAGATCCGTCCTTATAGGTCCTTGTTCTTATTGCATAGCCTAGGGTAAGCATCACTGGCTCTCCCTTCTCATTTAGGAAGGTGTGAGTTATTCCGGTTTCTTTATTTCCCTCTGTTTTCAGGCTGCAATACCCCTGATAGTTGGTATATTTTTTTCCTGTCTCGTCATAGTAGGTAGTTATATTATCTTCTTCTCCTATATACTCTATTACCCTAGAGCACGAGCCATCTGACTGCTCTGCTGGATTTCCCTTTTCATCTAAGTATTCTACCTTTACTAGTCTTTCCTTTTCGTCATAGGTCTTTATTACTGTTGCGCAGCGAAGTCCATTTACATAGGTGATGTTTCCGTTTTCATCAACATAGTCATACCTTTTGATGTTTCCGGTGACAGTTTCCTTTTCTGTTATATTATCCGGGTACGCTGACTTTTTCTTTACCGCCGTCTGCGGCATATCTATGAAATAGCACGAGGCTATTATAAACATTACCACTATTACTATTTTTACTACATATATCTTTTTACTCATTTATCATTCAATATAGATTTTCCTTTCATTTGCTAGGTTCCACTCCCTATTATATACAGATTCTGCCTAGTTTATCAAGTATTTCTTTGTACTGCTCTAGTAATGCCGGGAATTTCTTTTCTATTTTTGCCTTATCGCCTTCCTTTGCTGCATACTCTAGCTCCTTAAAGTTCTCCGAGAGCTGCTCTGCTCCTATGGTCTTCGAGCTTCCCTTTAATGCGTGAAGATTTATTTCAAGGCTTTTATAGTCCTTTTTGTTATAGGCTTCTTCTAGCTCCTTTACTCTAGCTCCTGCTGCATACTCCTTTATTATTTCTGCAAGCATCTCTTCATCCTCCATGCAGTACATAAGGCCCTGATCTATATTTATTTCCTTTATCTCTGATAGGCTATCTACTATGGAGCGCTTAGAAGGAGTTTCCTGATTCTGATTTCCTCTATCACTTATCTTCGCTGTCTCTGCCGTTTTTACTGTTCCTGCTGCCCTTTTATTTCCTGGCAAGGCTCCGCTTCTACTACTGTCATAACTTATGGCTGTTGGTCTTTCATAGCTTTCCATTTCAGGAGCCTTTAAGGAATACTTTTCCTTTGGAAGGTGCTTCTTTATTATATTCACCAGATTTCTTTCTATGATCGGCTTTGTGAGATAGTCTGCAAAGCCCTCCTTCAGGTACATTTCCTTCATTCCGGCTATGGCATTGGCTGTAAGGGATATGACCGGCACATTCAGGTTCAGGTTATTTGCGTCTCCTTCTAGTTCGTGAAGGCACTCTATTCCGTCCATTTCCGGCATCATGTGATCCATGAATATAAGGTCATACCTGTTCTTTGCGCATTTCTGTATTGCCTCTGCGCCGCTTCCTGCTTCATCTATCTTTATATGGGTGCTCTTTAAGATTCCCTTGAATACCTTGCAGTTCATTTTTACGTCATCTACTACAAGTATATGCACGTTTGGTGCATATAGCGGTGCATTCTGGCCGCCGTTATTATTTTTGCTGACTTCTATTCGCTCTTTCAGGTCTCCTATTACTTCATTTCCTTCATATTTCTGAGGAAGCGTTACTATGAAGGTGCTTCCCTTTCCATATTCACTCTCTAGCTCTATATTTCCTCCCATAAGCTTTACAAAGCTCATGGTGATTGAAAGTCCCAGGCCTGTTCCCTGAATTGTCTTATTTTTCTTTTCATCTACTCTTGTAAAGGCGTCAAAGAGCTTTTCCTTGTCCTCATCCTTTATTCCTACTCCTGAATCCTTTACCTTTACTATCATGTCTATACTGAACTTGTCTGTCTTTTTAAAGTCAAAGTCCAAGGATACACTTCCTTTTTTTGTATATTTTACTGCGTTTGTAAGTAGATTTACTATTACCTGCCTTACTCTTGTTTCGTCTCCGTAAAGCTCTGCTGGAAGCTCCCTATTTACATTTACCTTAAATTCCAAGTTCTTTTCTGTTGCTAGTGTGCTGGTCATGTTCACAAGGTCATTTATCATACTTGAGGCATTGTACTTTGCCGGCACTAGTTCCATTTTTCCTGATTCTATCTTCGAGAAGTCGAGAACATCGTTTATGAGTGAGAACAGCATCTTTCCTGCTGCCTGAACGTCATTGGCATAGCCTATTATTTCACTCTCATGGCTCTCCTTTATAATCATCTCATTCATTCCAAGTACTGCTGTTAAAGGGGTTCTTATTTCATGGGACATATTCGCAAGGAATTCACTCTTTGCTTTATTTGCCTTCTTTACCTCTTCTAGCATTTCTTCTTCTCTTGTAAGGTCGTATACTACTGTTACAAAGCAGTATGGCTCCTTGTAGTTATCTACTGCTGCAGTTGTCTTTATGGAACATACCCTTCCTTCGCCCCTTGTCCTTACTGTCAGCTCTTCTGCACTTTTTTCTGCTGTTATTCCTTCAAAGTATTTCTGGGCTTCTTTTTCTTCTATTACAAATAGCTCGCCTATGGTCTGTTTGGACGGCTTTATGTTCAAAAGCTTTTCTCCGCACGGATTACACTGCATTAGCTTTTCTTTTGTGTCAAATACAAGTACACCTACGTTTACAGATTCGTAGATCTGCTGCACTATGTTGGATATGGTAATGTCAAAAGCATTCAGCTTTTTTGCTCCGTATATCGTTACAAAGAAGGATATCGAGGCTGCCATTCCCGAGGTAGGTATGGCTGTTGTTTTGATTAAATAGAAGAAGGTGTCTGGCACGCTTCCTGCTATGAGTATCAGACTTGCTACATATAATAGTCTTATGAAGGCCTTCTGCCTTTTGGTCTCCGCTCTTTTATAATCTATTATTCCAAGCACTGCTGGTACAAAGAATAAATATGCTACGTATATATTGTGTATTACTCTTGCTATTCCCGGCATTGCATACCATGTAAGCCAGCCGTCTATTTCTACAAATTCATCTACTACAGGCTGTGAGAAGAACCACCAGTCTACAATACTCATTATTCCTGCAAGTGTGCATAGGCTCCTTCCTAAAAATGGCTTCAGCTTTGCCATTTCCGTTACAAAGTACATAAAGGTAAACAGGTAGCCATTTACTCCTATTATTCCTATTCTTCTAAGCATATAGGCTACATCCGTATGTCCGCCGCAAAAGCCTATGCAGCCGTAGCACAAGCACCATGTGCCTATGCAGAGCCCGATTGCAAAGATATATTTCCTTATTTTTACTGAGTCTTTTTCTGTAACAAAGAATTTTATTCCCATATAAAGGCACAGTGTCGCTAGAATTACCAGTATCAGACTATATATTATTCCCATGATATCACCCTTTTCTTTTTATTGTTATTCCTTAGGTTTTTTCAGCTATTTTTGCCTTTTACACACTACTCTATTTTCACCTCTTAGACATGCTATTTCTTTTTTAAGGTATATTTTTAATCTATAGCGGTACACATTATACTAATTTTATATTTTATCATAGCAAAAAACTTATGTCAAAGACTGTTTTTGCAAAAAACACAAAAAAGCCAGGATACCGTGCTTTTGGGTATCCTGGCTTTTTACGCTTTTGTTTACTTTTTTCTGCTTATTCTTTTCTTTGCTTTTTTCTGCTTATTCTTTTCTTTACTTTTTTATGCTTATTCGTTTCTTTGCAGTTTTATGCTCTGCTATGCACCCGAGAAATCAACCTTCATTGCCCTCTTCTAATGAATATATTACGCTATCCTCACCCTTTTCTATATCCACGCGGATTATCTGTACCTTTGTTCTCTTGTAGGCTTCGCCGATTGAGATATCATTTTCAGGTACATGTACTGCATCATTTACGATTGCATAGATTGCACCATCTACATATTCAGCTACATCTACTACTCTTATCGCCTCTGTTTCATCATCGCGGTAATAGCCGTAGCCTGATATTACTGGTACAAATTCGCCCTTTTCATTGTAGTAACCAAGGTCGTCTCCGGCAACGCCTGCTGTATATGGCTCTCCCTCGGTGAGTACTGCCTTTCCATCTTCTACTATGAAGGTAGGTGGGTAATAGTCTCTTTCTACGGTATATTCTGTTTCTAGTTTTTCTGCTTTAAGGCTTTCCGGTGTGTTAAGCTCTAATGTTACTAAATAGCTCTTTCCGTTATATGCTCCTATATTTCCTTCATAGTTTGCATAAATCATGTAGAGTGTTCCGTCCTTCACAAGCATCTGATTTATTTCGCCCCAGCCGTCATCAAATGCCGGTAAGGTTCCATAGTCTACATAAGCTCCATCCTTTGCCGAAAAGCTCTTTAGCTCATAGCTGCACTCGCCTGAGTCGGACATTGGTATTGCCTGTGTGTATATGAGCAGATCATTTTCCACTCCCCAGAAGGCTACATCTCCTTCATACTTTAATTCAACCTCATCCTCAAATTCACCGGCACTTAATACCTTGATGAATATTTTTCCAGCTTCATCTGTGTAATAGAAATAGGTGTCCTCTGTGCAGCTATCAAGGTATATTTCATCATAATATGCGCCTGATGCGTAGTATCCTTGTACATCTAAGGGGCTTATCTCTGAGTTATACATTCTTCCATCATAGTCCGCCTTACTGCTCGCTCCTGCTATGGTATGTCCAGATACTGAAATCGGTCCGTAGTAACCTCCCCAGCCTTCTGTATGAAGACCTTCTGTTACCTCGTTATAGCTCATGAGGGCCGTTTCTCCATTTGCCATGCTATCTGAGAAATGGCCATTTATGGCTATTTCTTCAAGCGCAGTGGTCTCTGGTACATTAAAGTATACGGTATCTCCTATCTTTACAAAATGTCCCTCGCTCTTTTTTACCTCCAGGTCCTTATCTGCATATCCTTCTTCAACCCACAGGTCTAAGTCTACTCCGTGATAGTCACTAATAGGCATATATTCAATGGTGGAATATTCGTCGCTATAGCCCTTTCCTTCAAGGATTTCTTTTATTTTGTCGTATCTTTCATCCTCTGTTATAAGGGTAAGGCCCGTATTTTCTGCTATTTTCTTTATTACTCCTTCACTTTCTGATTCTTCAGGAAATTCCGGATAGTAGGAGTCTAAATATATATAATAGTTTGAATAGGTATAGTATATATCTGGATTTCCTACATCATTTGTAACATCAAAGCTATCCTCACCGCTTATGCGGTCAGTGTATATGTTATAATAGTCTCCGTTACTATTCTTTACCTCGGTGTCTCCCTTTTCGTACAGCTCATCTGCTGATTTCTCAAAGATGTCGTTTGAGTACTGACTATATTCATTATATAAGAATTTATAGTCTCCGTTTGCATCTAGTACACCCGTGGTGCTATAGGTCCACATTTTCTTCCATTCTTCGCCGCCCTGGTCGCCTATTGTATTGCTAAAATATACTGATACAACGCCGCGGGTATCTATTGATACATTAGAATCCTTATCAAAATAGCCCTTACAATATATTGCCTGTAGCTTTTCATCTATCAGCTTTATTACAAAGGTTTCTCCATGAATGCCATATTCTTCTGGTGCCTCCCATTCGATTTCAAGCAATAGCTCTGGGATTCCATCTTCTCCGCAGTCAATGTCTGTGTATTTGATTCTCTTAAGTTTTCCTGCCTTAAGAGAGTCCTCGTGCCTCATTTCCATGAGATTGGTCACCATTTCCTTAATGGTATATGGTGTTTCCTTTTCATACATCAGCTTTTCGCCTGCGTTATATTCCATGTTTGCCTTATCAAAGTATACGGGCACTTCGTTTTTTACAAAGCCTGCGATAGCCTTCCTTTCATCATTTAATACTTTAACCGGCTCTACCGCTTCTGTAGCAGTGGTAGTTTCTTCTTCCTTTACAGTGGTGGTAGCTTCGGTGGTAAGTGCTATATCCTCAGTTTTTTCCGTCGCTATTTCTACAGTTGTAGACTGTGCTGCTTTGGTTGTTGAAGTTTTTGCAGGCGCGCTCTTACTCCCGCATCCTGATAATGATGCTGCCATAGTTCCGATTGCAAGGCTTGTTACTAAAATTTTTGATAACAATGTTTTTCTTTTCATTATGTTACCCTTTCCTATTACAGTTTTAACTCTATCAGCTTTTCCGTTTTTACGTTCGGCCTTTGTCTGCATTAGATTTTTACTTATTAAACTTCGTCTTTCTAACTGCCCTCTTAGATTTTGCATCAACCTACCGCCGGCATGCTCACTTCTTCTATGATTTTTTCTTCGCCTGTTTCACAATCTATTCTTATTATCGTTGTATTATAACGCTGATATGCTTCTCTCCAGCCTATATCATCTTCCGTAATATGGAAGCACTTGTTATATACTACGTATATTGCTCCATCTACGTACTCGTATATTTCGCTCATATATACCTGGTCGAAGACTTCATCTCTTACAAATCCGTAGCCTTCTGCTACCGCTACAAATTCACCGTTTTCATCATAATAGCCGATATTTCCTTCTTCGTCTATATCTGCTGTAAATGGTTCTCCGTCTACAAGCTTTAATGCGCCGCCTTCTAACTTAAAACAAGGTGCAGAGCACTTTCTTTCATCTGAATAGCCTGATAGATCTGTGAGATTTCTTTCTAATGAGAATTTCTCTCCTAGTTCAAATTCAAGTGTATAGCTTACCCCCTGATAGAAATGTCCTGTTCCGTCATAGTTGTTGTAGAGCCAGTACAGCTTTCCGCCATCTTCTTCAAGCTGTCCGTATTCTCCCCAGCCATTTTCAAAGTCCGGCATTACTCCAAGCTCTGTTATCTCGCCGCTTTCAAGGTCAAGCTGCTTTAACAGGGTAACTCCTACCTCTGTGTTTGTTTCTTTTTCTTCATACAGTACATTGCCCTTTACTACCTTTACCGGAATTCCTTCTCCTATATTGTAGTTTCCTGACTGATAGCCGGCCTGTATCTTTATTATTTCATTATCTCCTGCCTCATTCATCTTCCATGCAACACTATATTTTCCTTCTTTATCGCCTCCTATGTATCTCATGTCATAGGTGCCTGTTACGAAGTCTCTATCCGGACCTAATGCAAAAATTGTTGTATGGTTTTCACTATCACCATTTCCTGAGTATTCTATAGTCGAATATACCATTACTCCATCTGTCACCGAGATTCTTCCTGCTGCACCAATATAGGCTACAGTTTTTACCTCTTTTTTATCTTCATCATAGGCCATGATATATCCGTCGCTAAGGAGATTTGTATTATCATAGAATTCACCAAAGATGGCACTTTCAGATAACGCATATTCTGATGGCATATTAAAGTATACTTTATTTCCAAGCTTTACAAAGTGTCCATCGTTATTGATCAGCTCTAGACCTTCAAAGGATTCTCCAAGGTAAATTTCTCCCTTCCATAATTTTAAGTCCACCTTTGTAAATTCTGCTGCCTTTCCTTTTTTTAAATCCTCGGTAAGACCTATTGACTCTTCATGCTCCTTAAGTATTTTTTCAAACTCTGATGGCTTCACGAAATTTTTTCCAGTTTCTGCAAGTACCTTCTGTGTAAAGCTTCCTTCTTCATAAATCGAAGGCATTTCTTCCTCTGAAAAAACTACAGTTTCACCAAGTTCATTGATTTCATAATAGTTATATGTAAAATACATATCCTTCATTTGCTCATCATAGTTTTCTATTTCCTCATAGCAATAGTTTCCTACGTATAGATTAAAGGCATAAGGCGCTTCATTCTCCTGCGCATCTGATTCCGAATACATCTTATCCGCAGCATCCATTACATCCTGGTCATAACCGGTGTAATGCGCATTATAGTCCAGGATATTTTTTCCTTCTGCATTTATGTAGCTCTTTTCTGTCCAGAGCTCCGCATAGCCATAGTCCAGTTCTGAATATACAACTCCAGTATCTGAGACTTCAAGGGAGGTATATGCGCCAACATTTTCCGCATGAGTCAGTACAAGTCTTCCATCTATGTACTTTATTACAAAGAAGTCAACATCTTCCATTACATAAAGATCATACTTTACCTTTACAATCAGTTCCTTTACTCCATCAGTCCCTGCATCTATTGTTGCATAAGAGACACTGGTTAAAAAAGAATTCTCTTGCAGCTCACCTGTATTTAACATGAGTGCATATTTCATATCTTGATCTACTAATTCCTTTAGGGTATATCCTTTTCCCTTTTCATATACAGGAACCAGCTCGTAGATTCCGTCACTATCAACTGCATAATCATAGTGTTCTAGGTTTTCATCTTCTATGAATACCTGTCCTTCATTTGTTATAAAGGCTGCTATTGCCTCATCTGCAAGCTCTGCTTCACTCTTTTCAGGCTCCGTTATTTTCATCGTCTGCTCTGTTTTTTCAGGCGTCTGTGTATCTTTTGCTGCTGTTGTAGCTTCCCCAGCCGTCGTTCCATTTAGATTCCCATTCTGACCTGCTGTGGTAGCCTGCGCATCCGCTGCAGTAGTCTTTTCTCCGTTTTTTCCATTGTTACAGCCTGTAAGCGAGGTTCCTGCAATAGTCACCGATAAAAGTGCTATCATTAGCTTTTTTAGTTTCATATAGCTCCTCCAAAAGATAAAAAAATATCAGTTGTAGATATTATCCAAATATAATTAATTTCCTACGCAAATTATTACAACAATATTTACTATCTAAATATAGCATAAAAATTATAACATATACATCTAATTATTTCCACTACCATTTTTGTAATAAAAAGGTACAAAAAAAGCAGCCATCATATCTGATAGCTGCCCTTATTTCATCATTTTTGCCCGTTTTTTCTACTAAATGGACGTATTTCTATTTATTTTCTGCCGGATGATAAGTACTTACCATCTTCTGCACCTGTTCTTTTATGCCGTCCTTATTTTCATACGCTAATTCCATAAGCTTCCCTAGACCGCCTAAGAACTCATCTGTTTCAAACGGAATAGGCTGTCCGATATGAATGAGATCATTGTCAGTCTTCTTAAGTCCTTCTTCGGCCATAAGCTTTTCCTCAAAGAGCTTTTCTCCCGGACGAAGACCTGTATACTCAATCTTAATGTCCACATCTGGCTTATAACCTGAAAGTCTTATGAGGTTTCTAGCTAAATCTGCTATCTTAACAGGGCTTCCCATATCAAGAACGAAGATTTCACCGCCATTTGCATAGGTTCCAGCAAGAAGAACTAAAGATACAGCTTCTGGTATAGTCATGAAATATCTGATTATATCAGGATGTGTTACAGTAACCGGGCCGCCTTTTTCAATCTGGCTTTTAAAGATAGGTATTACGCTACCATTAGATCCAAGAACGTTACCGAATCTTACCGCAACAAACTGAGTCTTTATATTCTTATATACGTTTCCTGTTCCCTCTTTGTCAGCATTTTCAACGCCCTCATGGGTAAAGAGCTGCGGAATTTCATTGGCCTTCCCTGCCTTTATCTTTGCATCAAAGCTTTGAATTACCATTTCACAAAGTCTCTTAGACGCTCCCATGATATTTGTTGGATTAACTGCCTTATCTGTACTAATAAGAACAAATCTCTCACAGCCATTTGTCATTGCTGCATAAGCTGTCTTATAGGTTCCGATTGCATTATTCTTTATGGCTTCACAAGGTGAATCCTCCATAAGAGGTACATGCTTGTGCGCTGCAGCATGATATACAATCTCCGGACGATACTTCTGAAATACCTGGAATATCTTTCTTGAATCTCTAACCGAACCTATTAATGTCTCAAGCTTTAAATTAGGATATTTTTCTCTTAATTCAAGCTGAATGGCATAGGCATTATTTTCATAAATATCAAAAATAATAAGCCGCTTAGGATTGTGCTTTGCTATCTGTCTGCAGAGCTCACTACCTATACTTCCGCCTCCGCCTGTTACTAAAACAGTCTTTCCGGCTATAAAATTAAATACGTCTGTCATGTCAGCCTTTATTGGTTCTCTTCCAAGAAGATCTTCAATGGCTACATTTCTCATCTGGCTTGCTGTTACCTGTCCAAGTACAAGCTGATACATACCAGGAAGATTCTTTAATACACAGCCGGTTTCCTGGCAGATATTAATGATATCTCTCTTGTCTGCTGCTGAAGCACTAGGAAGTGCAATATATATCTTACTGATTCCATATTTCTTAGCTGCAGCCATTATTTCATCTCTACCGCCAACAACAGGAACCTCTTCAATATATCTTCCCCACTTACTTTCATCATCATCAATTACGCAGGCAACTCTCTCATCGGTATAATCAGATCTGTTAATGTCGCGTAAAATCATCTGACCTGCTGAACCTGCTCCGATAATCATTATCTTCGGAACATCTTTTACCTTGCTCTTTAACTTTGCCTCATAAATAACCAAGAATAATCTATATGAGAATCTTGCAACTAAAAGGAAAACACACTGTAAAATGGCACCAAATACATAATATACAAGTGGCATTCTAACAAAAGCCACTGTTACAAATATACAGTTAAATGCCGTTGTGATAAAGCATGCCGTCATTATCCTCATCAGTTCTATATAGCTTGCAAATCTCCATATACTTCTATATAGCTTTAACAGCATAAATACTATTATACAGAACACGGTATATATCGGAGCTGACTGCTTGAACGCATCCAGATATGTTTGATCGATTTTAGTATATTTAAGATCAAAACGAAGTAAAAGGGCTAGAAAATAAGAGAGATTAACCGCTATAATATCGTAAATCATAAGCATAAATAAAATGATTCTATTATTTCTTCGATTTCTTCTATCACCCACAAGACTTCTCTTTGGCTTTTCATCTTCCACAATCTTTTTTCCCATCATTTCTTGCTGCTCACTTAGATTTCCCATAACTATTCCTCTTTCTCACCTATTCTATCAGCAAAGCTTTGGCGGCTTCCTTAGCTATTTCCTTTACATATTCTTTGGTCATTTCTTCATTTACTTATAACCACTTTTCTAAGCAGCTACCGCCGAAACACACTTTGGTACAATTATACTAAAACGTTATCGTTCAAAATCATAGCATTTTCTTTTACACTTGTCAATACCTTGTGGCTATTTTGAGCTTTAAAACTGAAATTTATAAATTTGCGGTGTAGATTCGTTTCTATACCGCTTTTTAATGGCATAAGCCTGATGCCTCTACCTAATCTAATTTAGGCTACATTTAACATTTCGATTTTTTCATTTTCTTTAATTTTTAAAGATGAACTTCCTGCTACTTTCATTATCTGATAAGCTGCGTTTATATCAGCGTTTATTAGTATTCCTCTATTACTCCTAAATAGTCCTCTTTTTATTCTTCTTGCCTTATTATAACTTTCCTTTTTAGGGTATTCTCCATCTAAATAACTTGTGCCGCTTGTATATTTTTCCTGCA
>OMXJ01000039.1 GCA_900315015.1 uncultured Eubacteriales bacterium | reverse complement strand
AATCATAAGTATAATCACTATTGCTTTTTGCTGAAGTGAAAATTTTCTTCAATTTTTTTAAAAAAGTATCTTGACAATTTTTTATCAATGTGTTATTATGCTCACCATAAAAGCAAAGGCGCTTGGATAGATTTCCAGGCGCTTTTTTTATTCTTAATAGTTTTTATTCTTTTTTGGCTGCAAAGGTGCTGCTGATCTAAGGTCTTATGATTGTTTTTTGCTGAAGTGCACTCGGTGTAATTTCAATCATAACGGTTTTTAGATGAGTGGCACCTTTTCGCATATAAAACCTTTATTCATGCATTTTCAGGTGTATGTTTTTAGGAAAAAAGGAGGAGATTTTTATGACAGATGAAATTTTACAAGCTTTAAAAGCCATGGATCAAGAAATATTCGGGGTCTGGTTCCTTATAGGTGTTGCTTTTGTTTTCTGGATGCAGGCTGGTTTTGCAATGTGTGAGGCTGGTTTTACCAGAGCTAAGAATGCTGGTAACATTATAATGAAGAACCTTATGGACTTCTGTATCGGTTGTGTTATGTGGTTCCTTATCGGTGCTTCTTTGATGCTCGGTACCGATGCTGCCGGTAATACCGGTTCTATTATCGGTGTTTTAAATTTCGATGTTTTTACTAAATACGGTGATTTTAATTATTCATCTTTTGTTTTCAATCTGGTTTTTTGTGCTACTACTGCTACCATCGTTTCCGGTTCAATGGCTGAACGTACAAAGTTCTCTTCTTATTGTATTTATTCTGCCATTATTTCAGCTATCATTTATCCTATTGAGGCTCACTGGACATGGGGCGGCGGTTTCCTTGCTGAAATGGGCTTCCATGATTATGCTGGTTCTAACTGCATTCACATGGTCGGTGGTATCTGTGCTTTCATCGGTGCCTGGATGCTCGGTCCTCGTATCGGTAAGTTCGAAAAGGATAAGAAGGGCAAGATCACTAAGGTAAATGCCTTCCCTGGTCACAACCTTGTTATTGCTGCTCTCGGTGTTTTCATTCTCTGGATGGGCTGGTATGGTTTCAACGGCGCCGCTGCTACAGATATTGATACTCTTGGTTCTGTTTTCCTTACTACTACAGTTGCTCCTTCTGTTGCTACTGTTGTAACTCTTATCTTTACTTGGGTTAAGTATGGCAAGCCTGATGTTTCAATGTGTCTCAACGCTTCACTTGCTGGTCTTGTTGCTATCACTGCTCCTTGTGATGTAACTGACTGTGCCGGCGCAGCTATCATCGGTGCTGTTTCTGGCCTTCTTGTTGTTTTTGGTGTCTGGTTCAATGATAACGTTACTCACGTTGATGATCCTGTTGGTGCTGTTGCCGTTCATATGTTTAACGGTATCTGGGGTACTATAGCTGTTGGTCTTTTCTCTACTGAAACTGCTCCTGGCTTTGCAGTTGCAGGTATTAAGGAAGGTCTCTTCTACGGCGGCGGCTTCGACCAGCTCGGTTTACAGCTTATTGGTATGGGAGCTACTGCTTTATGGACAGTTGTCATGATTTCTATTGCTTTCTTTGCTATTAAGAAGACTGTTGGACTTAGAGTTTCTGAGGAAGAGGAAATCGAAGGTCTTGATATTAAGGAACATGGTCTTACATCTGCTTATTCTGGTTTCGCTATCATGGATGTTTCTAACACAATGACAATGAGCATTAATGAAAATACAAGTCTTGGTTCTAGTGAATACGACACTGCTAGTGAAGCTAAAAAGAATGCTGCTGTTAGTGTTGTTCAGGATCCTACTCCTGCTACAGGTATTTACAAGGTTGCTATTATTGCAAGGCTTTCTAGATATGATACTTTAAAGAAAGCTATGAATGAGCTCGGTGTTACTGGTATGACTGTTACCCAGGTTATGGGCTGCGGTATTGAAAAGGGTGCCGGTGAAAAGTATCGTGGTATTGAAGTCGATGCTACTCTTCTTCCTAAGGTTAAGGTTGAGGTTGTTGTAAGCAAGATTCCTGTTTCTAAGGTTATCGAAAGTGCTAAGAAGGCTCTTTACACTGGTCACATCGGTGACGGTAAGATCTTTGTTTACAACGTTAATAAGGTTGTTAAGATCCGTACCGGTGAAGAAGATTTCGATGCTCTACAGGACGTAGAGTAATTTTGCTAAATCAAATTCTTTCACATAAAAAGACTGAGCCCTAACGAAGATAATTCGTTAGGGCTCAAGTTTTTTGCTTCATTAGATCAAGCCGTAATGCTTAAATGCATTATATAGGCCATCCTTTTCTATCGAATCCGTTACATAGTCTACCTGTGGCTTCACCTTTTCTGAGCCATTTCCCATGCAGATGCTGAGCCCTGTGAAGGTGAGCATTGGAAGATCGTTTGTGCTATCTCCTATGCTTATGGTATCTTCTACTGGCACGTTATACTTTTTCATAAGCTTTCTGATGCCTTCGGCTTTTGAGTTTCCCGTCGGAACTAATTCAAAGAAACCTTCTCCTCTGTCTATAAATTCAAAGATTTCCGAATACTTCTTTCCTTCTACCTTGCTTACATAATCCTTTAAAAATTCTATAGGCTTTGCTCCTGGAGTTCTTACGCTAAGACATACCTTATCGTAATTCATTCCCCTATCTTCTCTTTTGAATATTCTTACATTTTCCTTTACAAGACCTGTATGAGATTTTCTAAAGTCGCCTATTAATGATCTATATTCATCATCAAAATAATAGATGTCATCCTTTCCTTCAAGAACATAGTCTACTTTAGCCTCGTTCAGCGCTGTTACAAATTCATCCTTGACCTCAAGAGACAGTTTTGAATGGTATATTTCTTCTCCCTGGTCCTCTATGTAGGTTCCGCAGCCGCATACCCAGCCGTCAAAAGGCACCACTTTGATTCTTTCTTCTATTTCGCTCATGGTTCTTCCTGAGTTTACATACACAAGGTGCCCATTTGCCTTCAGTTCTGTAATGGCACGCTTTGTACTCTCTGGTATATAACGTGGCTCTGGCTCTGTGATTATGGTTCCATCTATGTCAAAAAATATCAGTTTCATCTTTTTCTCCGTTTTGCATATTTAGCATTGATATTTTAATTTTATTCCGTGATATGGTATGTTATGCCTAGCACTTCCTTTATCTGACTGCTGCCTGCCTGCACTGAGCCCTGCACCATTTTTGGTGATCCGCCGCCCCTTGCATTGAATTTTTCCTTTAACAGATTTCCTGCTTCTCTTACATCCTTTTGGGCGCTTCCGATGATATATTGATAGCCCTCTTCATCATTTCCATTAAATATGGCGCAGATTCCTGCATGCTCTGCTACTAGCTTATTTACTGCATTTCTTATGATATTTGCCGGCACTGCTTCGGTAAACATTATTACATTTTCAAGGCTTTTTTCTACTGCCTCTATCTTTGAATTCATAAGCTCGGTGCGTGCTGCTGCAAGTTCTCCCTTTAATCTGCTTACTTCATTCATTATTCTTCTGGTGTTTTCTGCTGCACTCTCCTGACTGCATTCAAGGATATGCGCTACCTCTGATAAGGAGTCCTGCTTGTTGCTAAAAGCTTCTAAAGCTCTGCTGCCGCACAATATTGATAGTCTTACTCCACCTTTATAATTTTCACAGCTCATCACTTTAAGAATTCCTACCTCGCCTGTTTTATGCACATGAGGTGCACAGCAGGCGCATACATCATAGCCTGGTATGGTCACTATTCTTATGTCTCCGCTGAGCTCTTTTTTGCTTCTATATTTTATATTCTTTAATTCTTCTTCGGAAGGAAATTCGCAGAGCACATCTAAGTTCTTATAGATGCAGTCATTCGCCATTTTCTCTATGCTTCTTACTTCATCCATGGTAAGCACTCCGTCATAGTCCATTGTTACTATGGAGTCACTTAGATGGAAGCCCACATTATTATAGCCCTTGAGCTTATTTACCAGTCCTGAGTATATATGCTCTCCGGTATGCTGCTGCATATGGCTGTAGCGGTGCTCAAAGTCTAGTATTCCATGGACCTTGCTTCCTTTTTCAAATTCTTTATCTACATAGTGATAGATGATATTTTCCTTATCTATCTGCACATCTACTACTTCTGCCGCTTTTTCTTTATCTTCTGCTAGATGTATTATGCCTTTATCCGGGCTCTGTCCGCCTGCTTCCGGAAAGAATGCAGTCTCTTCTAATACTAGCTTATATATACCTTCTTTTCCCTCTGCTTTTTCGCATGCTACTACTTCTGCATCGAATTCACACAGATATGCGTCTGCATCAAATAATTTTTTTGTCGCCATTTTTGCCCTCACATATAAAAAGCCTGACCATTTTATGATCAGGCTTTCTAGTCTTTTCTAGTATTTACTTCATATCAGCTCTATTTCAGGTGATATGTTCCTGTAAAGCCCAAAATAGATTCGCTTATTTTTACTGAAGCTTCTTTAAGTTCTCTGCTACTACTGCTGCAAGTGCAATAGAGTTTACCTTTGTTTCAAATGTGTCTGAACGGCTTGTAAGGATAACTGGTGCCTTTGTTCCTGTAAGGATGCATCCGTTCTCGCTGTTTGTTGTATGTACAAGTGTCTTGTATACAAGGTTTCCTGCATGGATGTCTGGGAATACAAGTACATCTGCATCACCAACGATCTTACGTCCGCCTGCGTTCTTGTGCTTTGCTGCCTCTGGATCGATTGCAAGGTCCATTGAAAGTGGTCCATCTACGATGCAGTTCTTGATTTCGCCTTCTTCGTTGAGCTTTGTAAGCTCTGCTGCTTCAACGGTAACTGACATCTTTGGATTTACTACCTCTACTGCTGCAAGAGGTGCTACCTTTGGCATTTCTACGCCACATGCTCTTGCTACATTTACTGTATATTCAATCATTGCCTTCTTATCTTCAAGTGTTGGATATGGAATAAATGCAACGTCTGTAAGGAAAAGAAGATGATCGATTCCTGGTACCTGGAATACTGCTACATGTGAAAGTGCCTTTCCTGTACGAAGGCCTACTTCCTTATCAAGTACGCTCTTTAAGAAATTCTTTGTATCGATGATTCCCTTCATGTACATTTCTGCATGTCCTTCATGTACATACTTTACAGCCTCATGTGCTGCTTCAAGGTCATCCTTTATGTCTACGATTTCAAGATCTGAAATGTCGGCATTTATTTCCTTTGCTACTGCATTTATTTTGTCTGCATCACCAAAAAGTACAGGGATTGCGATATTACGCTTCTTTGCCTCTACTGCTGCTTCGATAACTGCTGAATCCTGTGCAACTGCGATAGAGAGCTTCTTAGGTGCTCCTGTCTTTGCGATAAGCTCATCAAATGACTTTGTCATGACAAATCCTCCATTTTTTGAATCTAAGATTGATATTTTTTTCACACACTAAATTATAGGATAACATATTTTGTTATAAAAATCAACCTATTTATTTTTTATCTGCCGTTTCTTCATTCATTACCGGATTATCCTTTGGAAATAGATTTTCAAGGGCCTTTTCCGTAACTACAATTCCGTCTGATTCAGATAAGAGCTCTCCCGTTTCTGCCTTTTGTACTACCGTTATCATGTCGTTATGCTTTGGCAGCTCGCAGGTAGTTGAGAGTACATTTTCACTTACGAACATGGTTTCATATTCTTCACCATTTATTTTTATCTTACTGAAGGTGTTGAAATTCGTTCCATATACAAATAGCATGTAGGTCTGCTTATTTACATCTACCATTTCACCAAAGCATTTTATATACGAGGCGCTTATTTTATCTATTCCAAGCTTCAGCTTTGTCGGCTTGTATGGTGTTTCTCCGTTATATGCCTTTTTTTCTCCATAGAGCAGATCATATTCAAGTAGCTCCAGATTTTCCTGATAATCTTCCTCTCCTGACTTGATCTGATGGTATGCGTTTATTATTCCATCCTTTATGCCTATTCTTCCAAGCAGATATGAGTATAACTGATAAGCCTCTAATTCCTTATGCTCTACTTCCTGCTTAAAGTTCGTCCAGATCACATAATCTGTCTGATATAAATTTCCATTTGTAAGCTGCTCTGCTGTTAACTGGAAGGATGGCAAATGGTCACCGTACATTACAAGTGCCACAGGCTCTTCATATTGTTCCAGCATCTGTGTAAGCTGTCCTACAAATTCATCCATCTCATTTATTTCATTTACATAGTACAGCAAACCGTAGTACCGCTCTTCAGTAAAGCCCTCCGGAAGTGTTAATCCGATTTTTGGTTCTTCCAGCAGTGCCTCTGTCGGATAGGCACCATGTCCTTGTACGGATATGGCGTATATATAGTCTGCTTCTTCGGTTGAAGATAAGGTCTTTTTTATTTCATCTGTAAGACAGTAATCCTTTGCCCAGCCTAGTGGTGTATATTCTACATTCTTCATGTATTCTATGGACGTGAAGGTGTCAAAGCCCAAATTTGCAAATACCTGATTTCTTGCGTAGAAGGTCGCCGAGTTATTGTGTACTGCATGTGTCTTATAACCTCTGTCCTTTAATATATATGCTGCACTTTCACAGGTATTATCTAACAGAAGTGTTTTGTATGGATATTCTCCCGGTCCAAAGAAATCAAGACTCATTCCCGTTATCATTTCAAATTCAGTGTTACATGTTCCTGCCCCTACTACCGGCACATTTACCTTTCCTGAGGTATATTCTTCCATAAGCTTATGATAATTTGGCAATGGATCCTCTGTATATGTGCTTCCTTTTATGGTTGTTGGATCAAAAAATGATTCTAACTGCAGAAAGATTATGTTTATGTCTTCTCCGTCTAGCTTGCCATTTTCTATTACATTTTTTGTTGTTTCAGTTGTCTGGCTGCCTGCTTCAGCTTTTCCTTCTGTAAATTCTTCCTCATTCTTTTGATTCTGAGTTTCTGAGCCATCTGTATTCTTATCAGTGCTAGTAGCTACCGTGGTCTTTGGCTCTTTAGCATTTTCACCGGTTTTATCTTCACCGCCTATTTCCGTGGTTTCCTTTTGACCTTCCGTTCCTGCTTGTTCCTTATTTTGCTCATCTGCGCCTTGCTTTTCGTCTGATGCTACTTTTTCTGTCTTTTCTGCTGCTAGCGTACTTCTAGGGTTCTCTCCCGAGTTTACGTCCTCTTGAACTGCATTCACAAGATTTTCTACCTTATCATCTGAGTAATCCTTCGGTTTACTTATTCCCATGTTCAGTACACTATTGGTAAAGCAGAAGGCTAATCCATACTGTTGATAGGCTTCTACCAGATTTCCAAAATTCTTTGCTAGGATCTTGGTATTTACCAGAGCAGTTTCGAGCACTATGCAGGTTGCTATTGCTACTATGAAATTTGCGAATACATTAAACGGCTTTCTTCTTTCATAACTCTTTGAGTGAAGGAACATATATACTATGAATGCTATTACGGCTATTATTCCTAATACTATTAATATTGCTACCGGGATGCTGATGTAATGATGCCATATCGGAAGTACATTTCCTATTATTAAAATGTCTACAAACGAAAAAGGCGTCACCCTTACTCTGAGCGTTATGAAGTCTATTATTCCTATTGCTATCCATAGCATCCTCATAAGCGTCATATAACCGTCTCTTTTCTTTATGGCAAGAGCTGGTATAAAGGTAACGTAGATCAGTAATGTGTTATAGATAAAGCACAGCGGATTGGTGAATACGTGCTTAAAAAGCCCTATCAATGAGAATCTTGAAAGGAGCTCTAGTATAAGATTTATTATTAATGCATTTATAAAAAGCTCTACATATGGCTTTTTTATGAATGCTGCTATTTTTGATTCTGATGAAACTGCTTTATTTTCCATTTTTCTCCTTTGATTGTTTACCAACTGATTGCTGATGCCCTAATCTCCCTATTATTATGGTTACTCTAGGATATATTTCTGCTTTTGCATTTTTAATTTTGCATTTTTAATTTTGCTTTTTAATTTTGCTTTTTAATTTTGCTTTTTACATACAATACATCCATACTTTGATATTTTCATACATAATAATATTTTTCTCAAAAAATGTCAAATAAAATGATAGCTTTGTTTCTTATTTCGAATCCACGAACCACATATTCGCTCCCTCGTAATAAAGATAGTGCGTATGCCCTGATATCCTGCATGCATATCTTATTCCTGTTCCTCCCGCACTAAGACAGGCTGCCCTTCTTGTTTCTATTATGCTATTTATTTCAAATTTTCTTCCATCTTCCCAAACTATGCTACACGGACGCAGATAGCCTTCTTTGGTGAATCTTGCTATTACTTCTACATATACTTTTGCCATACGCGCCCCCTTTCACTTTTCTTTTTTTTTGCAGGTAGTTTTTCATAGTTACTTTTTTGGTCTTAATTTTCCGCGATTACATTCTTATCTGTTCTTATCTGCTCTTAATTTTCCACAGTATGTTCTTATCTGCTCTTAGTTTTCTGCAGTACATTCTTATCTGCTCTTAGTTTTCCACAGTACGTTCTTATCTGCTCTTAGTTTTCCGCGATTACATTCTTATCTGTTCTTAATTTCTAGAATTGCATTCTCTTTCTAAAACGCCCTGTTTATATTGTAATACAATATAATCTATAATATTACATTCTATTAGAATATAATATTATATTAAATCACTTTTTTCGTAATTGTCAAGGATATATTTCAGTTTTTATTTTTGGTAATGTTTTTATCAGGCAAGGCTTTTGTTAGGTGAGACCTTTGTTAGGCAAGGCTTTTGTCAGGCAAGGCTTTTGTTAGGTGAGGCCTTTGTTATGTGAGGCCTTTGTTAGGTGAGACTTTTGTTAGGTGAGACTTTTGTTAGTGCATAAGATTCATAAAAAAAAGCTGCAGGAGTTTTTCGCTCCTACAGCTTTTTGCATTTACTAATTCCTTGCTTTGTGGTCAGATTCTATGCATATGACCCTGGGTTTCAAGGCCTGCAAAGATTCTATGCATATGTCCCTGTGTCTCTAGGCCTACAAATTTTATCTGTCTTAAGGCTTCATATAGAATTATTGCTGCTGAATTGCTGAGATTTAGAGATCTCTCTTCCTTCAGCATTGGTATTCTTATACAATGCTCTTTATCTGCTTCTAGAATTTCTTCCGGAATTCCTGCGCTTTCCTTGCCGAACATTATATAGTCTCCGTCTTTAAAGCTCGCTTCGCTATAGCACTTTTCACACTTGGTGGTTGCATAATAAAGATCTGCCTTTGCTGCCTTTACCGCTTTTTCCTCTGCTGGCAAAGCTATTTCTATATGTCCTGCTGCTCCTGCTTTTTCCTGGAGATTTTCATGATAATTTACTCCATTTAAGAGCTTTCCATTTCTTATTTCTGGATTCTTACTAAGAAAATCTGAGAGGTCATCATATATATTAAGGTCTACTTTCTGCCAATAATCTAAACCTGACCTTTTTATGTGCTTGTCATCAAGCTCAAAACCTAAAGGTCTTATTAGATGCAACCTTGTTCCTGTTGCTACACAGGTTCTTCCGATATTTCCCGTATTAAATGGTATTTCTGGTTCGAGTAGAACTATATTAAACATATTCTTTCTATTTTCCTCAGTTTCTTTTAGTTTTTCTTATGTGCCTTTACAAATACTTCCATTCTTCCGAGTGCTTCCTTTAAGTTTTCAAGTGAATATGCATAAGATATTCTAAGGAAACCTTCTCCACAATCTCCGAATGCTGTTCCCGGTACTACTGCTACCTTCTGCTCCTTTAAGAGATTATTGGCAAATTCATCACTTGTCATTCCTGTACTCTGAATTGATGGGAATACATAGAAGGCTCCAAGTGGCTCGAAGCAGTCAAGGCCCATTTCACGAAGTCTTGATACTACAAAGCGTCTACGTTTATCATAGGATTCACGCATTCTTGCTACATCCTCATCTCCAAGCTTTACTGCTTCTACTGCTGCATACTGGCTTGTTGTTGGTGCGCACATGATTGCGAACTGATGTATTTTTAACATCTGACTTATTATTTCCTTTGGTCCACAGGCATAGCCTAGTCTCCATCCTGTCATTGCATAGGATTTGGAGAAGCCGTTTATTACTATGGTTCTTTCCTTCATTCCTGGAATCTCTGCTATGGATACATGGTTCTTTCCCCCGTAAGTAAGCTCACAGTAGATTTCATCTGATATTACATAGATGTCCTTTTCTATGCATATTTTTGCTATTTTCTCAAGCTCTTCCCTTGTCATGATTGACCCTGTTGGATTGTTCGGGAATGGCATTATAAGAAGCTTTGTCTTGTCTGTTACTGCATCTAAAAGCTCCTCTGGTGTCAGTCTGAATTCATTTTCTGCCTTTAGGTTGATTATTACTGGTACTCCGTCTGCTAGTACCGTACATGGAAGATATGATACATAGCTTGGCTGAGGTATTATTACTTCATCCCCGGCATCTATCATTGCGCGAAGTGCTAAATCGATTGCTTCACTTCCTCCTACTGTGATGAAGATTTCATCCTTTGGATGGTATTTTAATTTAAATCTTCTGTCGAGATATCCACAGAGTTCTTCCTTTAATTCCTTTAGTCCTGAGTTACTTGTATAAAAGGTTTTTCCTTTTTCTAATGATTCGATGCCGACCTTTCTTATGTGCCATGGTGTTTCAAAATCCGGCTCACCTACACCAAGAGAGATTGCATCCTTCATCTCACTTACTATGTCAAAAAACTTTCTTATTCCAGAAGGCTGTATTTCCTTTACCTTCATATTTAACGGATCTTTCAATTTGATTTCCTCCAGATTTTTTATCAAGGTGATACTGCCATTCTATTGTCACCTGATTCATAAACAAGTGGCAGTCCATGCTCCTTGTATTTCTTTAATACGAAATGTGTTCCTGTTGAGAGTACTGCTTCCATTGGAGACAGCTTTAAGGCTACGAAGTTTGCTACTTCTCTCATGCTCTTTCCTTCTATTATTACTGTAAGGTCGAAGCCGCCGCTCATAAGATATACTGTGTCTACTTCATCAAACTTGTAAATGCTCTCTGCTATTTTATCAAAGCCGAGGCCAAGCTGTGGAGTTACCTTTACCTCTATAAGCGCTGTTACCTTCTCGTTGTCTGTCTTGTCCCAATTTATAAGTGTTGGATATCCACAGATGATTCCATCCGCTTCCATCTCCGCTATCGCCTTTACTACTTCCGCTTCTGTTGTTCCTGTCATTGACGCTAGATCCGCCGCTGTTACCTTAGAATTCTTGTCGATTTCCTTTAAGATTGCATCCTTAAGCATATGTCTTCCTCCTTTTAATATTCAGGTGAGAGGCTTCTGACCTCATCACCATTTATTATCATTTTTTCCGGGCCGCTGATTAAATGGCCTATTTCTGCTATCAGCAGATTTTCATATATTTCATTATTGCGGTTTGTTTCACCGCCTTTTTCTTCCATTTTTTCTTTTAAGTACTCTTTTACTGCTTCTAGAAGCTTTTCCGGCTTTGTTGTGACTGCTATTATGCTGCCGCTGTAATCTGCTAGATATGGATTTGTGTCTCCATCCTCACACAGTTCTATCACTAAGGAGCTGATCGGTATTTTGGGAAGCTGGCATTTAAGCCCTGTTCCGTATTCTGTGCATACATCCCATAGGCTTGCGAATATTCCTCCTTCGCCTCCTATGCGCACGTCTTCCGCATTCTCTAGCGCGATTTCCTTCATTTTTCTAAAATTTTCACCGCTTATCAGCTTTATTTTTTCTGCTTCTATTTTTACGAACTGGCTATTTAAGCCCTGAAGCACTTCTCCATCTTCTTCTATCTTCTTTAGGGCATAGCCTGCAGCTGCAGTTCCTAGGACAACTATATGTCTTTCCTCTGCTATGATTTTCTTTTCTTCCCTCTCAGGCTCTTTTTTTCCTGACTTGGTATTTTCTTTCGCTTCTTCTATTTCATGCTTTAATAAAAGAGCCGCTCTTTTTCTTTTTATTTCTTCTAGCTTTTTTCCATACATAGTTATCTTACTGCATAGGCTACTACGCCTAATACCATTGATACTACTAATATTGCTATTATGACTGTTGATACTAATCTCTGCTTTTTACGGTCGAACATATTTTTCTCTCCATTCTTTGCAAAATTAACTTATATTTTAATCCTACAAGCCTTATTTTGCAACTACTATTTGATACTCAACTGACTTTTCTATTTTCTTACCTGCATCTTCCACTGCACCGCTCCGTATTTTGTGCGGATTCTGTCTATTTCCCTTGAGGCTTCACTTTTTGTAAATTCCTCTATAGGCTTTTCTAGCGTTTCCCCATACATTATGGATAATGCTTCTAGATATGCCGCCTGCTTTGGTGTTAATGGCTGATTCTTCTTTGGTTTTGGCTTTCTATAATTTAGTCCTTTTGCAAAAAAGAATTCTGGAAGCTCATCTGTGCCTGCCTCTTCTTTATACATTTCCTTTAGCTTTTTATATACATTTGCTGAGGCTATGGCGTCATCTATGGCCCTATGGCTCATTCCCGGGTCTATTCCTAGCTGCTCACATAAATCTGGCAGCTTATGGCTATGTTCATTTGATATTATTGCCTTCGAGATTTTTAAGGTGTCTATTCCCAGGAAATTATCAAAGGCATGTGTTGTTTTTTCTAATCCATTTCTTTCTACTGCATATCTTAAGAAGGAGTAGTCAAAGGCCGCTATATTATGTCCCATAAATATTCTGCAGTCTCCTACAAAATCTATGAATTTTTTTATTGCTTCCTCCTCTGAGGGTGCATCCTTTAACATTTCATCTGTTATATGTGTCAGCTTTACTATAAATGGATTTAATGGCTCAGCCACACTGCAGAAGGTGTCGAATCGGTCTACTAGTTTGTCATCTACATATCTTGCCGCACCTATTTCTATTATTCTGCTTTCTTCATAAGCTATTCCAGTTGTTTCTAAGTCAAATGCTACGTATTCCATTTTCTTTTCTACTTTCGTTTTCTTTACTACCTTGCTATTATTCGCTATCTTAATGCTTTACTATCTTGCTGCTTTTCTCTGCTTTACTATCTTGCTCTATCTTTTAAGCGTTATTCTTCTTTTTGCTCTGCTTCTCTTTCCCTTTATCTGCTGCTTTTTTATATCTGCAGATATCAGCTAAAAAGCACATTTCACATGCTGGATGCTGCGATTTGCAAATTTCTCTTCCTAGGGTTATAAACTGCAGATTTATGTCTGACCACTGCGCTTTTGGTACTCTCTTCATTAGATCCTGCTCTATCTTTTCAGGCTCTGTTTCATTGGTAAAGCCAAGTCTTCCTGATATCCTTTTTACATGAGTGTCTACTACTACGCTTGGTATGTGGAAGATATGCGTCCTTACTACATTTGCCGTTTTTCTTCCTACGCCGGATAAGCTGGTCAGTTCGTCTATGTCTGATGGGAGCTCTCCTTTATATTCCCTTATCAGCTGATTGGCACATTCTATTATGTGCACCGCTTTCATGTGATAAAAGCCGGCTGATTTTATGTCCTGCTCAAATTCTTCTACGCTTGCTGCTGCTACATCCTCTAGCTTTGGATATTTTTTATACAGCTTTTCGGTTATCATATTTACCCTTGCATCTGTGCACTGCGCACTGAGGATGGTGGCAAATAGAAGCTGCCACGGCTCGTTATAGTCAAGAGAACATTCTGGGCTTCCATAATGGTTTTGCAGTCTTTGCATGATTTCTTTGCGTGTCCCGCTTCCTGCAATCTTCGCCCCGCTGTCTATGCCAGCCTTTTTTTCATCTTCACTTTTTTGTGATTTTACTGCGCTTTTTGTCAAATTCATTTATTCCCCTATCAATTTCCTATGACACTTTTTCCACCAGAAACCTTCTTTGGCTTTAACCTTCTTTGGCTTTAGCATTTTTTGGCTTTAGCCTTCTTTGGCTTCAGCATTCTTTGGCTTCAGCATTCTTTGGCTTTAGCATTCTTTGGCTTCAGCATTCTTATCTACTCTTTTATTATAATTTACGGGCATTTAAACAACCGGGACAGCTCCCCGTCTCAATCATAATATGCTTTTTCAAATACTTCGAAGTAATTTTCAAAGGTCTTTTTGCAGCACATCGGATTGTCTATTACTACGCCTTTTATCTTTAAGCCAGTTAGTGCAAATGCCATTGCTACTCTATGATCATTATAGGTTTCGATGTGGATTTCTTTTGCTTCTTCCTTTTTCGTGCATGGCTCGATGATTATGCCATCATTTTCCTTATCTTCTACGGCTTTTATTCCTAATCTTGTAAGATTTTCGATTACCGCATTTACTCTGTCACATTCCTGCTTCTTTATATGTCCGATATTTGTGATTTTTACTGTTCCTTTGGCAAATGGTGCTATTGCCGCTAGAGTCAGTACCTGGTCTGAGAAATCCTTCATATTTATGGTAATTCCATCTAGACCTTCTGCTCCTGCCTCCACTTTAATGCCATTTTCGGCTTCAGTTATTTTTGCTCCCATTTTACTTAGGACATCTAAGAATCTTATGTCTCCCTGGAGCGATGGCTTTTTCACACCTTTTACTACACCTGTAGTACTAAGTATTGCTGCTCCTGCATAAAAATATGCTGCCGCTGACATATCAGGCTCTATATAGTATTTTTCTGTGCTTGCTTCATGATTTTCCGGTATGTAAAGTTCTCTCAGGCCTTCCGTGCAGGATATTTCCTGCACCTCAAAACCGAACTGCTTCATCATTTCTAGTGTCATCTGGATATATGAGCCCTTTATTCTTTCTCCTGTAAGGGTGATGTAAAGCCCTCCCTTTACCATAGGCGCTGCCATTATGAGCGCTGATGCGAACTGCGAGCTTACTGCTGTGTCGATGCTATAATTATTTCTTTTTTCTATACCGCTTTCCTTTTCTGCTTTCTCTTCATTTTCGCTTTCTAGGATAAACGGAAAATGTCCTTTTTCTTCCTTATATGTAAATCTTACTCCATGCGATGCGAGCTCATCAAGAAGCGGCTGCATAGGGCGTTTTTTCATCTGCTCTGAGGAGTCAAGCTTGTAGCTTCCGCCTGCCATTGCCAGCATTACTGTAATGAACCTTGCTGCTGTTCCTGCACTTCTTACATTTATGGAGGCTCCCATATCCGGCACTTTTCCTGCACAGCCCTTTACACTTACTCTTCTTGCCTCTTCTTCTATTTTCAGCTCAAATCCTAGCTTTTCAAGACATTCGAGGAAGGCTCTTGAGTCATCTGAAAACAGTACATTTTCAAGCACGCATTTTCCTCTTGATATGGCTGCAAGCATTAAGGCTCTATTGGTGATGCTTTTTGAACCTGGCACAGTTACCTCTATAGGCTTTGCGCTTTGCACTGTTTTTACTTTATATTCTGATATATTCTTATCCATCATTAGTTTTCCCTGATTACATTTTTCTTTTTTATTACAATTACATCTTCATAATTTTATTACAAATCCTGCCTATAGTCAAATGTAAAGTACCGATAGTATGTTCCTTTAATCCTATATTGAGCAATAAGACGATAAACTGAATATTCCCCCATGCAGCGTTATATCTTTACTATCCTGGCATATTTATCATAAAACGCCATTCCGTATTGGAGCCGGGTCACGTATCCTTCATAGCGCAGGCGGCTTTCATATTTCTTTTGAATGATCTGGCCGGCTGCTTCCTGAAGTGCGGCTTCCATCTCTGCTTCTGTCTTCACATGCTTTAGTTCCAGAATCATGCAGCGGTTCCTTGCAGGATCCAGGATGATGAGATCACTTCTTCCGTAGCCTGTTTCCTGCTCCGACAGCACCCTGTATCCCAGTCCT
>OMXJ01000031.1 GCA_900315015.1 uncultured Eubacteriales bacterium | reverse complement strand
AACGCAGCAATCAATATTGAAAACTGTAATAAGTTTAAGAAGATAAAAGTAGCATAGAAATAAACAAAATAGGAGTCCGTTACTCCGAATTTAAGCCCCATACTTAATCTTATGGTTAAGTTAGAGAGTTACACAAATCTGATTAGCGAGTTGTATGTAATAAGACAGCCGTGAAAGGGAACTCGTTGAAAGGGGAAGTGGCAGAAAAGTTAGTTTTAACTTTTTATTAGTTACCACAAACGGTGGAATGGTTTCACTCGTGATTATAATCAGATGGAACGAACATACGAGAATCAGGGGATAAAGGTAGATATAGAGGAATATCTCAATGATCTCTGTATATATAAAAACAAAGACTTTGAGTATGACGAGACTATTGAATGTTATAACTTGTTATACGCATTCTTAGAATATGCAAAATCAAACAATAAAACTGTGATTGTTAATTGGTGGTAATGAAATTACACACTCACTTTCCGTTCCGCTGAGGTTCAAATCAGCATTGTGGCGCGCCACAATGATTCGCGAGGTGTTTCCATGAATAAACTCTCTAAAGAAAGGATACTATTAAGTGTTCTGTTATTGTTTATCGGGTTGTTGATTTCTGTTCTGGTTGTATATAAATATATTCGTTTGCATAGTTATTTGGAACTATTGGTTTATCTTATCACACCGTTAGGTATCATAGCGACTGCATTGTTTTTAGCTTTTAACTGTTCAAACAAAACGTTACTTATAATTGTTTCAATCGCAACATTAACATCATCGCTTGGTTTAATGCTTATTTCGTACTTTGTTAACACTTCTGCAAAGGAACTGCAATCAAGACCCGACACAGCACTTCCAGGAGTAAATGCTCTTGTGGCTATATCCATGTATTTTTCTGTTATGATATATATTGGAATAGCAATTCTATCGCTGATTGCAGGAGGATTGGGGATAGGAATTGTAAATGGGCGACACTGGTGTACTGGTACAGCAGTATATTCTTTCATTTTGATTTTTTTAACTTTAATAACAGGCCCAGATACATTTGGTCATGCATTTCAATTATATATTTTTAATTCTACAGTTATCTACTACAAATCAACTCAATCTTTACAATCATCTACCGAAGGCATAATAAGCTCCAAAAATGATGAAACAGATGATAAGATTGAAATCAATTGATATTATCCTTATAATTAAATATCTTCCGAAGCTGTGAAGCGTTCTCCGCTCCGCAGCTTTTTCTATGTCTGCCCATTTCAAAAATCCCCATAACAATTTCATGATAAGAAAAGTTTTATGGCGCACTATAATTTTCGTTGCAAAAGGTAAAAATTAAGGAATACTTGACACAATCAACTTTCTGCGATGCTATTGATAATTTTAGAAATTCGTGGTATACTATACAAGAAAGTAGCGACGTAATCGTCGCAAGTACGAGGTGATTATAATGATTAAACGTGATTCTTATTTGAATCGTATGATTCATCATATGTGGAACGGCGAGGTTAAAGTAATTACCGGAATCCGCCGCTGTGGAAAGTCGGTATTACTGTTTGACTTGTTCTATGAATACCTTCTCTCACAGGAAGTTCAAGAAGACCATGTCATAAAAATCGAATTGGACCAAAGACGTTACTATAAGTTCAGAAATCCAATCACGCTTTGTGAATATGTTGAAGACCTTGTTTCCGGAAAGAAAGACGAGAAATTCTACCTTTTCATTGATGAGGTCCAGCTTACCACAAAAGTGATTGATAAAGAAAATGGCGGCATTGAAGTTTCTATCTATGATATGCTGAATGAACTTAAGGCATATAAGAATCTGGATGTATATGTGATTGGTAGTAATTCAAAAGGATTGTCTAAGGATATCGCTACAGAGTTCCGTGGCCGTGCTACGCAAATTCATGTGTTTCCACTGTCCTTTGAAGAGTTCTATTCTCATGTAGGTGGTGATGAAAAAAAAGCACTGGACACCTATATGCTTTACGGCGGTATGCCACGCCTCTTGGCACTGACAGATGAAAAGGACAAAAAGGATTATCTGTCCTCTCTATACAGCGAACTGTATATCAAGGATATTGTGGAGCGTAATGGTATCGAACGTGAGGATATTCTGAATGATATTTTGGATTTCCTTGCATCACAAATCAGTTCACTGACCAATCCTACGAATATTGCCAATGCACTGACCAGCATGAAGAACGAAAAGGTCAATTCCACACTGGTTTCCAACTATGTGCAGCACATCATCGATTCGTTCCTTATTTCGATGGCCAAACGTTATGATGTGAAAGGAAAGACCTATTTCAAATATCCGAACAAATACTACTACACGGATATTGGACTTCGCAATGCAAGGCTTAAATACCGTCAATATGACCCAGGTCATATTATGGAGAACATTATTTACAACGAACTATTACGTCGAGGATATTCTGTCGATGTTGGAGTTGTGACTGACCGTACAGGCGGTGCTAATTTGCAGAAGGAAATTGACTTTGTTGTAAATGATGCAGATAAAAAAATCTACATTCAGTCAGCTTTCCAGATGGATACTGAAAAAAAGGAATCCTCTGAACTTGCATCGCTGATGCTGACAAAGGACTTTTTCAAAAAAATCATTGTTCGCATGGATATTCCTCACAATTTTTATGATGACAACGGAATTTTCCATTGCAATCTCATAGACCTGTTGCTTGGTCGTGTAGAATTGTTTTAATAGATAAGTCAACAGATACCGTTAATACAATACAGGAGTGGCTCTTCGGGGTTAAAGAAAAATGTCAAACTACGTGATATACTTATTAACTGCTAGGTAAACAAAATGTGGTTAATCAAGGAAAACGACGTTGAGACGGTTTGCTTGTTGACGCGAAAAGATTCAGTTTAAGCGGGTTTCGGAAGGAAAATCTGCAGCTCCTGCAATAAGACGAAGGGCCAAAGGCGGTACTAACCGATATGTTACAGCCGAAACCTTTACGAAGCTCTTTGTTAGTGCCAGAATGAGATTGTAGGGCATCAGAATGATTACCCTGAAAAGTGGAAAGCAAATATTAAAGGAGAAGATGTTCTTCTAAGGTATAAGACCAGACTGGTAATGAAGAAGGCAGCAGAGGGCTCTGTAAAAGAAATTAACCCGGAGCTCATGATGGCGGTAATGGATCACATTACAGTATTCGAAGATGGAAGGCTGCAGATAAAGTTCTATGAAGGAACGTAAATTTGAGATAGCAACTGAATAGGAGAATTACTTAAATGGCCAGTAGGTGAACCGAGAGTGGTTTGCTTACCGGCTTTTTTTATATAAAAATCGATACAAAATGATGAAACTGATTTACAAATCGGTAGAATTATGTTAACTTATTAAATAGAGGTATTTTGTATCTTTTTGAGAAAAAACGCAAAAAGATAAATACCCATGTAGCAAATTAAATTCCAGAATAAAGTGTTATGGAGAGACTAGAAATTATATGAGTGTGCTAAAGAAAAAAAAGACGAACAATCACTGTCGAAAATGTCAAATATATTTGGTATGTATGTCAGGATGAAGAAAGTCCGTATAACTAATTGCACATTTTTTCAGAAGACAAAAGTATTGCTATAACGGTCCCTCTTGGAACTGAGAAGGATTACAGTTAAAGAAGTAGATAAAACATATTGTGATATAATGGAGCTCAGTTTTAATTATATATTGTTCGATTATTGGTTAAGAAAGAGATCAAATAGATTATTATGAAGAAGAAAAACGATAAACCTAAAATAAGAAAGGGCTTTTTGACAGTCCTTATCTTTTTTATTGTCTGGACTTTGTGGTCATGGGTTCCGGTAACAGAGAGAATAGAACTTGAATTGTTGAAAGATTCAGGGACGGGTGTAAGAATAGCACTTATAACTGATCTTCATTCTTGCTATTATGGCAAGAATCAGAACTGGCTTATAAGGAGAATTGACAAGGAACATCCTGATATAATACTTTTAGCTGGTGATATATTTGATGATATTTTAAAGGACAAGAATACAAAGCTTCTTATGGAGGATATTGTTAAGAAGTATCAATGTTATTATGTTACAGGTAATCATGAATACTGGAGCCATAGAGCTGATGAGATGAAAGAATATATGGAGTCCATAGGCGTTCATGTTCTTGCTGGTGACTGCGAGACAGTAACCATTAACGGAAGTACACTTGATATCTGCGGAGTTGATGATCCGAATGATCTGACTATGGAGCAGTGGACTAAACAGATTGATGAAGCTTTTTCTAAAACGGATGAATCTCATGTGAGAATTCTTGTATCACATCGTCCGGAAAAGGTTGATGTATACGAAAAATATGATTTTGATCTTGTGGTCTGTGGGCATGCTCATGGCGGGCAGATAAGAATACCATTTTTAAATAAGGGAGTATATGCTCCTGATCAAGGGCTAATGGCAGAATATGTAAATGGTACTTATACACTTTCGAATGGCAGTATAATGGAAGTCAGCCGTGGGCTGGCAAGAGAGAGTACCATAGCACCAAGATTCTTTAATCATCCAGAGGTTGTGATTATAGAACTCAAATAAATATTTAAAACAGAATTATGATAAAATTGGTACAAAATTGTATTTCAGTTTTATTAACTATAGGTGAGGATTATGGAAAGAGTCTTATTAAAAGAACTAAATATGAAATCAAGGGATGAGGCGATTTCTTTTTTAAAAGCATTATGGAATCAGGAAAGTGCGAATTGTCCTATATGTGGAAGCAGACTCGAATTACTTCACAAAAAAGCAAAGAAGAGTGATTGTGACTGGCAATGCAGAAACTGCGAAAAAAACATTTAAAACAATTCACCTGCTCGATGAGATTAATGAACAGATGCCTAAGTGAGTTATATCGGAATTTAAAATGCCTATTCCCGATTAAATGTAGGTCGCAAAAGGTTATATGTGAGCTTTAGTGTGCGATAGTAATATAACCGTTTATAGTATCGAAACGGTCATACTTCTAGGGGGTAAAAAATAATCCCAGGGGGGTAAAAACTTATGATTCAGACAGGTTGTGCGCGAATGTTAATGCGAGGTAAAGTTTCAACGCATGATGAAACAGTCAGGAAAGCGGCGTGACGGTGCATAATGCGAAATATAATTCTGCCGGTTCAAGTAGTGTTGGTGAAGTTGGATCTGTTGAAGTTTTAGAAAATGCACATGAAATTCCACCGGCAGGTGAGCCAAATTTAGATATAGATCACACTGATCATGGTAATCCTAAACAGCATCCAATCGTACCTCGTGAACATGATATTTTTATTGTCGATGGACATCTGCGGCGCGAAAAAGTAGGGAGAGGAATTGATCAATGAAAATACAGAAGATATTTGATCTAGTGGAATCAGGAAGAGAAGTGGAATTTGAATATGATGGGAAAAAATACTCGATAACGTATGGCACGGTCGATGATGTCGAGGTTATTGTTAGTGTATGATTTTCGTTGGCAAAAAGGTAAAAAATTAAGGAATACTTGGCACAATCGTAAAAGTGAGTGCAGATTGATTTTTTCGGGTGTAAGGGTTATAATAGCTTCATTGGTTAGCGATGTATAACCATGAGCTTAGTATTTTACAGTAGAGAATTGAAAGCCCTGTTTACACAACTGTCATATGTACTCATTAAATATGTGTTGACTTTCCCCTTACGGCATAGTTTATAATCGGTTTTACAAGTTGAATTATGAAACTTGTTAGTAAGCATCCGAAAAATAAATTTGCTTGTTTGGGAGGTAAAGATGAATCAGGAAAGAATAAAAAGAATGGAAGACGCCATTAATGAGAACTACAAGAATATGGTTGGAATGGTGATATATAAAGACGGAGAAATGGTTTATGAGAATTACTATAACGGATGTAATTCTAATTCACGTATACATGTTTTTTCGGTAACCAAAAGTATTGTCTCGATACTTTTGGGAATAGCAATTGATAAGGGGTTAATCAAATGCATAGATGATAAAGTCCTGGATTATTTTCCAGATTATGTAGTGAAAAAAGGAGAAAAAACTCTTCCAAATATTAGAATCAGGGATATACTTACAATGACAGTACCTTACAAATATAAGTGGAATCCCTATACAAAGTATTTTACAAGTATGGACTATGTGAAGTTCTCGCTTGATAAGATGGGAGGACGCAGAGCGATAGGAGAGTTCAGATATGCTCCTATTATAGGACCGGATGTTCTGTCGGGAATTTTGGTTAAGGCTACAGGACAGTCGGTGCTAGAGTTTGCAAAGATAAATCTGTTTGAGCCTCTAAACATAAACGTCGAGAAGAATATTACATTTAAAAACAAGGAAGAGCAGATGGAGTTTTACAAGTCTACAGACATAAGTGGATGGGTGGCTGATCCTCAGGGCGTAAATACTGCAGGTTGGGGCCTTACCTTATCTCCGGTAGATATGGCGAAGATAGGACAACTTTTCCTTAATAAAGGTAAGTGGAATAGTAAGCAGATTGTTTCTGAGAAATGGATCAGTACAAGCACCACTGAGCATAGTAGATGGAAAAAAATGAATCTTCCATACGGATATTTGTGGTGGATTGGAGAAAATGGTGGATATGCAGCAATGGGGGATGGTGGAAATATAATTTATGTAAGTCCTGATAATAACCTAGTGGTTGCAATCACTTCACTATTTTATCCAAGAGCAAAGGATAGAATTGAATTTATTGAAAAGTATATATTAACAAGCCTTGAATAATACTTGAAAAAATTACTTTAAAACGGATTTTGCAGAATGTAAATCAGTATGATTATTTGCTAAAGGAGTAATAATGTTATCGATTGGAGAGTTTTCAAATATATGTAAGGTTTCTACCAAGACACTAAGATATTATGAAGAGATAGGGCTTCTTAAACCTAGTGAAATAAATCCGGAAAATGGATATCGTTACTATTCTATAGACCAGCTGGAAAAGATGCTTTTCATAAGCAGGCTTAAGTCGTATTCATTTTCACTAGAAGAAATAAAGCAAATCATGGAAGGTGATTCTGAAAATAGTGACAGACTGTATACGGCATTTCTTCGTAAGAAGCAGGTAATTGAGAAACAGATAAACGATTACAGTATGATTCTGACACAATTAGAAGGTGACATATCTACAATAGAACATGGTGAATCGATAATGTCCTATATGGATAATATAGATGTTCGCTTTGTTGATGTTTCGAAAATTTGTATTCTGCACATAAGAAAAATGGTTCAACAGGAAGACTTTCCTATGGAATATTCTAAGAGCTATGAACAACTGTTTAAGACTATTGCCACGACACATCTTACTATGTGCGGTGCACCAATGGTCTTGTTTCACAGTGCGGAGTTTACACCAACAGGTCTCGATACAGAGTTTGCAATCCCGGTTAAAGAATGTGTGACGGGTACTAGGGATTTTGCTCCTGGATTATGTCTTAAGACGGTTGTAAAGGGACCATACACTGATCTGACATCTGTGTATGCTAAACAGACTAAATGGGCGGAATTAGAGGGCTATAAATGTAGCGGGCCTCTTTTTGAAGTTTATGTAACAGACCCTTCTCTGGCCCGGGATGAAAAGGAGAACATTACAGAAGTATACTATCCTGTAAAAAAGACTTAAAATAGGATTTCATCTTGAAATATGAAGCCCTGGTTATATTTGGTTTATTAATATAAATAATTTACAATTTTTTGGATTTTGTGGTATAATAAATTATCGAATTTATATTAAGCACATTTGTTTTAATAAATGGAAAAAATACCATTTAGGAGAAAACGATATGGACCAGGACGAAATACTTAAAAAGAAAAATAGTGAATATGAATCATTACATAAAACTGTTATTGTAAGTGAAAAAATAAAACCTATTAGCATAATTATGCCTTTTATCGTCATTGTGCTGATAATTTCTGTTATGTTTGTATATACATATGTCCAGAAAAGCAATGTTGTAAGGAATGCTGAATATGTAACAAATCAGATGGCAGAACATATCGCTAACAATATAGATGGAGAAATGGATTATGCCCAAACGAGTATCAGGTTCGCGTCATTTACATTAGCACAGTCAATGACATCAGATACAATAGAAAATCCGGCAGAGCTTATCAATCCTATGGTCGCAAATTCACCGTTTGACGGTATAGAGTATATCAGGGCCGATGGAATGAATGTAATGAATATTGGAGAACCATTTGATGCAAGTGACAGAGTGTATTATATAGAGGGAATTAAGGGAAATACTGGTGTGTGGAATAATTTTCATCCTAAGACCGCTAAAGAGACTCTAATGAATTTCTATACTCCGATTATATATCAGGATAAAATTTCGGGCGTGCTAACAGGTTATATCGAGGCCACTACGCAGATAAGTCAGATGTTTGAAAGGAAACTTTACGGACAAGATATATATGAATTGCTATTAGATGAGAATGACATGGTAATTTGCTCGACAATCGAGTCTGAATATATAAAGGATTTAACACTAGACATTTTATTAAGCAATAAGGGAGTTACGGATAAACAAAAAGCTTTTATTAGTGATATAATCCATAATGCATCGGGAAATGCGAAGACTATCAAGGATCCTAACGGAGAAGGAAGAGTATGCGCAGTAACGGTACCGGATACTGAATGGAAGGTAGTCATAATTATTCCGGAAAAATCCGCTAAAGCAATTATAAGTGAAAATTCAAAAGCTTCTGTAATTACAATTTTCATTATCAGTTTGATTCTTTTATTATATGCAGCAGTAGTTCTATTAAAGAATATTAAAAGGCATAGAGAGATAGCAAAGGAAAATGCCAAACTCGAAGAAGAAAATAGGGTCTATAATGAGGAAAATAAAAGGGCCTTTAATGAAATATCAGAGATTAGAGATATTAATGCTTCGGCTAATATGGGAACCTGGCGAATGAAAATAGTCGAGGGAAAAAAACCGCGCATGCGTGTTGATAATACCATGAAGAAACTTATGGGTTTTGCGGAAAAAGATTGGACCCCGGAAGAAGCTTACAAGAACTGGTATGAACGTATTACTCCAGGTGCACTTCCTTCAGTGTTAAGTAGTGTTGAAAAAATGAAGCAGGGAAAATTTGATGAAAATACATACCTGTGGAATCATCCTAAAAAAGGAGAACGCTACGTAAGATGTGGCGGAACTGCTCAGAAAATCGAGGGAGGTTATTTGTTCAGCGGCTACCACTATGATGTAGATGATGTGGTTCGTGAGGATTTAGCTCAGGTTGCAATGCTTCAGGATACCTTAAATGAGAGAAATGAATATTACAATACCCTAGGAATGCTTGCAGAGGTTTATAATACTCTTCATATCATAGATATTAAAGAGGATAAAATCATAAAATTCAATGGAAAAGATGAATTTAAAGATATTGTTAATAAAAAACAGAGCGCAAAGGATATGATTTATCAGGTGTTTAATGAACTGATAGCTGATGAATACATAGAAAGAGCACTCGAATTTGCTGATATCAGCACTCTTGCAGATAGAATGAAGGGAAAGAAATTCATATCTACTCAGCTTGTAAGTAAGCGCATAGGATGGTTTCTTGCGACCTTTATAGCATTAGAGTCAGATAATGAAGGCAATCTGACGAAGGTTATTTTTACGACACAAAATATTGATGAAGCAAAGAAGCAAGAAGAAAAATTAATATATAAGTCAAGGACAGATGAACTCACAGGCCTTTTGAACAGACGTGCCTACGAAGAGGATATTTATGAACAAAACGATATTCCGGTAAATGATCACTTTGTTTCAATGTCACTTGATGTAAATGGACTTAAAGTAGTAAATGATACATTAGGACATGCAGCAGGAGATGAATTGCTTATCGGAGCTAGCTGGTGCATGAAAAATAGCCTTGGTGCTTACGGAAAACTGTATAGAACTGGTGGAGATGAGTTCATAGCCATTCTTTTCTGCGATAATGAGAAATTGAAAGAGGTGTTGTCTGATTTTGATGAAAAAATGGCAAACTGGAAGGGAAAGCTCGTGGATAGTCTGACAGTTTCTTATGGTTATGTAAGTACGAAAGAGGAACCAGAAATGTCCGTAAGAGAATTAGGAGTCATTGCGGATAAGAGAATGTATGCAGCAAAAGCGGCTCATTACAGAAAAAAGGGCATAGACAGAAGAGGAAATAGAGACGCTCATAGAGCTTTGTGTGATCTATATACAAAGATTCTAAGAATAAATTTATTAGATGATACCTATCAGATAGAAAGCATGGATAAAAATGAAATGTCAGAGGAAAAGGGATTTTCCAGTAAATTATCTGTATGGCTATCGTCCTTTGGTGAAAATGGATATGTCCATCCGGATGATCTGCAGGAATACATCAAGAAGACAGATGTAAAATACATACATGATTATTTCGTAAATAACAAGGAGCCGCTTAGAATTTTCTATAGAAGAAAATATGAAGCTGGTTTTAGGAAGGTAATTATGGAAATAACTCCTTCCAATGATTATAGCGAAGAAAACCAGAGTCTGTATCTTTATGTAAAGGATATAGACGATTACTAACTAGCAAGGCATTAACTAGTAAGGCATTAACTAGTAAGGCATTAACTAGTAAGGCATTAACTAGCAAGGCATTAACCAGCAAGGTATTAACGAGAGGCTATTGACGAACAAGGATATATTCGAAAATTAAGTATTGCATTAAAACTTAAAATGAGTATAATAAAATATAAAGGTTAAGTGTTGCATTAACACTTAACCTTTATATTTTTGTGGACATAAGGAGGGTGCAATGGAAAAATTGAGAAATAAAGACGGATTGACTGAAGAAGAATTTCTAAAAAAGTATAATCCGGGAAAATATAATAGACCATCAGTTACTACTGATATTTTAATACTTGGAATGAACGAGGACTATTCTGGTTTAAAGATTCTTCTCATAAAAAGAGGGAATCATCCCTTTATGGGATGTTGGGCACTTCCGGGTGGCTTTGTTCAAGAGGATGAGACAGCTTATCAGGCAGCAGCTAGAGAGCTAGAAGAAGAAACCGGGCTTAGGGGGGGATACTTAGATCAGATATATACCTTTACAAAACCGGGGAGAGATCCTAGAATGTGGGTGATGAGCATAGCCTATCTTTCGCTTGTTCAGGAGCTTGAAGCAGTGAAGGGAAATGATGACGCCGATGATGCAGCCTGGTTCGACCTTAAATTTGATGACTCCCTGATTAGTTTAAGGAATGAAGAAAAAGGGATAGAAATTGTATATGATCTAAAAAAAGAGACCTTTTCAAATGGTGCCATGCAATATGAAAACTTCATCCCATCATTAAAAAGTAAAGAGGCATTGGCCTTTGACCATGTTGAAATAATAATTGAGGCGATGAAAAAATTAAGAGAGCAGATTTTATATAATAATCAGGCTTTTTGCCTGGTGAAGGATACTTTTACATTGCCGGAGCTTCAGGCTGTGTATGAAGCAGTACTAAGTAGACCTTTATATAAAAAGAGCTTTAGAGACATGATAAGTGACAGAGTAGAAGAGACTGGTGAAGAAAAAAAATCATGTGTCAAAGCTGGTAGAAGAAGCAAGGAATATAGACTTAAGAAAATTAAGTAAAAAAATATGGGAAAATAGTAAAAAAAGACTTGAAAAAAATTGATTGATTTTGTATCATATACAAAGGACTAAAAAATTTGAAGTAATTTTATGATGTATGAATGGTATTAGGGAGTAGCTGGCACATGTATGTGTCGCATGTTCCGTCAATACGAGAGCTTAGCTTTCCGGGATATGATATAAACAGCGAGACTTTTACTGCATATATGGTGCAGTAGGAGTCTTTTTTTGCGGAAAAAGGGAAGGCCGACTAACAAAGTCAATTAATGAATTTACTTCAATAAAAGAGCCTAAAAAATTGTATGTGAGGTGACCAGAAATGGAAAGCATGAAAATACTGGCAATTATCCTTTTTGTGCTCATGTATGTGGGACTTATTGTTTTCCCTAAAAAGAAGGCGTTCATTGCGCTTTCAGTTGCAGCGGCATATGTTATTATCGGGATTTTGCCATATGACAGAGTTCTTGAGGTAGTTGACTGGAATGTACTTTTAATGATATTTGGTACACTTTTACTTGTTGATTATTTCATTGAATCAAAAATGCCAAATCTAATAGCAGATAAAATTCTTGCTATTGCCCCAAATGTAATGTGGGTAACGATATTAATGTCTTTGTTCTCCGGTTTGATATCTGCATTTATTGATAATGTAGCAACCCTTCTAATGGTTGCACCTGTTGGACTTGCAGTATGTAAAAAGCTGAATATAAGTCCTGTAGCCATGATCATAAGTATAGCAGTTTCATCAAATCTTCAAGGTGCAGCAACTCTTGTAGGTGATACAACCTCAATAATGCTTGGCGCTTATGCAGACATGGATTTCATAGACTTTTTCTGGATGAATGGAAAGCCGGGAATTTTCTTTGCAGTTGAGATAGGAGCTCTTTTAGTTGTTCCTATAATGATGTTTCTTTTTAGAAAGGATAAGTACCCGGTTACTTCAAAGGATGTAACAGTTGTTACTGACTATGTTCCTAGTATAATGATGATAGCGCATGTAGTTCTATTAATGATTGCATCCTTTATACCTGGAAAGCCAGCACTTACAAACGGTATAATCTGTTTAGTATGCAGTATTATCGGAATGGTATGGGAATATGCCAAGGACCATAATAAGGAAAGAGTAAAAAAGGTCATAAAGAATGTGGATTATGAGACAGTTTTTCTTCTTACAGGTCTTTTCATAGTAATTGGCGGAATCACCAACATGGGAGTAATTGATGATGTTGCAGCGCTTATTGTTAAGGCAGGAGGAAATAATTTATTCCTGTTATTTACAATAGTAGTATGGGGATCAGTTTTGATTTCGGCCTTTGTTGATAATATTCCATATGTTGCGACAATGCTTCCGGTTCTTCAGGGAGTAACAACATCTCTTGGAATAGAGCCTTATCTTTTATATTTTGGACTTTTGTGCGGAGCAACTCTTGGCGGAAATATTACACCAGTAGGTGCAAGCTGTAATATAGCAGGTGTTGGAATGCTTAGAAAAGAAGGTTATGAGGTTAAATTTACAGATTTCACAAGAATAGGTATTCCATTTACATTAGCTGCTGTTATAGGCGGGTATGTATTTTTATGGGTTGTGTGGAGATAGAACTTATAGAAATATGAATTTGCAAGCATTTTTGCATTTTGATTCCAATTTATATTTACAAATCGATTGAATTGTGTTAATCTAGAGAATTGGGGATTATATCTAGAAAAAAACTCTATATAAAAATATGGAAATAAAGAAGAGGTTTGTAAGAATGAGTGAAGAATACAATATCGATCGATCACGTATGAAGGCTTTAATAGAAGAATTCGGCGGAGTTGACAGTTATACAACTACACAGGCTGTTTCTATTTTTGAATTGCTGTTTAAAATGACTAGAGAAGTAGGTCTTGATCCGGAAAAAAGTAATGAGTTTTTTGAGGTGGTAAGCAAGGTCTATAATCTTGAAATACATAATCTAGAGAAATATAAGAAGGGAAAGTATGTTTTTGTTCCTAATCACATTAGCGAATTTGATGGGCTTATATTAGGCACCATTTTAGCAAATATGATGGTAGTTGCAAAGACTGACTGGGTGTCAAATCCTGATCTCAATGCTTATATAGAAAAATTGTTTTCGATAGTCGGACTTCATAGAAGGGATACAACAAGTGGACTTGAGGTACTGAGAAAATGTGCGGAGCATTTGGAAAAAAATGAAAATGGCGGCGTGACTGTATTTGTACAGCAGACCATTGCAGCCCTTGACATAACAACACCAGAGGACATTGCTGTAGGAGTGATCTTTATCGCTCAAAAGACTGCAGCTCCGATAGTGCCGGTTTATATTGAACAGGCATCTGTTGGTCAGCCGACAAGAATCATTTTTGGTGAACCTATGGAGTGCATGAATAAAAGAAAATTCGGTGAGGAATGGTTGAAAAATGAGCTCGAGCTCAGAGCTAAAATTACATCACCAGCAGCAAGGGTACCTGTTCTTTGTGAAAAGCATAGGAAGCCAATAAAGGAACGTGGATTCTAATGATAGTTATCCTTGATGATACCGTACTAGTAGGTTTTAAATATCAGCGATATATTATATTTAGAGTCAGTGGATGATAAGGTATTTGCTTATACTAAAGAAAAGGTAGTGAAAATTGATGGGACTTTTTCTGCGTTTATGTTAGGCAAATAAGTATATTTTACGGGGATAGGTATTGTCCCCGTTTTTTATTTGTGTTATACTTTTAGAAACAGGTGTGGAAAAATCATATGTTGCTAAAAAACAGATGGCATTATAATAAAAGGAATGTATTAGGTGACTTTGAAAAGGATTGTAATTGCAAATGAAATGCAATATGTGAATTTATGAAGACATGCCAGCACAAATAGAAAGGAGATGCCGATGGAAAATGTGATAGAGATTAAGAATTTAACAAAAAGCTATGGTAAAAGCAGAGGAGTAGTAGATGTCTCTTTAAAAGTTAAAGAGGGGGACATATTTGGATTTTTAGGACCGAACGGTGCAGGAAAATCCACCACGATCCGTTCGATGCTAGGCTTTTTAAAATATAAACAGGGAGAAATAAAAATACTAGGTCTTGATAGCGTAAAGGATCATGAAAAGATAATGGAAAATATTGGGTATATGCCTTCGGAGGCTTGGTTCTATCCGGCCATGAGAGTTTCGGAAGTAATAAAGTATGCTGCAGATGTAAGAGGAGGAGATTATACGAAGGAAGCAGAAAGAATCTGCGAGCTCTTAAAGGTCGATACTCATAAGAAAATAAAAGAATTATCACTTGGAAATAGAAAAAAGGTAAGTATTGTCTGCGCCATGCAGCATAGGCCAAAGGTGTTTATTTTTGATGAACCCACCAGTGGTCTTGATCCTTTGATTCAAAAGAAATTTTTTGGATTGATAAACGAATATGTAAAGGAAGGTGCAACCTGCCTTTTATCAACTCACGTTTTATCAGAGGTAAATAAGTATTGTAAAAATGCTGCCATAATGAGAGAGGGAAGGCTTACAATGCTCGATTCGCCGAAAATAGACGATGAATCATTTTTAAAGTTTTATGAGGATGAGGAGGCGTGACATGAAGAGGATTTTTTTAGGAGAAATGAAGCTCAATTTAAAGACGACTCTATTATGGAGTTTTGTTGTTGGAATCTTAGGCTTTGTATGTACCATGATGTATAAGAGCATGCAGGGCGATATGAAAGCAATGGCTGATATGTTTTCTAATATGGGAGCCTTTTCTGACGCCTTTGGAATGAGCACGCTGAGCATAGCTACGATAGAAGGATTTTTTGCTACAGAGGTAGGAACAGTTCACGGACTTGGCGGGGGAATGTTTGCAGCTATTCTTGCAATCGGAATTTTGTCAAAAGAAGAGGAAGGTCATACCGGAGAATTTTTGTTTTCGCTTCCTGTTTCAAGAATTAAAGTTATAGCGGCAAAAGGAATCTGTGTATTTTTATCACTTATATTTTTTACTATAATCTGCGCCTTGTTTTACGCCCTCGGCTTTGTAATGCTAAATGAAGAGGTTCCTGTTAAGGAACTGGTTATTTTTATGTTGATGCACTTTATCATGAACGTTGAAGTTGCCTCAATATGTTTTGCACTATCATCGATATCAGGGAAAAATAGAATGGGTCTTGGCATAGGTATAGCAATGATGTTTTATGTTTATGATTTAATTGGAAGAGTAGTACCGAGCATGAAGGATTATTTGTTTTTGGGACCATATTCATATACAAATGCCTCTGAAATATTTGCAGGTAAGGAAATCTCAAAGGAGGCACTGCTTGTAGCTGCGGTAGTATTGCTCTTAGGAATAGTATTTGCATTTTTTTATTATGATAAAAGAGATCTGGCAAGTTAAAAGGAAGTAAAATTTATGCTAAACAAAGAAAAGAAATATAAGCTTATCATGTTTGATTTAGATGGCACCATAAATGATTCTGGAGAAGGAATTATTGAGTCAGTTCAATACGCCCTAGATCATTTCGGATTAAAAAATGAGCCGGTGGAAAAACTCCGTAAATTTGTCGGGCCATCCTTAGTTGATTCCTTTACAAATTTTTATCATATGTCAGAAGAGGATGTAAAAAAGGCAGTAGCACTCTATCGTGAAGTTTATGAGAGCGGAAATCTTTTCCATCTTACAGTATATGAAGGAATGAAGGAATTACTTAAAGCCCTGAATGAAAAAGGAAATATTAAGACTTCTGTAGTGACATCAAAGCCTTATAAATTTGCGGTTCCTATCCTTGAAAAATTTCAGATAAAGGATTATTTTTCTTATATAATAGGAACTGATGTTAAGGACCCATCCTCGGACAAATCGCGTCTAATTGATAGAGCTATTGAAGAAGCAAGGGGGGATTTAGCTGATCTTGAGAAATCAGAGGCCATAATGATAGGTGATACTCACTTTGACATAGAAGGCGCAAAGAAATCTGAGGTGGCTTCAATCGGCGTTTCATACGGCTATGGAACAAGAGAAGAATTAGAGAGGGCAGGTGCAGATATAGTTGTTGATAGTGTTTCAGAATTATCAGAGCTTCTGCTTGAAAAGTTATAATTTAGTATAGAAATTTAATATTGGGTCCAGATAAATGCTTTTGTTCATAATTTGATTGACTATAATCAAAGTTGATGCTATACTAAAAATACATCAATAAATGTAAATGGCTTGGCGCTGCGATATGTGTAAAATAAAAGCAGCAGCGTCTTACTTGACAGTAATCGTGATTTGCAGAGAAATAGTGAATAGAAGAGGTTTGTATGAGAAAAGGAAAAGGAGAGGAAAAATCGGTATTATATAACTTAAAGCCGCCGTTTCAGGGGTGTGATGAGTGCGAGGTATGTGATAGCTCGTGCCTTAGAAACGTGCCGTTCCTAGAGAGCTTGCCGGAAAATGAGAAGCAGAATCTGATGATGAATTCTGAGCATGTTCGCTACCGCAAGGGAAATTACATGTTCAGGGAAGGTGATAGCGTAAAATCAATATGCATTATCCTTAAGGGCAAGGTAAAGCTGTGTAAATTCGACCTTGATGGAAGAGAGCAGATAGTCGGTATTTTTTCAGATCATGAAACCATCTGGGAGGGCATGCTACTTGAAAATAGTCACTATCCATATTCAGCAGTCTGCCTTAGTGATGTAAGCGTCTGCAATATCAAGCAAAAGGACCTTATTAAGATTCTAAGTGATTCAAATGTTGCAATGAAAATAATTGAGCTTTTGTCTAAAAAGCTTCATGATGCAAATGAAAGAAATATGCTTCTTTCTACTAAGAGCCCTAAGTCACGTCTGGCAGCCTTTCTGATATATAGAGAAAAGCAGGATCATTCAGGTACAGTTGAGTTAAAGCTAGAGGACATTGCTGCAAGTCTTAGTCTTCGTCCGGAGACAATCAGCCGTAAGATTACTGAACTTGAAAGCGAAGGATTGATAGAACGTTCGGGAAAGAGCAGCATAAAAATATTAGATTATTATGGTCTTGAGGAAGTGTAATACATTACATTTTTAACATGTTAGTATTTTCCAATTAAGGGCGAAAAAAGTAAAAAAATTCTTGTTGACAAATTTACTCGAGAATATTATAGTTATATAAGTGCTGTAAATGCCGATAACAGTGCATTTACAGCATTTGTAATGTGGTTAATGTGTGCATGAAAGTTTAAATTCCGTGGGCATAGTTACGGAAGGTCATAATTTTTAGGACTAACTGTTAAGTAACCAAAAACATAGAAATGTATAGTCAAACATACTCAATTTTAGTTAGGAGGAATATAGAAATGAGCGTTAGAATTGGTATTTTAGGTTATGGAAACCTTGGACGTGGTGTAGAGATGGCTGTTAATGCAGCAGAAGATCTTGAACTTGTTGGCGTTTTTTCAAGACGTGACCCATCTAAGGTAAAGATTGCATCAGAAGGTGTAAAGGTATATTCAGCAGATGCGCTTGCAAATATGCAGAAGGATATCGACGTATTAGTTATCTGCGGTGGTTCAGCAACAGATCTTCCTAAGATGACACCAGCATATGCAAAGGATTACAATGTTGTAGATAGCTTTGATACACATGCAAGAATCCCGGAGCATTTCAAGAACGTAGATGAAGCAGCAAAGGCAGCAGGAAAGACAGCAGTTATTTCTGTAGGCTGGGATCCAGGAATGTTCTCAGTAAACCGTCTTTATTCTCACGCAATCCTTCCAAACGGAAAGGCATATACTTTCTGGGGACGCGGAGTAAGTCAGGGACATTCAGATGCTATCCGTCGCATTGAAGGCGTTAAGGATGCAAGACAGTATACAGTACCTGTAGAGTCAGCACTGGAGGCAGTTAGAAGCGGAAGCAATCCAGAACTTACAACTCGTCAGAAGCATACACGTGAGTGCTATGTTGTTGCAGAAGAAGGCGCAGATCTTGCAAGAATTGAAAAAGAAATTAAGACAATGCCTAATTACTTTGATGAGTATGATACAACTGTAAATTTCATTTCAGAAGAAGAATTATTAAAGAATCATGCAGGACTTCCACATGGCGGTTCAGTAATCGTTTCAGGTTCAACAAACGAAGGAAAGACAAAGCATGTTATCGAATATAAGCTCAAGCTTGATTCAAATCCGGAATTCACAGGCTCAGTTCTTGCAGCATATGCAAGAGCAGTAGCAAAGCTTAATAAGGAAGGAAATATTGGCTGCAAGACAGCATTTGATATCGCACCAGCATATCTTTGCCCAGAAGAGGGAGATTTCCTCCGCGCTCATTTCCTGTAATATATATTTGATTGATAGGTAGTAATACTACTATTAGAAATTAAACCAGATAATATAGGTAGTAATATTACTATTAGATATTAAACCAGATAATATAGGTAGTAATATTACTATTAGAAATTAAACTAGATAATATAGGTGTTAATATCACTATTGGAATTTTGAACTGAATAACATAATGATAGGAATCATATTTTAAATTTAAAATTATAAGATGTGATTCCTTTCATTTTGGTTACAGCATTAATTAAATCGGGAATAATTAAACTTTTTCAGGGAATAGGACTCAAAAATCGTAATCAAATGCTATATTGGCGGCAGGCAAACTAAAGAAAAGGAGAAAAAAGAATGATTAAGAAGAGCATATTAAATAAAGCTGTTGCGCTTGTGCTTACAGCAGGAATCATGTTTACAGGCTGTGGTAAGTCGGGACAGGATGCTACAGAGGGATCAACTGCCCAGGTAACGTCGCAGGAAGAAGTTACGACCGAGGCGAGTACTGAAGCGGAACCTGCTTTGCAGGAGAGAGTATGCCCAGCAGATGCAGAGCATGTAAAAATAATTGGACATGCAGCCTATGAGAAGGATAGCTTGTGGCTTGTAACTTCAGCATCGGGAGCGGAATTTACTTTCCGCGGTACTAAAGCTGAAATCACCTTTAATGGAGATTCAACTGCAGTTAAGGTAGGAGGAGATAAGAACAGTCAGGCTCGTGTTGCAATATATGTAAACGGTGAACGTGTAGCAGATGAGATGATAGATGACCTTACAAAGACCATTACAGCCTTTGAATCTGATGATGAAGAGGAAGTTACCATAAAGGTAGTGAAGCTTTCAGAAGCAGCAAATTCAACCACTGGAATAAAAGAAATAAAGGTTACCTCTTATGAAGATATTAAACCGACTGAGGAGAAGGAGCTTTATTTTAGATTCATAGGAGATTCTATCACCTGTGGATATGGTGTAGATGATGAGGATAAGGATCATCATTTCTCAACTATTACAGAGGATGCGACAAAAACTTATGCTTATCTTACAGCAGAAAACTTAAACGCTGATTGTGATTTATTTTCATTTAGCGGCTTTGGAATATTGTCAGGCTATACCTCAGATAGCAATACAATTAATGAAACATCAACTGTTCCACAGTATTATGACAAATTAGGCTTTACCTACGGTGCATCTTATAAGGGAATGAAGCCTGTTGATTATGACTGGTCATTTGAAAGAGAGCCGGATGTAATTGTTATAAATCTTGGAACTAATGATGCAAGTTATACAAAGGGCGATGCAGAAAAGATTTCATCATATGAAGAGCTTTATGTTGATTTTCTTAAGAAGGTAAGAGAGCATGATAAAAATAGTAAGATAGTATGTGTACTAGGTCTTATGGGCTCTGACTTAATGGGAGCTGTTGAAAATGCAGTTCAGGCTTATTCCGAGGAAACAGGTGATAGCAATGTCTATACAATGGAATTTGATGCAAGAAAATCAGATGAAGGTCTTGCAGCAGATTGGCATCCTACATATGCATCACATAAAAGAGGAGCAGAAAAGCTTACCGCCTATATTCAGGAATTATTAGCAAAGTAAATAAGAAAAAATTAAAAAAAATCAAGTCCGCTATGTTTACATAACGGACTTGATGTGTTATAATGGGTAGTTGTAATGTAAAAAGAAAAGAGGCTATCTTTAAAAAATATATTACAGGAAGGACATTTACTTATGGACGAAAAGAATTTAAATGTAGGAACAAAATGCGTGCAGGCAGGTTATCATCCAGGAAATGGAGAGCCAAGAGAGGTTCCTATCATTCAGAGTACAACATTTAAGTACAATACCAGCGAGGATATGGGAAAGCTTTTTGATCTTGAAGCATCAGGTTATTTCTATTCAAGACTTCAGAATCCTACCTGTGATATTGTTGCAGCTAAGATTGCTGCACTTGAGGGTGGTTCAGCAGCTATGCTTACAGGTTCGGGACAGGCAGCTAATTTCTTTGCTACTTTTAATATAGCTCAGGCAGGAGATCATATTGTATCAAGCTCATCAATTTATGGTGGAACCTTCAATCTCTTTAATGTTACAATGAGAAAGATGGGCATTGATTTTACCTTCGTATCACCAGATTGCACAGAAGAAGAGCTTCAGGCAGCAATTAAGCCAAATACAAAGGCTGTTTTTGGTGAAACTATTGCAAATCCAGCCCTTACTGTTCTTGATATAGAGATGTTTGCAAAGGTTGCGCATAAGAATGGTTTACCTCTTATTATCGATAATACTTTCGCAACACCAGTTAACTGCAGACCTATCGAGTTCGGTGCAGATATAGTTACTCATTCAACAACAAAGTACATGGATGGACATGGTTCAGCTGTAGGCGGAGCTATTGTTGATTCAGGAAAGTTTGATTGGATGGCTCATGCTGATAAGTTCCCGGGCCTTTGCACACCAGATGAGAGCTACCATGGAATCACCTATGCTGAGAAGTTCGGTATGGGCGGTGCTTTCATTACAAAGTGTACTGCTCAGCTTATGAGAGATTTAGGTTCAGTTCAGTCACCTCAGAGTGCATATCTTTTAAATATTGGTCTTGAGAGCCTTCACGTAAGAATGAAGAGACATTGCGAGAATGGACTTAAGGTTGCAGAGTTCTTAAAGTCATCAGATAAGGTAAGCTGGGTTACTTATCCATCTCTTGAAGGAGATAAGTATTACGAGCGTGCTAAGAAGTATCTTCCAAATGGAAGCTGTGGTGTAGTTTCTTTTGGTGTTAAGGGCGGAAAGCCAGCAGCAGAAAAGTTCATGAAGGCATTAAAGATCGCAGCAATCGAGACTCATGTTGCAGATGCTAGAACATGCTGCTTACATCCAGCAAGTGCAACTCATAGACAGCTTACTGAGCAGGAACTTATTGATTGCGGTATTTCAAGTGATCTTGTACGTTTCTCATGCGGACTTGAGGATGCAGAGGATCTCATAGCAGATATTAAGCAGGCACTTGATAGCATTTAATTGATTATTTTGGCTATTTTGAGCTTTAAAACTTAAAATTATAAATTTGCGGTGTAGAATTGCTTCTATACCGCTATTTTTACGGAAAAAAATTTGTGCAGGATTCCTTCTTTTTGTTTGACAAAAAGGTGAATATGCCTTATTCTAGAAGAAGATTGATAAAAAATAAGCTCCGCTTTTTGGAGCAAATGATATATGAAAGGATGACTTTATGAGAAAGCTGAACATGGTCGTAAATACGCTAGACAAAAAGGCTCATATAAATAGAGAAATATATGGACATTTCTCAGAACATTTAGGAGCCTGCATTTATGATGGAATTTATGTTGGAGAAAACTCAAAAATTCCAAATACTAATGGCGTAAGAAATGATGTCATTGCAGCATTTAAGGAGTTAAAAATGCCAGTACTTCGCTGGCCGGGAGGATGCTTCGCAGATGATTATCATTGGCTTGATGGAGTAGGAAAAAAATCAGAGAGACCAAAGAGAATAAATGCTTATTGGGGCGGTGTGACAGAGCCTAATTCCTTTGGAACTCATGAATTCTTTAATTTATGCGAAAAAATTGGATGCGAGCCTTATCTTGCTGGAAATTTAGGAAGCGGAACTCCAAAGGAGCTTTCTGACTGGATAGAGTATATAACCTTTGATGGTGATTCTAATATGACAGAGCTTCGCAAGAAGAATGGACGTGAGAAGCCTTGGAAGCTTAAGTACATAGGAATCGGAAATGAGAACTGGGGCGGCGGCGGAGCCATGCGTCCGGAGTATTATACAGATGAATATAGAAAGTTCCAGGCCTATGCTAGAAATCTTGGAGGAAGTCATCTTTTCAAGGTTGCATGCGGACCTAGTGCAGATGATTATCGTTGGACAGAAAAGCTTATGGAGAATCTAAATGATACCATGGTAGATGCTCTATCACTTCACTATTACACTGTTCCAACAGGAGACTGGGAGCATAAGGGAAGTTCTACAAAATTCTCTGATGCTGAATATTATGGCACGATTTCAAGAACCTTACAGATTGAGGATATGATCCGAAAGCACGGCGCAATTATTAGAAAGTATACTGATAAGGTAAAGCTCATAGTTGACGAATGGGGCTGTTGGTATGATGTGGAAGAGGGAACTAATCCGGGCTTCCTTTATCAGCAGAATACAATGAGAGATGCCATTGTAGCAGCCTGCAATCTCAATATCTTTAATAATAATGCAGATATTGTATGCATGGCAAACCTTGCACAGGCAGTAAATGTACTTCAGGCCCTTCTTCTTACAAAGGGCGAGAAGATGATAAAGACTCCTACCTATCATGTAATGAACATGTTCAAGACTCACCAGGATTCTGAAAATGTATATAGCTTTATCGAGAATGAAAAAGTAGGAGAAGGAGGAGAGGAAATACCTGCTCTTTCATATTCTGCTTCTGTATCTCAGAATGGGCATCTCAATATTACCATTGCAAACTGTTCTCTTACAGATGAATATGAAATCAGCTGCAGAGTAATCGGTGCAACTGCAAGTGCAGCAACAGGTGAAATACTTACAGGAAATGTTCATGATAAGAATGATTTTGATGCTCCTACGAATGTAATACCAAAGGTTTTTGGAACCGAGATAAAGGATAATGTAATTTCTCTTACAATTCCTAAGTGTTCAGTAATATCTTTAGTAGTTGGTTTTTCAGGCTTCAAATATTGATGTTTTTTAGTGCCGGCAGCTATTGCAATCGCTTACTTTACTGTATTTGTTGTAAACTGAGCATATACTGAAGCAAAAGACTGAAAGAAAAAATCAAAATTTTGAAAGATTGATAAAAAAATAACGAATACTAAATCTTGTGGCTTGACTCAAAATAGACCACAAGATTTATTTATTTTGACTATAAAAAAATAATTTAAAAAAAGTTGCTAATTTGATTTAAATCAAATCAAAAAAGCGTGATATCAAATATAATGATGTCAACATAAGAAATACAAAAAAATCAATCGCAAAATAAATCAAAAGCAAGATGAAAATCAAGCTGATGAAAAGTGAAAAAGTAAAAATAAAAAGTGAACCAGTAAAAATAAAAAGTGAACCAGTAAAAAAGAACTAGCAAAAAAAGAACTAGTAAAAAAGAACTAGCAAAAAATGAAATAGCAGATAGATATGAAAGGTTAAATAGGGGAATAAATATGGCTGAAGAAATTAAAGGAAGGATCCATTCGATTGAATCGTTTGGAGCAGTAGATGGACCAGGAATAAGATTCCTTGTATTCTTAAAGGGATGCAACATGAGATGCATGTACTGTCATAATGTAGATACATGGGATCCTAATACAGATAATTTAAAGACTGCTGATGAAATTCTTGAAATGGCAGAAAGATATAGAAATTACTGGGGAGAAAAGGGAGGAATTACTGTAAGTGGAGGAGAGCCTCTTTTACAGATTGATTTCCTTATAGATCTTTTCAAAAAGGCAAAGGAGCGCGGTATCCATACAAACATCGATACAGCAGGACAGCCTTTCACAAAGGAGCAGCCTTGGTTCTCAAAGTTCGAAGAGCTTATGAAATACACAGACATGCTCATGCTTGACATTAAGCATATCGATCCAGAGGTACATAAAAAGCTTACTGGAGTGCCTAATGCAAATATCCAGGAAATGTTCAGATATCTTGATGAAATAAATAAGCCTATCTGGATCAGACATGTACTTGTACCAGGCTATACAGATGTTGATGAATATCTTGAAAAGACAAGAGATTTCATTCATTCACTTCACAATGTAAGAAGAGTGGAAGTGCTTCCATATCATTCACTTGGAGTACATAAGTTCAAGGAGCTTGGAATTCCATACAAGCTTGAGGGCGTTGAATCACCAACCAGCGAAAGAGTAAGGCATGCAAAAGAGCTGCTTGAATTCAATTTAGATAAGTAAAAAAAGTAATTAAAAATTACAAATAATTTTATTGTACTTTGATTTAAATCAAGGTTAAACAATAGGATGGGTGTTAAAATATTTACAATGATATAAGCATTAGGTCTTAAAAATAGCGGTTTTGAGGGTATCCTAACTGAGAGATGGATTTAATGCAAAGTCAACTATAAACCAATTTCACAAAACAAAGGAGATAAGAACATGAGAGAGGAATGGAGAGGCTTTAAAGGAACACACTGGCTTGACGATGTAAATGTCAGAGACTTCATCCAGAACAACTACACACCATATGAGGGAAATGAGGATTTCCTTGCAGGTCCAACAGATGCAACAAATACACTTTGGGGAAAGCTTCAGGCTCTTCAGAAGGAAGAACATGAACATAACGGTGTTCTTGAATGCGAAACAGAGGTTGTATCAAGCCTTACAGCTTATGGCCCTGGCTACATCGATGAAGCAACAAAGGATCTTGAGAAGATCGTAGGTCTTCAGACAGATAAGCCACTTAAGAGAGCATTTATGCCTTACGGTGGAATTAAGATGGCTCAGCAGGCTGCTGCACAGTATGGTTACAATGTAAATGAAAAGTACGACAAGATTTTCAACGAGTATCACAAGACACACAACCAGGCAGTTTTTGATGCTTATACAAAGGAAATGAAGCTTGCTCGTCATGCTCATATCGTAACAGGTCTTCCTGATACATATGGTCGTGGACGTATCGTAGGCGATTACAGAAGAGTAGCTCTTTATGGTATCGATTACCTCATCAACAAGAAGCAGAACGATCTTGACAACTGTGGCGACAGAACAATGACAGATAAGGTTATCCGTCAGAGAGAAGAAATCGCAGATCAGATCAAGGCTCTTAAGGGAATGAAGGAAATGGCTCAGATCTACGGATTTGATATTTCACAGCCAGCTAAGAACGCTAAGGAAGCAGTTCAGTGGTTATACTTCGGATACCTTGCAGCTATCAAGACTCAGAACGGTGCAGCTATGTCAGTAGGCCGTGTATCAACATTCCTTGATATCTACATTGAGAGAGACTTAAAGGAAGGCACACTTACAGAGTCAGAGGCACAGGAACTTATCGACCATTTCACAATGAAGCTTCGTATGGTTAAGTTCGCAAGAATTGAGTCATACAACCAGCTTTTCTCAGGTGACCCAGTTTGGGCTACACTTGAAGTTGCAGGAACAGGTCTTGATGGACGTTCAATGGTTACAAAGAACGACTATAGATTCCTTCACACACTTGAGAACATGGGTCCAGCTCCAGAGCCAAACCTTACAGTTCTTTACACAAAGAGACTTCCAGAGAACTTCAGAAGATATGCAGCTAAGATTTCTATCAACACATCTTCAATCCAGTACGAGAATGATGACGTTATGAAGCCAATCTGGGGCGACGATTACTCAATCTGCTGCTGTGTATCAGCTACACAGACAGGTAAGGAAATCCAGTTCTTCGGAGCTAGAGCAAACCTTGCAAAGGCACTTCTTTACGCTATCAACGGTGGTGTTGACGAGAAGTTCAAGGATAAGAACGGAAAGAACATGCAGATCGGACCAGCTTACCAGCCAATTACATCAGAGTACCTTGACTATGATGAAGTTGTTGCTAAGTATGATGTTATGCTTGACTGGCTTGCAGAGCTCTATGTTAACATTCTTAACCTCATCCACTACATGCATGACAAGTACTACTATGAGGCAGCTGAGATGGCTCTCATCGATACAGATGTAAGACGTACATTCGCTACAGGTATCGCTGGTTTCTCACACGTTATCGACTCACTTTCAGCTATTAAGTATGCTAAGGTTAAGGTTATTCGTGATCCTGAGACAAATCTCGCTATCGATTACGAAGTAGAGGGTGATTTCCCTAAGTATGGTAACGATGATGACAGAGCAGATCAGATCGGTGTTCAGCTTCTTAAGAAGTTCATGACAGATATAAGAAAGCATCATACATACAGAGATTCAGAGCCTACAACATCAATCCTTACAATTACTTCTAACGTAGTTTATGGTAAGGCTACTGGTGCTACACCTGACGGACGTAAGGCTTACGCTTCATTCGCACCTGGTGCTTCACCATCATACGGCGCTGAGCAGAATGGTCTTCTTGCTTCACTTAACTCAGTAGCAAAGGTTCCTTATGAGTGGTCACTTGATGGTATTTCAAATACTCAGACAATCAACCCATCAGCTCTTGGTCATGCACTTGATGAGCAGGAGACAAACCTTGTAAGTGCTATGGATGGATACTTCGCAAATGGTGCTCATCACCTTAACGTTAACGTATTCACAACAGATAAGCTTTACGATGCTATGGAGCATCCAGAGAAGCCAGAGTATGCTAACTTCACAATCAGAGTATCTGGTTATGCTGTTAAGTTTATCAACCTTACAAAGGAGCAGCAGCTCGACGTTATCGCTAGAACATGCCATGACAGACTTTAATTTGAAGTCCGCTTGAACTATTCTAGAATAAGAAAAGGGTTTAAGGTTAAATCATAAATTGTTTAATTTAGGTTAAATAATTGCATTTATTAAGAATGCCTGTGTCAAGGGAAACCTTGACACAGGCATTCTTTTTGTGATAAAATTTGATAGGGAGAGTTAAGTGATTCGATTTCAGAAAATTGAATCGTAATTTATTTTAATAATATGACTGAGAATTTGATAGAATACTAAATTGGCTTAAAATAGAAGATGGATTTGGATGTAAATAGTAGATGGTAAAGAGAAAGAAGGAAATAATAAGATGTTAGCAAATTATCATACACATACTACACGCTGTAATCATGCAACCGGAACAGATAGGGAGTATGTGGAAGAAGCAATTAAGGCAGGAATGAAGGTGCTTGGTTTTTCGGATCATTGTCCATGGGATTTTCCAGATCCTGATTATGTTGCAGGTCTTAGAATGACACCCGCTCAAATGGATGACTATTTTGATTCGATACTTTCCCTTAGAAAGGAATATGAGAAGGATATTACTATTTACGTCGGCTTTGAAGCTGAGTATCTGCCTCCATTAATGGAAAGACAGGAAAAGCTATATGCGGATTATCCTGTTGATTATCTTATACTCGGACAGCATAATTTCGGTTACGATAAGGGGCTTGTCGGCTGGGCAGGAGATCCGAATGTAGGTGATTCAGAGCTTCTTACATATATAAATCTTTGCATAGAAGGAATGAAGAGCGGAAAATATAAGTATTTATGTCACCCTGATCTTTTAAATTATCCATATAAAGATGAGCATAATGAGGAGCTATATTATAAAGAGTATAAAAGACTTTTAGAATATATGAAAGAGGCTGATTATCCAATTGAACTCAATATGAATGGATTAGTTGGAGGAAGGCATTATCCTTGTGACAGATTTTTTAGAATAGCACAGGAAGTTGGTAATAAGGTAATGATTGGCTGCGATGCGCATTATCCTGAGCTGCTCTCAAATAAAGATGTTGCTGAGCATGCACTTGAATATGTGTCTAGATATGATCTTGAAATTGTGAACTATCTTCCAGGCCTAGGCCCGAAAAACTAATATCTACTAAACTTAGGCAATCTAGTGTAAAATGTAATAGAAAATCAGAAATTAAAGATCAAAGAAATAAAAAATTAAAGAAATAAAAAATCAAAGAAATAAAAAATCAAAGAAATAAAAAATCAAAGAAATAAAAAATCAAAGAAATAAAAAATCAAAGTAAAAGAAAACCAAGGTAATGAAACCTAAAAATATAACCGGGATGGATATTAATGACCAGGTAACTGGATCAAAGATGGCTTTTAGACTTATAGAAATCTTTGGCGGGGGAGATTATTCCAGAATGCATATGATTATCGTGTTCGGTGCTCTGATGCTTTTAATTACCCTTATAGGGGGGACATTTGGCGTGACCTGTGCAGCAACGGCTTCAACAGGTGCTCAGGGCTTTGTAAGGGCTCCAATGTTTTTAATAGGTGGCTTTTTAGCACTCATAGGCCTGAACTTAAGCTTTAGTATGGTGGTAATATGTCTTTTACCTGTGCTTGTAATAGTGATCTGGGCGGTGCTTAGAAAGGCAATTCCTCAGTACGCGCTTGTTCAAAAAAGACTTGATAAAGTAAATTCCGTTGTGCAGGAAAATGTTAATGGAATGAGAGTTGTAAAGGTCTATAATAAAGATGATTATGAGTGTGAGCGTTTTGGTAGGGCTAATGATGAGCTTATCGAAAAAAGAGGAGAGTATTTCAAACTTTATGAGAAGCAGTTTGTGGGCATTGCGACGTAAAAAAACCACGTCTCGTATAAATAATTAATATACTATGTTTGACTTGAAAGTTTCAATACAATAAGCTATAATAAAGGTTGATTTATATCTATATTTTTATCAAATAATTTGTTTGGCACGTTGCTAAAGGCGAGGAGTTCTGATGATTCAAAAGACATTTGAGGTTACCGGGGAACACAGTTTAGACAGTATACTGATGGAAATTCGCGGAATGAGAGGTTATGACAGCGCATCAGCTAGACTTGTGCAGATTTATGAGCCTAACAGTGATAAGAATTACATTCAGGCAATGCTCAATAACGTAAAATCTAAGCTTCCCGAATGCAGAGTCATAGGTATGACTACCCTAGGCCCTGTAAAGAAAGAAAATATTACTCAAAAAAATACTGTTATATCAGTGATTTTATTTAAGGAGAGCGGTTTTAGAATAAGTGTATATGACTGTTATTCGATGGACGTCTCCTTTGCAGGTAGACTTTTTACGCAGTCCCTATGTCTTATTGATGATTTGAGGGGCATACTTGTCATGTCTTCTTGCGCTAGGCTTTATCCGACGGATTTTATCGAGAGAATCAATAAGGACTATCCTGACATTCCCGTATTTGGCGCACAGGCAGGTTCTGAGGTGCTGATCGATGACAGATCAAAGATATTTATAGATGACATGATCTATACAAGAGGAATAATGGCGGTTTGTTTCTATGGAAAAGAGCTAAGCATAAGAACTGATTGCAATTTAGGATGGCGTGCTCTCGGAAAGGAAATGACCGTTACCGGAATAGCAAAAGAAGGCTTTATCACCTCAATAGATGATCAGCCTGCAATTTCAATATATAAAAAGTATCTTGATGTTGTTCCTGATGAGTATTTTTTTGAAAATGTATGTGCCTTTCCACTGCTTATGAAGAATGGAAATATGAGGCTAGGAAGAGTGCCTCTTGATTATACTAGTGATGGAAGACTGCAGTTTTCGATGACGATAGAGAAGAATTCAAAGTTGATGCTTTCTTATTCAAAGCCTAGATACCTTTTGAAGAAAACTCTTTTTTACGCAAATGAAATGTCAAAATTCAAGCCGGAAGCAATTATGCTTTATGCCTGCATGAACCGCAGGGTTTTTATGGGAAATGAGAATGCAGATAAGGAATTTAATTATTATAAGGCAGTAAATCCTGAAACTCTTACAGGCTGCGGCTATGGAGAAATATATAAGTCCTCTGATGGAGGAGGAATATTAAATAGTACTCTTGTTGCAGTTGGAATGAGAGAAGGAGCTATTCCAAGCGATTACGAGCCTGTCAAGGTAAGTGACTTAGAGGTTGAAAGCGAAGATTATTCTTCAATTCCAATATGGGAGAGACTTGTTACCTTCCTTGAGGCCACAACAAGCGAGCTTGATGAAAAGATTGAAAAGCTGAATAAGCTTGCTGAAAGAGATCAGCTGACAGGAATATTTAATAGAAGAAAGCTCGATGGCCTTATTTCTTATGAGTTAAGTAAGAGAAGAAGAGATGAGCGTCTTACTCTTATGATGATCGATATTGACTATTTTAAGAACGTTAATGATACCTATGGACATGATATGGGAGATATGGTTCTTAAAGAGCTTACAAAGTGCATAATGTCGACAATGAGAACAGGAGATACTATAGGACGCTGGGGCGGTGAAGAATTTATAATCATAGTTCCAGATACTACATCTGCAAATGCGAAAATAGCAGCAGAAAGAATTAGAAGAAGGGTGGCAGAGACTAGTTTTGGTCTTGTTGGACATGTTACTATCAGTATAGGAATAACCTCTGTAAAAAAGGATGATACGACCGAATCCCTCTTTACTAGAGTTGATAAAGCATTATATGATGCAAAGAATAATGGAAGGAACTGTGTTGCGATAAGATAACTATTTGTTGAGGAAAAAATGAGAAATAAAGATCGTTTATTTGCAGTACTGATCAGTATTTTAGGAATTATAGTAATTGCAATATATTTAAGCCTAAGTGTAGAAACTTTGTTTATGATGAGGCAAAACTATATTGCAGTTAAAGAAAATAAGGAGCAAAATCCAGGTAAAAGTGCAGACGGTGATAATCAGAATGTCACTACAGTGCAAAGCAGCGATGAGAAAGTTATTAGTAGCTCTCAGAGCGTTGATGTACAGACCACCACTAAGGTATCAGGAAATGATAAGATAGAGCATGATGGCGACTCATCAAAGCAGGATGCTTTAGATAATCCATTAAACAAAGATGAAAATAAGAGCGGTGATCAAAATAAGCAGGACGGTGAGGCAAGAGAAAATGAAAGAGCAGGGCAGGGCTCAGCAGTGTTCCCGGAAGGAAATGTTGTTATAGTATCAATTGTTGCAGATGACTATAATAATAAATGGGGAGACTCAAAAGGTGATACAGAGCTTTTAGAAAGAGGACAGTATTATCTAGAATATGCCTGCGACTGGCTTTCTTCCCAGGCTAAAAGATGGGGACATGAGCTGAACTTTATCTATGACTTTGATGAGGCTAAGGGTCTGTGTTATAGAGGATATCTTGAGACAGATATGACTAATTATATGGATTATGATGTGGATTCTGAGGTTTTTGACTTTATTGATGAAAATGTCAATGCAGAAGAGATAAAGAGCAAATATGAAACCGAGAATATCATATATATTCTTTTCCTTAATACTGACAGTACAAATATGACTACTTCCTATACCAGGAACTATTATGATGGAATGAGCCGTGATTATGAGTATTGTGCAATGCTCATGAACTGCGAGGGATATGAAGAAACACCATCAGCTTTTGCCCATGAGATGCTTCATACCTTTGGAGCGCCTGATTTATATATGGAGGATTGGGGTATTGAATCTGATTCGGATTTTGTCGATTTTATAGCTGAGTATGATAATAATGATATCATGTACACTGTATATAATCAGTATACAGGTGAGTGTGAATATGATAGGATCTCGAATGAATTAACGGTTATAGATGCCTACTATATCGGCTGGGTGAATGAATGCAAGCTGGTAGATGATTGGGGCTTGAACAAAAGTGAACATATTAAATAGAAAGAAGGATATATAAATGGGACTTGTTTTCAGAAAAAGCATTAAGCTGTTTAAAGGAGTGAAGCTTAATTTAAGTAAGTCAGGACCTAGCCTTTCCTTTGGAAAGACTGGAATGAGAGCTACTGTGGGTGCTAATGGCAAGGTCACGGGCTCTGTGGGAATTCCAGGAACAGGCGTTTATTATAGAAAAACTGCTAATGTAAAGAAGCTTGTAGATAAGACTAAGGAAAAGGAAGAAAAGAAGAAGGCAAAGACTTCAAAGAAAGAAGAAAAGCAGAATAATGGAAGTATTTCATTAGAGGAGTATAATGCTCGTAGAAAGGGTGCAGAGAGCTTGGCTTCTGAGAATAATGAAGATATGCAGGAGTATGAGGCATATGTTCAGTCTATGGAGGACATTGTCAGCGTACATAAGACAGCAGATCCTGTAATAGACTGGGACAATGTTTCAGGAAAAGACATGCTTGAATTAAAGGAAAGCGTGATGAATGGAGATATTGACAGCTATCTTTATGTAATAGGAGAAATGCAGCCATTTGACGATCTTCTTGAATATGGAAGTGAATTTGAAGTAGGCGAAGATCAGAATGAGGGTGAGATTGCAGTAGAATTTCATGTAAAGTCTGAAGAGGTAGTTCCTGAAGAAGAACTTGACATAAATGCGGGGGGACAGATAGTTGTTAAAAAGATGGCAGCAGGTAAGAGAAATGAGCTTATTAAGGATTATGTCTGCAGCTGTGTTTTAAGAGTTGCAAGAGATACCTTTTCAATGCTTCCTATAGATGTTGTTAATGTTTATGCACTTGATAAGGTACTTAATACTGCAACAGGAAATGAAGAGGACGTTTGCATAGTAAAGGCAAGAATAAGCAGAAGCAGTCTTTATGGAATTAACTTCGAGAAGGTAGATCCATCAGACTGCCTTGAAAATATTGGTTGTGAAATGAAGTATTCAAAAACAAAAGGATTTAGGCCATTAGATGATTGAAGTAACTGACAAGGAATTTAAGGGGCTATACGAAGAATTTCTTGATGGACATCCAAAAAAAGCGGCTAAGCTAATAGAACGTTATCTTAGCCGCTTTGAGTTATGGAAAAGCGGCGAGAAGGTGCCGTATCATGAGCACATTAAGAAATTAATCTATAGAAATGGCATGGTATTTGATGAGAGCCATGAGCATGGTGTATTTGATGTAGACATTGTTGTACCAGATAAAAGAAATGATAGAGTAGTTTATATCAAGGTATATAGTGCAGATTTTGGATGGGAAGCTAGAGGTAAGGCTCTGGAGGCTTTAAATGATACCAGCCAGAGTAATTACTACTTTAGGAGCGTTATTCCATTTGACTATATCATGTGCTATGGTATTAGTGTATATAAGAAAAAATGTGAAATCAGATATAAGAAAGTAAAGCTCAGAAAATATAAAATGATAGAAAATAAAAGAACCTATTATAGAGAAAACTATAATGTATGATTGAGTATATTTTTAGCGTTTTATTATCCTCTAATAATAATTAGAATTCATTTATGGATATTTTAATGCAATTGCTTGATTTTTTTCTTCACTAAGATATAATATAATTAAAGTGCAATGTCTTGCACTTTATGATACTCGAAAGAAGGTGATATTATGTTGATTACAAACAATCTGGACTGCAATGCGACTACGAAAGAGCTTGCTGCACGTTTTAAGCAGCACAGGGTAGCTGCTCGCATCACGCAAAGAGAACTGGCAAAGAAAACAGGTGTCGGATTGAGAACTATTTCCCGCTTTGAAAAAGGTGAAGAAGTAGGAATGCTCACATTTATCAAACTTCTTCATGGAGTAGGATTGGAACACAATCTTGAAAACATCATACCAGATTATACAAGAAGACCTTCCTACTTTGCCAACAACGGTGTTCTTCCTAAGAGAGCAATCAAAAAAGAAAGATTAAACAACGAGTGGAAATGGGGCGATGAACAATGAGCAAACCTATTACAACAGCAGAAGTGTGGCTTTGGGGTTCAAAGGTAGGCTATTTACATCAGCCAGAAGGCTCAAAGTTAGTTCAGTTTGAATATGACAGAGACTTTCTGAGAAGCGGCATCGAAATATCTCCGATAATGATGCCTTTGTCGGAAAACGTATATGCTTTTAATGATTTGGCAGATGTTCCCGCTTTTAAGGGGACAGCAGGCGTATTTGCTGACTCTCTGCCTGATAAATTCGGCAATCAGATTATTGATGCATGGCTTGCGGCACAAGGAAGAGCTAAAGACTCTTTTACGGTAATTGAAAGATTATGCTACACAGGCAATAGGGGTATGGGGGCATTGGAATACCGTCCTGCAAGCAGCCCTGCTTCTGTCGAAAAAGACTTAGATGTTACTGAAATGGTAAAACTTGCATCAAGTATTCTTGAAGGTAAGAAAAACGTTACATTATCTGACAAAAGAGCGAGTATTGCACAGCTTATAGAAATTGGCTCTTCAGCGGGCGGTGCAAGAGCAAAAGCTGTTATTGCACATAACGAAAAGACAGGAGAAATACGTTCAGGTCAATTACAGAATGGTTCTGACTTTGATTACTGGCTTATTAAATTTGACGGAGTAAGCAAAAACGGAGACCATAACGTTAATGACGGCAAGCAATACACAAACATAGAATATGCGTATTATCTTATGGCTAAAGATGCAGGCATAAACATGAGTGATTGTCGTTTGCTCGAAAAAGACGGTCTATGTCATTTTATGACAAAGAGATTTGACCGTGAAAACGGCGCTAAACTGCACATGGTTACATTGGCGGGACTTGCGCATCTTGATTATAACACGCCTTGTGTCTGCTCTTATGAAATGTATACTGAATATGCCAGAAGGATAGGTGTTACTCAACGTGAAGTGGAAGAAATGTATCGCAGAATGGTGTTTGCGGTTGAAGGTGTGAATTGTGACGACCATGTTAAAAACTTCTCGTTTCTGATGAATAAAAAAGGTGAGTGGCATATATCTCCTGCATACGACATCACTTTTGCATACAACCCTGATAACGAATGGATTTCTAAGCATCAAATGACAATCAATGGTAAGTCTTCAGAAATCACAGATATAGATATGATAACTTGCGGCAAGAAAATGGGAATTGAAGAAAGCTTCTGCAAGGAAACCATTGATAAAATCAAAGCCGTTGTATCAGATTGGGTAAAATACGCTGAAAAAGCGAATATAAGTGAAAACCGAACAATGGATATTGCCCTTGTTCTTGAAGAAATAAGAGGAACAAAGCTTAAAGGTATTACAAGTGAACAAAGACAGTTTCATCTTAAAAGAATGAAAAGTGAAGCAAAACTTAAAGATGAAACAGTTCCGTCCCCTTCAACGATTTCAAAAGTCGCTGAATACTTTCATGTTGCGGAAAGCTCGTTTGCGAAAGCCTCTGCCGAAATTGAAAAGCAGACTATTTCTCAAAAGAAACCGAGCGGAAATTCTGAGCATTAAAAACATAAACCCCTCTGAACACGCTATCAGAGGTGGTGCAGAAAATTTTTGATTCTACTTGTTTAAAATGTATAATGATATGGGTAATTGGCTGAAAATAAGGGGATTGGAGCTTTTGAGAAAAAAATTTTAAAAATATTTAAAAAAGTGCTTGACAAAGAGAAATGATTGCGTTATAATCTTTTTCGCTGTCAGGGCAATGAAAAAACATCAAAGCACTGAAAAAGCGTATATTAAAATACATCAATTGTTTGAAAAACAAGCATTGAAAAAAATAAAAAAGTGCTTGACAAACAAAAAGAGATGTGTTAAAATATATAGGCTGTCGCAAAAAAGACAGCAAGCAAAAAACGAACATTGATAACTTAATAATGAAACAACCTTGAAAATTCCAAATAAATTTCGTTCAGCAATGAACAAATCGAATGGAAACATTCAGAATCT
>OMXJ01000034.1 GCA_900315015.1 uncultured Eubacteriales bacterium | reverse complement strand
ATCTATTGCGAAGGATCCGAATACATAGATGTGTTATAATCTGCTGCTTCGAAACCTATCATTTATCCTGCGATAAAAATCTCAGATACAGTTATTATAGCACTGTTATTTTTTTAATCAATATCCCGAGCATAATTCGACATTTTTCGAGCATAATTCGACATCTTTTGTAAATATTTGTATTTTCACTCTTCCCTGTCTTTTATCAATTGGTATCATTAAGCTATCGGAATCATCAACGAAAGCTTAAACTCTGTATCTGTGTAACTTATTCTCATACTCCCTCATATTTCTTTACTGTATCCTGTATTTTTTTTATTCCGAAACCATGATTTTCCTTTTCAGCATATTTGCCTGTTGGGAAAGCATATACAAAACAAAAACAATTATCCGCCCACCTGACAAATTTGCGATTTTGTGGAAAAACGCTATTAAACAATTTGCGATTTTGCAGAAAAACGCTATTAAACAATTTGCGATTTTGCGGAAAAACGCTATTAAACAATTTGCGATTTTGCAGAAAAACGCTATTAAACAATTTACGATTTTGCGGATATTAATCAAAACAAAAAATGAAAAAATTCAATTATTAAATTCAAAAAAGCCAAATTTGTTATTATACATTGTAAAATTCGACAAGATAAAAAAAACTGCACTCTAACCGTAAGTTAAAGTGCAGTTTTTTTGATTAATCTATTGATCAATCTAATGATTCCGGATTGCTTTTTACTATTTTCACTATTCTGCTGGTTCCTAGTCTGCTCGCGCCTAGTTCCATAAATTTCTCTGCATCCTCTAGTGATGATATTCCGCCGGCTGCTTTTATTTTTACATTTGCTGCTACATGCTCTGAAAATAGTTTTACGTCTTCAAAGGTTGCTCCGGCTGTTGAAAAACCCGTTGAGGTCTTTATGTAATCTGCTCCGGACTTTGATACTATTTCGCACATTTTTATTTTTTCTTCGTTTGTTAATAGGCAGGTCTCTATTATTACTTTTAGGATATTTTTTCCGCAGGCTTCCTTGATGCTTTTTATTTCATCTAGCACATAAGCATATTCCCCTGCCTTTAGCATTCCGATATTGATTACCATGTCTATTTCGTCTGCTCCCTTTTCGAGGGCATCCTTTGTTTCAAATACTTTGGTTTCCTTAGTCATATTTCCATTAGGAAATCCAATTACTGTACATATTTTTACTCTTTCTCCTACATATTCCTTTGCTTTTTCTATATAGCATGGTGGTATGCATATTGAGGCTGTTTTATAGGTCATGGCATCGTCACAGATGGCCTTTATTTCTTCCCAGGTTGCTGTCTGAAGTAATAAGGTGTGATCGCACGCTGCTAATATCTTTTTTACATCCATTTTAACTGCTCCTTTCGGTCTATGTTTTTTCTTTATGCTTAATTATCTTACCACATACCGAATATCCAGTCAATTTAATAATATTAAAGTTTGTTTTTATCACTAGAATTTCCTGCTGTAACCTTTTCCATCCATCTTCCAACTATATGTGTCAGTTTCATTCGTTTTCCTATGAAGCTATGGTTACTGGCAAGCTTTTCATAGGTTAGTTTTCCGCCTGCTTCTTCTAGCTTATTTGCAAGTGGTTTTAGCATTTTATCAGGTGGTGCTATGGTATCGTAGGATGCTTCAACCAGAAGGACATTCTTTTTTATCAGTTCATCATATCTATTAAGGACGCTCAGCTCCTGCTGATTTATAAGCGCATTTTCGTACACTTCACTTGCTGATTGCATTTTCAGGCATTGTCCTTCTGTTTCTATCATAAGGAACAGATCCTTTTCCATTTTGTATCTGAAGGCTGCTCCTATATCATATGCTGCCATGGCAGCAACTCCTTTGATGAAATTCAGCTCTTTCGCCGCATTAAGGACAGTCTGTCCTCCCATGCTATGTCCTACTAAGAAGATGTTGTTGACATCGATATCATACTGGTCTGCAATGGCGGCATTATGAGCCCATTTTGCTACTGCTATTAAATCGTCTTTTAGATTGGTGAAGAGATAATTTCCTTCACTTCCCCACGCTCCTCTATGATTCATGTGTATTACTACACATCCCATTCTCATAAGTGCATGCTCTAAATCATTGTTGGTGGTATATCCAGGAAATCCGTGTGACATAATTACCGTTGGATAAGGTCCCTTTATTCTTTTGTCCGGGGTAAGCATATATCCATACAGCCGACATCCCCCGCTGATTATGTTCAGCTCACATATGTCCGGTAAGTACAACCGGTCATCTTCTTCATATTCTATGAATGCATTGTTTGAATTCATTTTCCCACCTCCAACATCTGATTTTTTTAATTATCAAAGACTACTCTGCTTCCCTTCATCACACTGCTAGTAACAAAGGCATTACCGCCTATTACAACATCGTCCTCAACTACTGTATTTCCGCCTAGTATTGAGGCTCCTGAATAGATTGTTACATTATTTCCAATGGTCGGATGTCTCTTATTGCCCTTAAGTCTCTGACCCCCTCTTGTTGAGAGTCCTCCAAGAGTAACTCCCTGATAGATTTTTACGTGTTCTCCGATAATTGTTGTTTCACCGATTACTATTCCTGTGCCATGGTCGATAAAAAAGTAATTTCCGATTGTTGCACCCGGATGAATGTCTATTCCTGTTCTGCTATGTGCATGTTCGGTCATTATCCTTGGCATTATAGGTACTCCAAGTCGGTACAGCTCGTGAGCCATGCGATATATGGAAACCGCATACAGTCCCGGATAAGATAATAGTATTTCTGCCTTACTATACGCAGCTGGATCGCCCTCGTAAAAGGCTTCTATGTCTGTTTCGAGAATTTCTCTGATTTCCGGCAGCTTATCCATGAAAGAAAATGTAATTTCTGCTACCTTTTCATGAAGCTCATCCTCTGATAAATCAGCAAAAGCATTTGCGTATTTACAGACATTAAAGGTAAGCTTATTCATGTTAAATATGACATCCTCTATGGTCGCAGCCATATTATTTTTAAGGCTATACTGACGGTAAATTCGGTCGCTGTAATATCCTGGATAAAGTATCTTTAATAGCTTACTAATAATCTCTATGATTGCTTTTTTATCCGGCTGATTACTAATATCTATTCCATTTATTTCTTTTTTATCCTCATAGCTTTTAAGGATCTTATTTACAGTTTCCTCTGTGCGTTTATCAAAGTCCACTTATCTTTCCTCCAGACATTTTTTTATTCGCTCTAGTGCATCTTTTAGTACACTTCTAGGGCAGGCTACGTTGATTCTCTGGAATCCCTTGCCGCCCTTTCCAAATATTCTACCGCTATCAAGCCATAGCTTTGCCTTTTGAACTATCAGGTCTTCTAAGTCAGCTGAATCTATTCCTGTTGCTGAAAAATCAAGCCATATAAGATAGGTTCCCTCTGTTGGTACCAATCTCACTCCTGATATTTCTTTTTCTATATATTCTTTTGCAAATTCAATATTACTCTTTATGTATTTTCTGACAGCCTCATACCATTCATCTCCGTAAGTATAGGCTGCCTCTGTTGCTGCTATTCCAAATATATTCGGTTCATCTAGTCCAGATACATCATACTCATTTATAAATTTATACTTTAATTCTCTTTTTGGAATAAATATGTTAGACTGCTGCGCCCCTGCCAGGTTAAAGGTCTTACTTGGTGAAGTCGCTACAATTGAAAATTCTCTAAAGTCTTCTCTGACTTCACTGAATATGTTATGTTCTCCGCTCCATATGAAATCAAAATGAATTTCATCACTAAAGACAAGTACACCATATTTTTTGCATATGCTTCCTAGTCTCTCTAATTCTTCCTTTGTCCATACTCTTCCTACTGGATTATGCGGACTGCATAGTACAAACAACTTTACATCATTTTCCTTTATTTTGTTTTCAAAATCCTCAAAGTCGATTGTATAATGTCCTTCTCCGTCATAGACTAACTCATTTACAACTAATTTTCTATTATTTTGGACTATTATGTTACTGAATGGATAATAAACCGGCTGCTGAATGAGCACTGCATCATGCACATTGGTAAATGCTCGTATTGCATTTGCTATGGCAAAACATACGCCTGGTGTATGGACATGCCACTCTTGTAATACATCCCAGTTATGATGTCTCTTCATCCATCCTGCAACTTTCTCAAAGAAACCATCTCCCTTTTGAATATTGGTATATCCATAAATGTTATGTTTAACGACTTCCTGCAGAGCATCCTCTACATATGAGGTTGTTCTAAAATCCATATCTGCTACCCAAAGTGGCAGCACATCTTTTGGATAATTACCTCTTGAGGTAAAGTCATATTTTAAACATTTGGTTCCTCTTCGATTTACTATTTTATCAAATTCAAGATTTCTCTCCGGCATATCATCCACTCACCTTTCAAAATATCCAACTTCTATATATACTGGCCCTTGTAGCCATCGTAGGAATCGATTGCTTCCTTTAAATCTCTTATAAGGTCCTCTGCTGCCTCAATTCCAACAGACATACGTAGTACACAATCTGTAATACCATTTGCAATTCTATCCTTTTCTGGTACATCTGCATGTGTCTGAGTACAGGGATAAGTGAGAAGTGTTTCAACTCCTCCTAGGCTCTCTGCAAAAGGAATCAGCTTTGTAAATTTTAGTATATGTTTTGCCAGCGCTGCACTTTCCACCTCGAAGGTCAGCATTGATCCAAAACCTCTTGCCTGCTTTTTGCTGATTTCATAGCTTTCTGTTCCTTCGATTCCTGGATAATAGACATTTTTTACCTTAGGCTCTGTCTGAAGATATTTAACTATTTCAAATGCATTCTCCTGCGCCCTTTCCATACGTACTCCAAGAGTCTTGATACCGCGAAGTACCAGCCAGCTGTCAAACGGTGAAAGGCACGAGCCAACAGTCTTTATGATAAATCTTAGTTTTTCAGAAATATCATCTCTATTTGTTACAAGAAAACCGGCTAGCGTATCATTATGTCCGCTTAAAAATTTTGTTCCGCTATGTATTACTACATCTGCTCCAAGATCTAGCGGTGTCTGGAAATACGGTGATAAAAACGTATTGTCCACTATCAATAACAGATTATGCCTCTTTGCAATGGCTGAGACCTTTTTGATATCAATTACTCGCATCATGGGATTGGTCGGTGTTTCAATATAAATAGCCTTTGTATTCTCCTTTACATAAGCTTCTATATCTACTTTACTGCAATCAACTCTTGTAAATTCGATTCCATTTTTCTTATTTATGTTATCAAACAAACGGATACTTCCCCCGTAAAGATCTGCATCTGTTATCAAGTGGTCTCCTGGCTCAAATATTTCCATTAGCGCTGTAATAGCTGCCATTCCACTTGAAAATGCAAGAGCATCCGTTCCTTTTTCAAGGGCTGCAACTGTTTTTTCTAATTGCATTCTTGTTGGATTATGCAATCTTGTATAGTCAAAACCTGTACTACATCCTACCTCCGGGTGCGCGTAGGTTGCCGTCTGATATATTGGATAACTAATTGAACCATAATGATCAACATAATTATCCTTACTCTCTAAATGCAAACATTTTGTTTTTATGTCTATGCTCATAATCATAACGACCTTTCATTTTCACATAATTCATACCTTTTAAATAGGTATATTAACATATCCTAAATTACTATCACCGGCAAATCCTGGTGTGTCAATGGCATACACTTCGTGTCCCTTTGATGAAAATTCATTTGCCACGCTTACAACATCATCGCCTATAATGCCCGCTGTACAACCTGATTGCGCAGCCAACACACCCTTGTGGTGAGTGAGAAATAAAGATAGAATCCCTAAGGTATAATTTTTAGTAAAATCTGATTTAATACATCATATCTTAATTAACCGATTGTAGATACTAACTACAATCGGCTACTCTTTTCTAAATGATTTATGATTATCTATTTTGTTGTAGTAAAATGTTATTTTTTTAAGTGCTTCAGCTACTGTACAATCTACATCAAATACTGATATCGCCTTTTTTTCGAATTGCTTTTGTGCCTGAAAGCCAATTTTTTTGCAGACCACACATCTACAATCATAGATTAAAGAAACCTTAGATATAACCTCTTCAGGTCCTTTGCAGCCGTTTCCTGCTCCGCCGCAGCCGCTTCCTGCTCCGCAGCCACCTCCTGCACCGCCGCAGCCAGCTTTGTTTGAATTTTCTGCACTGCCGCAGGCAATATCTGCGAGATTATTTTCTTCATCATTTACTTTTCTATTTTCTATTAATTTTACTTCTTCATCCACCTCATAGATCAAAAAACTCTTTACTTCTCCGAATTTTAAATCTACGTTTATTTTGTCTGAAGAACCTATAGCTATTTTGTATGACATATTTTATCCTCTAAACATCTAATCAGGATTAGAAGAACTTATTATTTATTCTTCTAATCCCTTTAATGTTTTTAATTGAATCTAGATACTGCCACAGTGTATATATTTTCTATGAGGCGTATGCCGCCGGTGTATCCTACATAAGAGTCGTCGATTATTACCTTATCCTGTACTGGATATGCTATGTTTAAGAAGTTGCCCTTTAATTCTTCTGTAACTTCTTTTTCATAATAGCTACCAAGTACAAGTGGATAGCCATGATAATCATGTTTTCTTATTTCGTTATGGATCTTGTAACCATCTGTTTCAAATGCTACTTCAGCCTCAAGACCATAATTAAGCTTCTTGAATTCTTCTGCGATTTCTTCTTGTACATTCTTTGGTGTATCATCCACTACAAACTGCTTCGCTGGAACTAGTCCAAAGTCGTTTGCTAAAAACTTTGTGATACCAAGTGCGTAGTGCGCATCTGATACTACCGAGAACTGCTTGTTGATGACACGGTTCTCAAGGAACAGATCTGCGTAGCGCTCAATGAGATAATAGTAATAATCCTCATGCTCTTTAACTACTGCTTCTACTTTTGCCTCATCAACTCCTGCGAATTTACCGACTTCTCTTAAGAATTTGCTGGTCTCTGTTGCACCGATAGGAAGTGTCTTATAGTGAAGGTATGGTGTGCCGAACTTGCGCTCCATCTTCTTTACATTTGTAAGTCCTACCCATGGAGAAACAAGTAAATTGAATTCTGCCTCAGGGATTTTCTTGATATTTTCAATTCCTCTTCTATATCCAAAAATGGTATTTGGTGTAAGGCCAAGTTCGCTGACTAATTTCTCAAGTTCACGAAGGTTTCCGAGCCAGAAAAGATCCTGATAAGGTACATCAGCCCAGATGTTTACAAGGCCCTTCTGCTTCTTATCTGATTTCTTTAAATACTGCTCAATAATTGCATTTATGACCTGCTCATGTCCCTTATAGTTATTTCCCTTAAATCCTGCTGTTGGTGCGTAAAGTACAGGTTTTTCCGAGTCTTCAAATCTTGATACTACCTCACCTGAGTCATCTCCTACTATTTCAGGAATGCAGCCCGTAAGTACTACATATAGATCTGCATCTATTACTTTAAGCGCATTTTCGATTGTTGATTCAAGCTTCTTTACGCCGCCAAATACTACGTCCTTTTCGTTGATACTTGTACATGGGAAAATATTTGGTGAAAAATATCCTGAACTACCTGTAGATTCTGATAGCTTCTGTGCGCATCCCGGTCCTGAATGAAGTATTGGCAAAGCACGTTCTATTGCCTGCACTGTCTGCATTGCGCCAAGTGCACATTTATAGTGCTGTTTATCTAATAATTTTGCCATTTTACTTCACCTCCTCAAGGAATGCATCTACATTCTGCTTATACCACCAGTCTGTGTATGGAAGCTTTGTCCTTGCTGCAAGATTTGCCTCAAAGCTTCTGTTTCGAATGGTATCAAGAATTGTCTTTGCAAATTCTAATGTATGCTTATATCCAAAGATAGTATACTCATCTGCTACATAGACTGCCGGAGTTCCGTTCTTAATTGCCCATACTGTTGAACCTGGATGTCTTGATAAGTACATATCCGGCTGATACTTTTTCAGAATGTTCATTACCTCATAATTCTGCTGATCTGCTACACTTGCTTCAAAATCAATGTCATTATCTAAGAGATATTTCATTGATGGTGGTACGTCACCATTTTCGTATTTCTTATCATAATGCCATGCAAGTGCCCAGACAACCTTTATTCCAAGTTCATCAAGTACTCTTGATACCTCGAAGGTATATCCTGGTCCCATACCAATTACAGCTGTAAGTCCCTTGAGTTCTTTCTTTACTTCTTCGATCTGTGGGATATAGATTGCTCTTTGCTCTTCAATATACTTTTCTATCTTATCGCTTCTGCCGGTTACTCTGCCGATTTCACGAAGCCATGTTTCAAAGCCTACAATACCGCACTGATTTATGCTTCTTACATATGGAACTCCATATTTTTCTTCAAGTGCATTGCCAAGATAGTTTCCTAGAGTTCCACAGATACAGGTAGTTGCAACACTTTCTGATATATGTGAAAGTTCCTCTACGGTTGAATTACAATATAAAAATATTGGTTCTAGATCAAAATTTTTGAACATTTCAATTATTTCTGGTCTTGCACTTTCAAAGAAATTCTTGAAATTGATTTTGTTTGTCTTAACACCTTCGCGAGGTGGCTGGACTATTTCCTGCAGTACTGCGTGGTCAGAAATGTCAAAGCCAGTTGCCCATATTCTAGACTTAAAACCTTCGCAGTGTACTGCTACAATTGGCACCCCAACTTCATCTCTTACTGAGTCAACTATGCTATCAATGTCCTCACCGATTATTCCTGTAGCACATGCACTTGCTACAAAAATTGCCTTTGGTGAGTATCTTTTATTTACTTCTAGAATAATCTTACGAAGAGTTTCTGTTGAACCGAATATAGTATCATTTTCATTCATATCTGTTCCAACATATACTGTGTTACTTGTAACGCCTCTCTTCTTAGACATTACCTTTGACATGTAGTAAGATCCTGCTGCTGTTACTGAGCATCCAGCAGGGCCATGATGAATGATTGCTACATCTCTTATGGCTGCCAGCTGGCTAAGTCCGCACATTGAAAGACAGGTACTAGACTGCGAAAAGCATCTAGAACAGCCCTTTAGGGTTCCGCATTCACTTTGCGTGGCTAAATCTTTTAATGAACCAACATAGCCTGTAATGGAACCGATTCGGTTCTCTCTTGTTGCAAGGTTGGAGTTTTCTAAATTAATTGCCATTTTACATCCTCATCTATTTTCCTATTTTTTTACTGCTGATCAAAAAGTCCAGTAGAAAGATATCTAAGTCCTGTATCCGGGAAGATTACAACTATATTCTTTCCTTTGTTTTCCTCTCTTTCAGCAATCTGTCTTGCTGCAAATAGAGCTGCTCCTGATGATTCTCCTACTAAAATACCATCTGTTCTAGCTACATCTCTTGCTGCCTGATATGCATCTAAAGCTTCTACAGCTATGTATTCATCATATATATGTCTATCTAATGTTGGCGGAATTAAACTCTCAGGTACTCCCTCAAATGGATGAACTCCTGTTATTTCATTTTCTGGTTTTGGTACCTCAGGACTTGGGAGTGATTTTGGACCAGGCTGTACTCCAACTACCTTGATATTCGGGTTCTTCTCTTTAAGATATGCACCTGTTCCGGAAATTGTTCCGCCGGTTCCTGCACATGCTACTAAGATATCAACCTTTCCATCTGTGTCTTCCCAGATTTCAGGTCCTGTTGTTCTTTTATGAACTGCAGGATTTGCTGGATTTGAGCACTGATCTACAAACACAGTATTTTTTTCCTTTGATAATACTTCCTCTTTAAGGCTCTTGATTGCAGCTACAAAGTCACCATTGGTTTCTGCTAAAGTCTTTGCGATTGCCGGTTCTTCTGTAAGCTTTATGGTCTTTCCACCAAAAGCCTGAATTACCTTAAAGCGTTCTTCACTTACCTGATCCTGGATATATACTCTAAATGAATATCCCTTTGATGCAGCTATTGCTGCAAGACCGATTCCTGTATTACCACTTGTTGTTTCTACTACTGTGTCACCTGGCTTTAATATGCCCTTTGCTTCAGCATCTTCTATCATTGCAAGGGCTATTCTGTCCTTTACGCTCTGATTTGGATTAAAATACTCTAATTTTCCGATGATATTTGACTTAACACCAAACTTTTTTTCATAGCCGTTAAGCTTAAGAAGCGGTGTTCTTCCTACTAGTTCTGCAATTGACTGATTAATTTTTCCCATATTTTTATCCTCACTATTCTCCGTCAACCTCTGGCTTTCCAGTCAGTCAATCCGATATTTTTTTTTATAAATCTGTAATTTGACCAATTAAATCTTATAATCGTCTGCAAGCTCCATCATGCCGTATTCCATGAGTATTTCTTCAAGTCTCTCCTGTGTCATCGGTGTTGGAATTACAAAATCCTGATTTTCAATGACTGCCTGAGCGAGATTTCTGTATTCCTGAGCCTGATTTGATTCCGGACGATATTCTATTACTGTCTTTTTATTGATTTCTGCATGCTGTACAATATTATCTCTCGGAACAAAATATAGAAGCTTTGTTCCAAGTTCCTTTGCAAATGCACGAAGAAGATCTAGTTCTCTATCTACATTTCTTGAGTTACAGATGATGCCGCCAAGTCTTACTCCACCTGTTCTTGCATACCTCTGTATACCCTTTGATATGTTATTTGCAGCGTAAAGAGCCATCATCTCTCCACTTGCTACAATATATATTTCCTTTGCCTTGCCTTCACGAATAGGCATTGCAAAACCTCCACAAACTACATCTCCTAATACATCATAGAATACATAATCAAGATCATCTGTGTATGCGCCAAGGTTTTCAAGCATATTTATTGATGTGATGATTCCACGGCCGGCGCAGCCAACACCTGGTTCTGGTCCGCCTGATTCTACGCACTTTGTTCCACCAAAGCCTGTCTTTAAGATGCGGTCTAGTTCTATATCTTCACCTTCATCCCTGATTGTATCAAGTACGGTCTTCTGTGCTAAGCCTCCAAGCAATAGTCTTGTTGAGTCAGCCTTTGGGTCACATCCTACAACCATTACCTTCTTTCCATGCTCACAAAGTCCTGCAGTAAGGTTCTGGGTTGTTGTAGACTTTCCTATACCTCCTTTTCCATAAATCGCAATCTGTCTCAGTTCTCCCATTTTTTATTCCTTTCTATTCAAACAGCTTTTGTATTCTTATATATTTGATTAATTGATCTATTGATTTTTCTATTATTCCTGGAATCTCAAAACTTTCAATTCCTGCACCTAAGGCCGCTGCCCTTGCTCCATCACCAATTCGGCTAACTAACAGATAGTCACAATCCTTTAATTTTTCAAGATTATCCTTTAGCCTATCTTCATCGTGATTTCCCATTTCGCATACGGGCTCTAGTTCTCTTTTTTCTATTAACTCGGCATTATTATCTTGCACTTTATATATGTAAAAGGTTTTTGCTCTGCCAAAATGATTGTTCACCACTATTCCATCGCTTGATGCTACTGCAATTTTTACTTCTTCATCAGCCATGTGAAAATGTCTCCTTCACATTTAGCCTTCTTTGATAAATCTGATCTCCGAATTCTGATTTTCCTGGTACTCCAACTGCATCTGCTCTGCAATGATGGCAATGTCTAAATACCTCTATATATTTTGATGCTTTTATTCTTGCAGCATCTATTTCTGCACATACAGGCGCTTTTACATTTTTTAATTCGTGTTGCGGAATTAGTGGAATTATGTTATAGATTCTTGCTCCTGCTTCTTTAACGGTTCTTGCTATTTCTTCTATATGATCCCCATTAATTTCTGGTACAAGCACTGTATTTACCTTCACTGTGATTCCTGCCGATGCGATCTTTCTGATACCTTCTATCTGGTTCTTTATTAATATTTTTGCACCTTCAACACCTTCTATTTTTTTTCCGTGATAAATTATGTATGCATTGAGCTTTTCCTCTATTACCGGGTCTACTGCATTTACGGTTACTGTCAGGGAATCAACGCCTACATCGATGACCTCCTGTGCTTTTTCGCTTAATAGCAGCCCGTTTGTGCTCATGCACTTAATTAAGTTCGGGAATTTTTCTTTTACTATCCTAAATGTTTTTAATGCTGTGTCTGTTGCTAGAGTATCTCCTGGTCCAGCAATACCTGCTACTTTTATATCAGGACATATTTCAAGTGCCTTCTTAAGTATTTCCTTACAATCTTCTGGTTTTAATACCTTTGAGGTTACACCCGGGCGATCCTCAACATCATTTATTGTTCGGTCACAAAATCTACATGCAATATTACATCCAGGACTAACTGGCAGATGAATGCGTCCTGCATTATTCTTTTGGCCACCAAAGCAAGGATGTGAGTTCTGTAAATCCTTGTATGTATTGCTCATGTGACACCTTCTTTCTGTTTATTATTACTATCATTGTGACTCAAACCTTTTTACGTTTTTCTGCTTACTATTTATAGTCTTACCTTTTCCGTTTTATCGATCTGAATCACTTTTCCATCCTGAATTATTAGTGTGATATTGCCATACTTTACTTCTTTAATTAATTCTTTAATCAATTCTTTCCATTTATCCTCATTGTTTACTGGATAATCTTTTGCCATAGACAATGCCTCCTTATGAATTGAATAAAGGTGTTGACAAATATCTATCTCCTGAATCAGGAAGCAATGCAACAATAACCTTTCCCTTATTTTCTGGTCTCTTGGCAAGTATTTCTGCTGCCTTTAATGCTGCTCCTGATGAAATTCCTACAAGAATTCCCTCTGATGTTGCAAATGCCCTTCCTTCTGCAAATGCATCCTCATTTTCAATCGCGATTACTTCATCATATACCTTTGTGTCAAGTACTTCTGGTACAAAGCCTGCTCCGATTCCCTGAATCTTGTGGGCTCCCGGTTTGCCTGTTGAAAGTACTGCGCTTGTAGCTGGCTCTACAGCTACAACCTTTACATTTGGATTCTGCTCCTTTAAATACTGTCCAACACCAGTAATTGTTCCGCCTGTTCCTACACCTGCTACAAAAATGTCTACTTTTCCATCTGTCTGCTTCCAGATCTCTGGACCGGTTGTTTCTTTATGTACCTTAGGGTTTGCTGGATTGATGAACTGTCCTAAAATTACTGATCCTTCTATTTCCTTGCTAAGCTCTTCTGCCTTCGCAATTGCTCCCTTCATTCCCTTTGCTCCCTCTGTGAGGACAAGCTCTGCACCATATGCTTTAAGAAGATTTCTTCTTTCTACGCTCATTGTCTCTGGTAAGGTAAGAATTGCCTTATAGCCCTTTGCTGTTGCTACTGCTGCAAGTCCGATTCCTGTGTTGCCACTTGTTGGCTCTATGATTGTTGCTCCTGGCTTTAATAATCCCTTCTCCTCTGCATCCTCGATCATTGCAAGTGCGATACGGTCCTTAACTGAACCTGCTGGATTTAAGTACTCAAGCTTTGCAAGTACTGTCGCCTCTGTGATTTCTCTCTTCTTTGAGTAACCATTTAACTGTAATAATGGTGTTCCTCCTATAAGTTCTAATGCGCTCTGTTTAATTTCACTCATAATTATTATCCTCCTCATTTTTTAATATTAGTTATTTTTAGTTGGCTGTTATTGATTTGTTTTTCTCAACTGGATTGGTAATATCCTACCATATTAGTAGGTTTTTGAAAAGTTCAGAGAATTAATCATTAGTGATAACTTTTGTATATACCCGATTAGTGTAATTCATAACCTTCTGATCATGCGATGCGATAATAACTAAATTTCCCTTCAGTGCATAATATGATAAAAATGAAAGAATTATTTCTCCTGTTTTATTATCTAATCCCGTCGTTGGTTCATCAAAAACAATTACCTCCGGGTCCATTATCAAGGCCCTTGCTATGGAGGCACGCTTCAATTCTCCTCCTGACAATTCATATGGAAATCTATCCTTCATTTCTTTTATTTTTAATGCTTCTAATAATTCACCCGCCCTTTTTTCGTGCTTTTCCTCTATTCCTCCTGTTTCCATATACGGAAACAAAAGATTTTCAAGGATGCTGTATTCCTTTAGGAAAACGTTGCTTTGTGGAACATAGCTGATGGTATTCCTGTGAAGCTTTGATAATTGGAGGTCGTTTAATTTATATAGGTCTTTATCCTGCCAGATAACTTCACCGGATTCAGGTTTAAGTATCCCTGCCAGACAAGCTAGCAGGGTGCTTTTTCCGCTGCCTGACTCTCCTATTATTGCTACATAATCACCCTCTTCAAACTTTAGATTTACATCCTTTAATATGATTTTTTGATTATTTTTATAGGACATATTCAGGTTTTTTGCTTCTAAGATCTTTTTCATTCAGCCTCCCTTCGAAGCGCTAAATAAGGTTGCATGCTGCATATGCGAATAATAGGATAGAGGGCTGCTATAGATACTATTAATATAACTATTATTAAATACAAGGCAAACAGACTGATAGTCTCCATGCAATCTGGTCCTAAATACGGCATCTCTAACAGCCTTCCTATATAAGATCCAAACGGGATGATAACTATTATTCCTATTATTCCTCCTATTATAACTCCGCAGATACTGTCCTCTATAAATTCTATTAAGAGCATTTTTACTGCTCCTCGTTTTGAACTTCCTGTAATTCTATAAAGTGCGATTTCTCTTTTTCTTTGATTCATAGATATGTTTATGATCAAGAACAATAAGATAAATAATATTAACGCAGTGGCTTTTACTAGAATATTAACTATATTTTTTATGTCTTTAAGGTGATTTTCCATCGAGGCTGTAAGTTCCTTTGGATAAACCACCTCAAATTCATCTCCTATTAATAGATGGCTCTGTTTTAACACGTCTGATATGCTGTTGCCTGGTTTTAAATTTATATAGACCGTGGATATGATATCATTATCTTTTTGAGTCTGTGTAAAAATCACTCCCTTTTTCTCAGCTTTTTTCACTATTTTTTCTTCTGCATCAAAGTAAAAATATACTGAGTTATCAAGGCTGCTTCCGGTTTTTGTCATCTGAGCTGCAACCGAATACTTTTCTCCGAACAGTTCTATGGTTTTATCTTCTAATACAGCAACATTGTATCCTACTACTACAGAATTCTCATTCAGCGATTTACCATATTCCTTCATGATCCATGGCTGAACTAGAAAATCTGTTTTTGGATCAAAAAATACTATTTCGACCTCACTAGAACAGCAGTCTGCTGATAATGATTTCAAATAACACTGTGCGGTTATTTCTGATATTCCTTCTAGCTCTTTTAGTTTTTCATAGACTTCTCTGCCAAAATAGAAATTGCTTCTTTGTCCTTCTATCAATAAATTCTCTGCGTTTTCCTTCGATCCTTTCGGTACTATCATAAGGTCTGCGCCAAGGCGTCTTTCTAGATTCTTAACGCCCTTATTCATGCTCGTATTGATTACACTCTCTCCAAAAAGAAGAAGCATCAAGACCATGATTATAATTATCAAAAATATATTCTTTTTTAGATTCCTCTTAGTTTTTTGAAGAAAGTATTGTTTTGTCATTACTGCTCCTTACCTTTTCTAGATAAATAAATTATATTCACTATTGCTGCTATCACGATAAATGCAGCGCCAACAATAAGAGCTGGCAAAGTGCGTACTTGGCAGTCCATGCTCTTCATTTTGCAAATGCCTGTTAATTTAAGCGGCAGTGCTAATACAAGTGCAGCATTTAATAGCTGTGATACGCTATAGCCTATTCTGATTTTCGCATCCTTCGTAAAGAGGCTAAGTAGGCCAAGTGCTGCTATGACAGCTCCGACTCCTATTTCAGCATGCTTAGTATATATCCACATCCGCATCTGATTTTTTTTCTGCCTCTTTTCCACAAGCTGTCATACTGGACAAAGCCAGAGCTCCTGCCATCATAATTGCTAACAATTTTTTGTTTTTCATATCATTCTCCTCCTGAGTGTTTATTTTGCATAAAAAAACCAGAGGTAATTTTTTAACCTCTGGTCTTTCCAGTCAGTGCTCTGATTTATTTTTGCGTTGCTAGTATAGCACATTTAATCTTGCCTGACTAATTCATATTATTTATTCTAGGTGATAAGTTTTAATTGTTACACTCTAATAATGCCATTGGTTTTCATCTTAGCTTTCATCTAAGTTTCCAAATGGTGATTTAATGCATAAATACATGCTTTCTCTTTCCGTTTACCAGATCTCTCCAGGATGGAGACATGTTTCTAAGATACTCAACTACTTCCTTAACTGAATTTATTATATAATCTATCTCTTCTTCTTTGATTTCTTCAGATATCGATAGTCTGAGTGAGCCATGTGCTACCTCAGGAGGGCGTCCAATAGCTAACAGTACGTGACTTGGCTCTAATGAACCTGATGTGCATGCTGAACCTGATGATGCTGATATTCCTTTATCATCAAGAAGTAATATAAGCGATTCACCTTCTATTCCTTCAAAGCAGAAATTCACAGTTCCTGGAACTCTGTTTTTTCTATCGCCATTTAGCTCTGAGTATGGTATTTCCTCTAAGCCTGCTATTAATCTGTCTCTAAGCGGAATAAGTCTATTTGCATATCCGTCTATGTCTTTTGTCGCATCTTCTAGGGCTGTTACCATTCCTTCTATTCCTGCTAGATTTTCTGTTCCTGCTCTCTTTCCTCTTTCCTGTGCGCCGCCTTCTATTATATTTGTAAGTAGAATTCCTTTCTTTGCATAAAGAATACCTACTCCCTTTGGTCCATGGAATTTATGTGCTGATAGACTTAACATATCGATATTGTCCTTTGCTACATCTACCTTTACATGACCTATTGCCTGCACTGCATCTGTGTGGAAGAGTACCTGCTTCTTACGGCATACTTCTCCGATTTCACGTATCGGCTGCACGGTGCCGATTTCGTTATTTGCATACATTATGGTAACAAGTGCAGTATCTTCTCTTATTGCATTCTCTACTTGTTCTGCTGATACTACTCCGTTTTTATGTACATCTAATAGTTCTATCTCAAAGCCCTCTTTTTCTAATTTCTTCAAGGTGTGAAGAACTGCGTGATGTTCAAAAGCAGTTGATATAATATGCTTCTTTCCCTTTTTTGCACCTAGTCTTGCAGCAGAAATAATTGCCTGATTATCTGCCTCGCTTCCTCCTGAGGTAAAATATATTTCCTTTGCCTCACAATTTAATACTGCAGCCGCTCTTTTTCTTGCATCCTCTAATGCTTTCCTTGCCTTTTGACCGATTTCATAAGGACTTGATGGATTGCCATACACCTCTCTCATATATGGAAGCATTGCATTTATTACTCTTTCGCTCATTTTTGTTGTGGCTGCATTATCTGCATATATTTTCATAAATGCCCTCCATTCTCATATTTTTCTATTCATTACCTACTGTTTTAGTAGGTAATGGACGTATTATAAAACATATTGCTTTGTTTGGCAATATGTTTTCTTATTTTTTCATCAGATCCGCTAGAGTCTTACTGTCTAAATAATCATTTATTACATTATAAAAGCCTTCCCAAAATTCTACGGTCTGGCATATGCAAGCGATAGAATGTCTACTTTCATCACATAATAAAATGAGCCGCATTTTTTACTTTGCGGCTCATTTATATTTTTATTTATTATTTTTTAGTATAACTTTGCTCCTGCTAGGATGTGGTTATCTACCATAAGAAGAATCAGTACAATTTATTTTTACTCCATGCCCTTCAAACTTCCGACCATATCTAGTGTCTTTATCTTCTTGGAGAACATCATGCTCACTATGATTGCGACTACCAGAACAAAGACTGCCGACAGTACATATAGATAAATTGGCAAATGTATATAATAGTCATAATTATCTCCGTTACTGTTCATCATAGCTGTAAGAGTTGGTCTTCCCAGAGGAGATCCAGCTATTATTCCAATAACAGCAAACCATATATTTTCCTGATTCAGAGTTTTCCTTATCTTCTTAGAAGAAAGCCCCAAAACCTTAAGCGTTGCAAACTCCTTAAGTCTCTCATGGAAGGAAAGATTTCCTGCATTATAGAGAACAACCACAACTGTGATAACCGCGAATATCATCATCATATAAAAGAGGTATTTTATAACATCATATCCCTTAATAAACACCTCTTTTATTTTTTCCATATCATATACACCTAATATTCCATCCTTACCATCGTAAGCCTTTAGATTCTTTCTTGAAAGAATGGCTGTCGGTACATATTCACAACCTGTTTTCTCAAAATCATCTCTAAGGATAGTTATTCCTGCAGTTTCAGGTGTTCTATTTATAAGTCCTATCTCTGATTCATACCATTCATTCTTTGAATAAATGTGCCAATATATTTTATCACCGACAGTGACTCCCATCTGCTTAGCAAGTCTGCTTGTAATCGCAACCTTTCCCGGAACCATAGAAGTGATGACTGTTTTTTCATCTGTAATATTCTGAAGACCCTTTCCTTCTATAACCGTTATAGTCTGCTTAAATTTATCCAAAGAGTCCGCATGAGGTTCTTTTGCTAGCTCTATCTGATCTGTCATTATCATTTCACCATCTACAGCGTCACATATTTCATCAAAATACTTTACGTCCTTATCCTCAGACAGAGCCATCTGATAACTATAATTCTGAATCTTATTAAAGTTCCAGTCTACGATATCATCCACCAGGAAGTAACATCCAAATGCATATAATACAAGAACCATTCCTACAGCTGTTCCCACTATTCCCATTACTGCTCTTAAAGGAGATCTGGAAACATCTCTCAGATTATACTGTGTACTGAAACTGAGTTTCTCCCAAATCGGCAGTTTTTCAGCAAATATTCTCTTCGCTTTTTTAGGGGCCGCAGGTCTAAGTGCAGCTGCCGGAGGAACTCTTAGTAGTTTTTTACAACTAATATATGATGCAAGAACACAGGTAAGTACTGTAACAGCAGTCACAACATAGAAGAGTGCATTGGATCCAACCTTTACATCCGGAATCATATACCATTCAAAAAGCATATTTACAAGAAGCTTACCGACCACACGCGGTCCTGCTACAAGACCTGCTACCGCTCCGATAAGTGATACAAAAAAGCTGTAGCTCATATAGTGAATTGCTATCTTATATCTCTTCATTCCTAGGGCATTCATTGTTCCAATCTGTGTTCGCTGCCTCTCCACAAGTCGGCTCATGGTGGTAGATATTACAAGAATAGCAATCACAAGAAAGATAAATGCAAATGCATAAGAAAAGGTATCATGCTGTTTTAGTTCATCTGCTACTCTTTGTATTCCAACTATCGACTCAATATCAACCATAACTGCGTAGTTCTTATCGATTGCATCTGATATCTGCTTTTCATAAAAAAGGACTTCACTGATATTACTTTTTTCTTCTTTTATGGTCTCTCTCGCATCACTTTTTGCCTCATCAGTTAAAGTAACTAGCATAGTGGAATAAGGGATCAATCTAAGGAGCTCTTCGTCACTCATTTTATCAAGTCTCTCAAGAAGCATATCCTCATCGATATCATCTATGGTCATTCCATACTCAGCCAGTTTCTTTTCAATATCTTCTATCTTATCTTTAAATGCATCTGAACTTTTAAGTTCCCGGGCATTAATCTTTCCACTCTTAACCTTGCTTTCTGCATATTCTCTAATAGGAAATGCCTTATAACTCATATATACATAAGCTAGAGTCTTGAAGTTGATATCACTATCCTTTTCAGCCTTTGTATATTCATACTCCGGCTCCATGATAAGTCCACGAACTGTTCTCTCAAACTTTATTCCATTATATTCAAGCTTTATCTTGTCTCCTACTGCAATATCCCATTCCTTTGCAAAGGAACCATTAAGCCATACGCCTTCCTTATCATCACCATCGAATTCCACACTATCTGATACCTTAAGCTTTTCATTCTCCTCTTCTGTTCCTTTAAATACATAAGGCTTCAAGATGGTGCTTTCATCCATCAGATATATATCCAGCTGCGCACCTTCGTAATCTACAGTTGTGCCTCTTATCTCAGTCCTGAACTGGGCATCCTTTACGAAGGAAAGTTCCTTTACCTGATCCAGATTTTCTTCTTTGAACCCTTCACTATATATCCATGCATCAGCTATATTTGTCTTCTCATGGAATTCATTAACTGCCTTTCCACTTCCAACCACATTCGATTCAAAACCTGCATAGATAAATGTCGCAAGAAATGAAAGTATAAGTACAGATATAAATTGCCCCAGATTACCTCTCATTTCTCTAAGCATTTTTCTGTATAACATTACCACTCCACCTCCTCAACAGGAACAGGTGACTCATTGATCTTAATCTCCCTGACTTTTCCGTTCTTCATACGAATAACCTTATCAGCGCATTTAGCTATATCTGCATTATGTGTTACCAGAATAACTGTATTTCCATAATCGTGAGACATTTCTACCAAGAGTTTAAGCACACTAACTCCAGTCTCAGAATCAAGGGCACCTGTTGGCTCGTCTCCGAGTATTATCTTCGGATTCTTTGCAAGCGCCCTTGCTATTGATACTCTCTGTTGTTCACCACCCGACATCTGGGACGGGAACTTCTTTGCATGTTTCTTAAGTCCGACCCTTTCAAGCATTTCCATTGGGTCAAGTGCATTCTTCACTATACTCTTAGTTAGTGCCACATTTTCATATGCCGTAAGACTTGGAATCAGATTGTAAAACTGAAATATAAACCCTATCTTTTCAGCTCTGTAATCCGAAAGCTTCGCATCATTCATGGATGAAACTACTGCTCCGTCCACAGTAACCGTGCCTGATGTAGGTTTATCCATACCTCCTAGCATATTCAGCACAGTGGACTTACCCGCTCCCGACTGCCCTAGTATAACTACAAACTCGCCTTCATCAATGGTAAAGTTTATGTGATTTACTGCAATCTGTTTTCCATCACCCTCACCATATTCCTTTAAAACATCTTTAAACTCAACAACCGTCTTTCCCTTATTCATGTTTTCCTCCTGATTATTCACTACGTGTTTTTACTTTTTCTCACTTTCTTTATTTAACTCCGCGGCCTTAAGCATCTCAATCAGTTCTGCCTTCGCATCCTCTTCAAATATCAGATCTATCAGTCTGATCTTTAATTCATCCTGCATTCTCTCCATAGCTGATTCATGAAACATATAACTGTTCTCATATGCCAGAACTATAAGCTTTATATAATTGGCCAGAAGTGCGACATCAAGATCCTCCCTGACACCCTCCATATGAACCATAAGCCTCTTTGCTACATATGTTTCTCTTGCAAGGCTTACCTCTTTACCTCTTGCCTTATCGGCCTCATAAATAGCTCTCTCATCCTCTGCCGAAAACTTCTTATAGATAGAGTTACTAGAAAGAAGTGTCGTAAACCACATTTGAAAAACCTCTGCCGGTTTCATCTTCTTTCCCGGTGGAAATTTCTTATCAAGTTCGTCTAGGACCTTCTTACGATTATATTCAAGCGCATAGCTTACATATTCCTCTTTGGAACTGAAAAAATTGTAAAATGTACTCTTTCCGATTCCCACCTTCTTCGTAATCTTATCAACAGACATATGTACAAGTCCGTATTCTTCCAAAAGTGGTATCGCCTGCTCCAACATTGATATGCGAAGCTTTTCTCTCTCTTCCTCCGTAAATACTCTTGGTGGCATAATACTTAACCTCCTTTTCAACAGACGCCTAGCAAATCTTGCGACCATTATTAATTTTTGGTCGCATCAAGGGTAAAAATCATGCGACCATTATTATTTTTCGGTCGCATCAAGAGTAAAAAACATGCGACCACTTTAAACTTTCGGTCGCATAGTTAATATAACATAAATTAAGTTAGTTGTCAATAACAATCTTTCTTTTTGTATGTGTCAAGTATTAATTGGCATTTTTTTACAGTTTTAGTACCTGTCAGTTCTACCTCTGGGCTGGTTTTACGAAACTCTGCAGATAAAAAGTCGTATCGCTATCTCAGTGGTCGTAAAGAAAAGAAGTTCTGCCAACCGTTGACGAATTTGAGCAAAAAATAACCGCCCTTATGCAAGAGCGGTCGGATAAAAAAGAATGGTGATCTGGAATGATCAAAACGTCAGATACCACCCCAATTTGTAACGTGCGTATGCGGTCAAAGCGGCTATCAGTACAAACAATAATATAAGTCCCTCTATTCTGAAGTCCTGACTTTTTACTCCATAGACATTTTTTCGTATTGGCCTGGCGATAAAAATAAGAAAAACAGCTGCCCAAAGTATATACAGCCCCAATCCGATAAAAAACATAGCAACATTATGACCTGCAAAGTGAAGTTCTATAAGTTCGGGTGCGAAAATAATCACAAGAGGTAAACCGCAACTAAAGAAGATCTTCGTTGCTCTTCTTCTTATCTTATGCTTATTTGTAGTAGAATCCGTTGAATAGTCATATTTATCAGCCATAGTATTTATCTCCTTTATTAATGATGTTTTCATTTTTCTCTCTTCTTTGCTTCAACAACACAACCTACTAAAACAGCAGTGGTAAATATCAGGATTAATGTGCCAAAGAGAAATACAAAGTAGATTGTTCCAATCACAGTAGTAGTTCTTATACCTTCAATATTTGCATAGATTTTTCCATTCGAAAAGTATGCATTAGCACGTTTTTTAGCGCTTAAGTATGTATGATATTTAAGTGTTTCATTAGTCTTAAGGTTTTCAACCTCATAATTCTTACCATTATATTCTACAACCACTCTATCACTATCAGTCTTGGACAGAGGATTTGCGCTATGAGCACTGATAACATTTACTTCAACTACTTCGTATGAGAGATGCTCATTATTGTTCAGGACGTAAAATGCCACTGTCATCACAAAAAATACCACGAGCAAAACGCCAGAGATTATGCTAAGTTTTTTAAATATATTCTTATTGCGTATATAAAAATCTTTTGATTCAAAATTCTCCATATCTTATGTTCCATCCTCGCTTTTTTACTTAATCAATGAGCACTGTATTCAAAATCCTGATTTATCAGCTTAATTTCCTTACTAGCCGCATCAGGGCTACGAAATATGTATATCAGTTCTCATCCTTATCATTCTAGATACAGTAATACTCTTCCTCACAAAATCTCCTTATTTACAGGTTCATAATATCACAAAATCTCCATTTTCTCAATGGCACATTTTCACAAAATCGCCATTTTCATGTTTTTGTACTTAACCTTCGCCTCATCCGCCGATCCTTTTCCTTTCCATTGTTTGTTTTGCTTCCGAATTTTTTCCGCCTTTTCCTCCGCTTCCATCTCCACCCTGATTTTCTCGATCTCCTTCCGCACGGATGAACGGCAGGTAACGAGGTTGTTTAATTAAAGGTCATAAAACACTTGATTATTCTTTGGATGAATTATAGGTTGTATTTCTCCTATTTGTGTGTTATAATATAGAAAACACATTAAGGAGGTAGACCTATGACCATAGATACAAATACTGTCGTTTCCATGACCGATGCTAACCAGAATTTTTCTAAAGTAACAAAGATAGTAGATAAATACGGACGTGCTATCGTTTTTAAGAACAACGCTCCTCGCTATCTCGTTATTGATTTTCAGTCTGCAGATAATTCTGAAACTGCATCCGATGAAGATGTCCTTGCTTCATCCGGCAAACTTATGGACAAGTATGATGACGCTTTTAAGGAGCTTGCTAAATGATATATCTTTCAAAAGATCAGATTCTTTTGTTACACGACAAACTGATAGAAAGATATGGCGGTTCTTATGGTGTCCGGGATGACGGACTCCTTGATTCTGCCGTTAATGCTCCTTTTCAAAGTTTCGATGGAAATGATTTCTTTCCGACCGTTACCGATAAGGCTGTCCGCCTCTGTATCGGACTGGTTAGAAATCATCCTTTTATCGATGGAAATAAGCGAATCGGTGCCTTAGCACTTCTCACAATCCTCGATTTGAACAAATATCAGTTTCGCATTAGCAATGCTGAATTATCCTCTGTAATTCTTGACCTTGCCGCAGGAAAAATAAATGATAAATATTTGCTCCAATGGGTAATGGATAGGATAGATTAATACTTTGCTCCGCTGAGGATTAGTCCGTCCTCATTCTTCTTCTCGATATTAAGAGGCACATCGAAATCAAAGGTCTGGTTCTTAAGCCCGTCTTTCGGTGTAATGGTGGCGATCACCTTACCCTTATCGTCAATCACTTTAAGTTCTGCCGCCAGAGTGTAATCATACCCCTTAAGAAAATTTGTATAGTTTACAGTATCGGTAACCTTTACCAATTTGCCGCCGGTGTAGGTTGTCTGCGTCTCAGAGCCTTAACAGCTCCGCTCTTTGAAGTTTTGATTTTCTCTCTCATAACTGAGATCCTCCTTATAATTTTATAGTTTTTATCTAAAAGGGACGGGTCCTTTTATTCGGTTTTAATCCCCCGGCATATGTGTCAGGGTATAAAAATACCCCAGGCACCTTGGATTTGGCGCCTGGGGCAGAGTGCATTTATTAAGTTTTAAGAGACAGGCTTAAGCCTGATTATAAGTTATCTTACAATTTTATGTTCCAACGTTCGTCCTGACAAATCTCGATTTGTCATCGTCTATAAAACTGAAATATTATCCAATATATTTTTTATGTGCCATTTTTACGTTACTCCGCTTAACCATAGCATAATGAAGCGTAGTATCAATCTTCTCGTTCCCAAGCAGGTGTTGCACCTGTTCAATCGGCATACCTTTATCTATGGCCGTAGTGGCCATTGTGCGCCTGAATTTATGCGGATGAACATGATTGACATTACAATCTTCTCCCATCTTTTTTGGGGGCATTATAATGACTTCGATGAATACTAGTATTTATTTTTGCTCCTTAATTGTCATTTTTTTGTAGTTAAGGAGCAAAAACTAATCTGCTTTGATATAACGTTAAAAAGTTAAACTTTCGATTTATCTTAGTCAATTATGCTGTAAATCTTCCAATCACCTTACTAGCCGCATCAGGGCTACGAAATATGTATATCAGTTCTCATCCTTATCATTCCAGATACAGTAATAATCCTCCTCATCATCCCATGGAGTGTTACCTTCGGATGGGCCAACATACTTAACTTCGTCTCCTCTTATTATAATAGAGCACTGGTGTTCCGGCTCCCAGGGACACTCTGTTTCTATACAGTAGCCTATTTCTGTGGCAGCATCCTCCTCTTCAGGTAATTCAACATATAATCTGGGATGTGACAGACAGCTTAAAAGCTGTTTCCCGGACTTATACACTTCAATAGCCTTATCTGTATCAGTCACTATATCGTCATATATTTCCATAGCTTTCCACTCATCATACATATAGAACATAAACGCTGAGAGTTTCTGCTGAATTTCATCAAGCACTTTCTGATTCGTATTAAGATTATTATAATGTTCAATACATTTCTCAGCATATTCCCTTGATTCATCCGAATCATCAAAAATAGTAATATTCATTTCTCCCTGAAAGAGCGACCTCGATTCAAATGGCCCCTCAAGCCATCCCATTTCATTTATATCCGGTTTTAAATCTCTGATTTCTGACATATCTTCTCCTTTTATTCTTTCTTAAGCTTTACCAGTCAACTTCCGATTTGCTTATTTCATTATCCCGTAATTAGTCATTATCACCAACACTCCAAAGTTTAGATATCTTCCGGTATAATTTATTATTCCTCTATCGCTCCACACATGTGCTTCGACATACCTCTCCGGACCGTATTCACCATCCGGATTCCAGTCTTGAGGAAATATAATAGAACCAGAATATCATGAGCTATGTATTAGAGTCAGCCGTTGGTTTTATTTGCTGACTGTAATCAGCCATAACATAGTAAAGATCATCGCAAAACCCAATGCATCAAATGCCGTAAAAGCGCTTCCGAGAACCAAAGTAGAAATGACTGCTGCAGTCAGAGGCTCAGCAAAACTATAGAGAATTGCTTTGGATGGTCCGATAAGTTTTACACCGCTGATATATAGAGTAAAGGCGCAGAGGTTGCCAACCACAATAACGAATATAATGCCTAATATGCCATAGAGATTTGGAATATAGTGGATTGTCCAGGTTCTGAAAATGATACCTATGCATATACCTCCAAGCAGGAATGACCATCCCTGAGCGACTATGACAGGAATGTCGTTCGTGAGTTTAGGAGCAAGCACATTATAAATCATAACACAAACAGCGCTTAAGACACCTGTAATCAGTGCAAGTGGCGGTACTGTCATTGTAGTAATATTGCCATGGCTTGTAAGGAAGAAAACGCCTAGTAGAGCCATTATGATTGACAATATTTCCAAAACCTTAGGAAACCTTTTGGTTGTTATGCATATATATCCTAATATAAATATTGGAGCCAGATCCTGCATGATTGTTCCAATAGCCGCAGTTGAGAGTTCGATGGTGAGAAAGTATAAAAATTGACATGCTGACACACCTGCCAGTCCATAGATGAGCATGGTTATTGCCTTTTCTTTGCTTTTCCATGGTAAAAAAACAGAATTAGGGCACTTGATGAGTGAGTATAGCAGTATTAGTACTCCGGAAAGTCCCAATCTGATAGGAACAAGCCATCTGCTGTCCATCATCTGCACGTCAAAAAGATACTGCCCGACTGAGCCAGAAAGCCCCCAGCAGGCAGCACCTATAGTTGTTAATAAGATTCCTTTAATTTTATTTTTATCCATCAAATTACATATCCTTTGTTGATTTATCTTAATCCCTGTATAATCTATCTGTTTCTATTATGAAAGAACACTCAAGATATAATAAGTCTTCACGTATCAAAAAGCAATATCCTTATATCCAACCTCAGTTACTTCTCCATCTTCAATAAGTACGGCAACACCGTTATCTTCCGCATCCTCTCCGCCCCAGTCGCGGTTAAATAAAACATATACAGTTTTCTTACCTAGTGTTTCTCTCGCATATTCAACTATGGCGCGTACATCAAGCTGTTCATTTATACCAAATGTAACTCTATCGTCAGCGTTTTTACCACAGCCTCTCTGATCAATAGCTATTACATCGTAGCCTCTCTTAAGATATCCTTCAGCAAGCGGCGCTGCACAAGCTCTGTCACCACCTGCACCGTGAACCAGGATAACTATTTTGTCGCTGTCAGTGCTATAGTATGTAGCAGGAGCTGTGTTTCCATCCTCTGCAGTAGCAGTGATTTCTGTTCCCTTATATGTATCTTCAAAAGCTTTGTAGTCATAATCCCAAAGTTCCATCTGTTTTATACTATTATCGTGTGTGTTTTTGCCTTCATTCTGATGAAGTATCTTATCTGCTATGAATCCTCCAAAAGCAAATGAGCCAACGGCTGCAAGCACAAGAAGTGCGCTCACTGTTATAATAATTCCCTTTTTTAATCTGTTCTTCTTCATGATTTTGTCTCCTTCATTTGTTTGATGAGGTTACTCTATCATAAAAAAGAGAGTCATGTACGAAAATCTGCACAAGTTGCATATTGTGATGTACAAGTTGCAAAGATATAAAATAATGACCTTTGTCCGTTATGTTTTGAGACCTTCGATAATAATATTTACTGGAATAGAACTATTGCTAATTGCTCCATCTAATTACAGGCTGATTGTATTCCATATTTTCATCAAGTCCCGACCCCTCACGTTTTTTCCAAAAACGAAGTGTAAAAGACATATTTCTTTCGCATTCTTCGACCAAGGCATTGCCATCATCGAAAGAAGCAAATACTACAAAGCTGTCATCCGGATAACTCTCAACTAATTGATTTATCCAGCCTTTCATAATCCCAATTGTTTTTTCGAAAAGAAGCATCTTGTCATTATTCGAAATGTTTACTTCATTTCCATCCCATTCCAACCAAGAAAGATCCGTATCTTCATTGATACTTCTGTCCATACCACAAAAGTTTCCTACTCCAAAATAAGCTCTTCCAAACGGATCTTTCTTCGTCCAAATCGAGTAGCTGGTATCGGGCGTAATCTCATTAATCAGAGCCGGATCAAATTCTTTCTTTGAAAGTTCATTTAATTGTATATCCATCATTTTCCCTAAAATCGTATTTTGTCATTCTAAGTTATCCTG
>OMXJ01000032.1 GCA_900315015.1 uncultured Eubacteriales bacterium | reverse complement strand
TCAGATTCTGAATGTTTCCATTCGATTTGTTCATTGCTGAACGAAATTTATTTGGAATTTTCAAGGTTGTTTCATTATTAAGTTATCAATGTTCGTTTGCGCTGCGCTTCTCAGCGACAGCCTATTTATTTTAGCACATCTTATTTCTTTTGTCAAGTACTTTTTTTAATTTTTTCAAATTATTATTTGTACTTTCTTTTAAAAAGAACTTTTTGCGCTTCTGTCTCAAGTGAAACAGCGTATGAAATTTTAACACATCTTATTTAGTTTGTCAAGCACTTTTTTCTTTTTAATTCGCTGACCTAATAAGTTGCTTTTCTTTAATTTCTTGCCTCGCTTCATTTCCCGACAGCGTGATAGATTATAATACAACTAAATTTGTTTGTCAAGCATTTTCTTTAATTATTTTCAATTTTTTTCTGCTATTATCTACTGTTTTCACATATTTTTACATACTTATCTTTTCTTTCCCTTTTTATTCAATTTTTTTCTATTTTCTCCTCGTTATAAAACATATTTACCTTGTATCTCCATTTTTTCTTACTTAGCTTATCCATAACGAAGGCTCTTCTCTCCCTCTTATTTATTTATATAGTTCAATATCCCCCCTTACATAGTTCGCGCAACAAAGGCCTATATCCAAGGTTCGGGTATAGGATCTTTTATGCAGCCATATTTTTCAAAATCTCTATACCCGAGGGATGTCACTTATATATTGTAAGAGGTTTTCTATCATCCAATATTTCCATATACTATTTCACTCAATCCATTCTTTTCTAACCTATATATTTTATCGCATACTTCTTCTATATATTTTCTATCATGTGATATGCTGATGATTGTTCCTGGATATTCTTTTAGCATCTTTCTTATTACTGGTCCTGAAAGAGGTGAAAAATTTCTTGTTGGTTCATCTAATATCAATACATTCGCATCTGACATGCTCATCTTTAAGAGAAATACCTTTGCCTTTTGTCCTCCAGATAATTCCTTTATTGGATGCTCCATTTCTTCTGTCGTATATTTTAACGCGCCTAGATAGGTTTTTATTCTCGTTCTTTCTTCTTTGTCTCCGCTTTTATCAAGATAGTCTACCGGTGTCATTTCTAAATTCAGCTTTTCTTCGTAATTCTGCGGCATGTATTCTACCCTTATATCTGTTCTGTTTTGCAACATTTCTGCTATATTTTTTAGTAGAGTGGTTTTTCCCGCTCCATTTTTTCCTATTATGCAGATTTTTTCTGGTCCTCTTACATACAATTTTATGTTTTCTGATAATACCTTCTCACCAATTGATAGTTTCTCTTTTTCTATATCTATTACAACTTTCCCTGCTGGCATTTTAGATTTTTCATTTCCTAGCTTAAAATATATTGCTGCTTCCTGCTCAGGACGCTTGGTAATATTTTCATCCATTTTTTCATAACGTTTACTCATTGCTTTTACAGAGTGCATTTTATCCTTTAAGTTTTTTGCTTCACTTGGTGCCTGTCTTGATACACTTGCCATCGCTCTTTCAACGCTCTGATATATCTTCATATATTTCTCATCGCGCCTTTTCTTTTCTTTTTCATCATTTACTGATTGCTGAAGCTGCTTTTCAAAGTTTTTTCTCCTATCCTCCATATATTCCTTATAGGTAAGCCTTGATACTGTGTATCGACTTTTTGTTTTTCTTGAGAGCTGCTCTATATGAACAATCACATTTGCTGTTTTTTCTATAAGCGTTTCATCATGTGATACATATAGCACTATTCCTCCAAATCCATTTATTAACTTTTCTAAATATTCTAGAGTTTCTATATCTATATCGTTTGAAGGCTCATCTAGCAAAAGCACGGTCGGTCCATCTAGTAAAAGTCTTAGTAGCTGCGCTTTTACTTTTTCTCCTCCTGACAGAGTATTCATCTTTTGATCTAGGTAATAAAAATCCATTTCCAGCCCGAAGCTAGCCGCTAATGCACCTAGTTCCTTTGGATTACTATCCCAGAATGCTTCCTTTTCAGAAAAATAGTCATAAACTGTCTTTTCCGCTTCTTTTTGTGGTAATTCTTGAGGGAGATATGCTATTTTTTCGTCATTCGACACCTTCTCTCCCTTGCATTCCATATAGTCATCTATCAGTTCCTGATCATTAATCCATTTAATTATAGAGGATTTTCCATTTCCTTCTTCTCCAATGATTACTGCTTTGTCGCCATGATTTAATACCAGGTTAAATTTATCAATTATAATTCTAAGATCTTTTTTATGAGTAAGTGTTAGATTTTTTATCTGTAACATACGAACCTCCTTTTCAATACAAGTATTTTCAAATTGAACCAATCAGTAAAATGAAAAAAGCGAACTGTCCGCGTGTGCAAACAGTTCGCTTTTAATAGTTATTTACTTATTAACTATGCCATTCTTTATAAATAAAAAAAGGTAAAGGAATGCGATAATCTGATTTTAAGCGCACGCAAAGAACACACTGAAAAGTCCAGCATTCAATTTCTTCACTTTCACTTCAAAACAAATCATCTAATAATCATTTCTTCACCTTACGCTTTACGCGACCTTTCAATTTTATAAACGGAGAAAGCGGGATTTGAACCCGCGCGGCGTTATTAGCGCCCTACTCCCTTTCCAGGGGAGCCCCTTCAGCCACTTGGGTATTTCTCCAGATGCCTGATTTTCACATTATATTATTAAAAATAAAAACCACCGATTGTTTCGGTGGTTCAAAAGCGGAGAATGTGGGATTCGAACCCACGGTACCTTGCGGTATCACTGGTTTTCAAGACCAGCCCCATAAGCCACTCGGGCAACTCTCCGAACAACGAAGATGATTATACACTGTTATTTTTATTTTGTCAAGCACTTTTTTGCTCTTTTTTAAAATTTTTTTCAGAATACCAATATGCTCTTCGCCTTGGCTCTTTTTTCAGAATATCAGTATGCTCTTCATTTTTTTGTAACAGTTCCATTACATATAGTAAAAAGCCGTATTTCACAGCTCTAATGCACTTACGGCTTTTTTGATTTTTTTGTAACAGTTCCATTACATATAGTAAAAAGCCATATTTGATAGGCTTTCTATGACCTGACTAACCCACAGGCTTGCCCGTGGGGGGCAACATAGGCAGATAGGCGCGGTTGCGGAATGTGTCGAGACTAACACACAGGTTTGCCCGCAGGGGGTGGGCTGTCAAGTGCTCTTTCATAACAGGCTTAACACCTTATCCTTCGGTTTTCTGTTCATTTACAAGGGCTCCGTGTTCCAGCTTAATTTCCTCTTTGGCCATATTTTCAATGTCCGATATTATATGAGTAGACATAATCACAATCCTGCCGGACAGATTATCATTTATTATATTATGAAGATTCACCCTCTCATCCGGATCCACTCCGGCCGTCGGTTCATCAAGAAGAAGCAGGACAGGTGAGCCGAGAAGGCTCTGCGCAAATAAAAGCCTTTGCTTCATGCCGCCTGAAAGCGCACCGAGCCTTGAATCCTTTTTATCAGCAAGGTGAACTCTTTCGAGCAGGCTTTCAGTTTCTTCCGCCAGCTTTTTCTTCGGCACTGCCTTCAGCACGCCCATATAGTTCATAAACTGCAGGACGCTCATGGTTTCGTAAAGGCTCTGCTGCTGAGGCATATAGCCCAGCAACCTTTTATAATCCTTGCTCCGCGGCGAAATCAGATCCCCGTTCCAGTAAATTTTTCCGGCATCCGGCTTAATAAAGCCGGTAAGAATCTTCAGAAGCGTGCTCTTTCCCGCGCCGTTCTTTCCCGTTAGCCCATAGCACCCTTCGGTAAGCTCCAGGCTTATGCCCTTAAGCGCATGAACGGCATTTTTCTTTTCCGGCGCCGGATACCACTTCTCGATTCCCTCAAGCTTTAAAACATTAACTCCGCCATCACTCATTTCCAGATCCTCCAAAGCAATACAAGGCAATAAAATCCGCTGAAGCTAACAGTTTCAAAGTCTTCACTAAGTCTACGCTCTCTTTCAGACACAGAAAGCAGAGCACAATCTGCTGAAGACTGTCAGATTCAGGCACAGAAAGCAGAGCACAATCTACTGAAGACTGTCAGATTCAGGCACTTATTCCAGCTTTGCCCATTTTCTGACTCTGCGGAATAGTATATATGAAACAAAAACAAATATAGCCGGCCATAGAACAACACTGCGCAGCGAGCTCATAGTTACAAAGTCACCAAAAACAGTAAAATATGTAAGCTTAAGCCTGTACGCAAGCTCAATATCCAGAAGCCTTAGCAGTGGCGGTGCAAAAAGCAGCAAGGTTCCCGCAATCTCTGCCACTACTGTTTTATTAATGAAGGAACTTATTATGAGCATAATTTCCGCAGCCACGGTCACACGAAGCGAAAACATTAAAATTTCAGCCAAAACAAATTCCTTTACTGTAAAGCTCTGCGGCAAAAAGAAGCATTTCCTGAGCACTCCAATGCTCAGATAGGAATAATCCGCAGGAAACGTCCCGAACCTCAGACCCAGGCTGTGCACATACACCTGCATCAGAACAAAGCACATGACAAAGCATGAAACCAAAAGCCAGAAGCATCTGTAAAGTGCAGCAAATGCGCCGCCCTCAGAGCTTACTGCAAGCGGATAGATTCCGTTTTCAATCTCACCAGGCAAAAGCGGAGCAGCAAAAAATATAACAAAAATACATACAAAAAGAAAAATCCATATGCGCATATCATCCGCCGAATTACTAAAAAGACTGTCCGAGATATCAGTTACTTCATATCTAATATTGAAATCAGCTGAAGAGGTATCAATTCCTTCCCTTACAAAGAAGGTCTCCATATCCTCCGACTGCCTGATCATTTCATTTAGCGTCTCTCTGATTCCCAACTGCATATACACAAAGGAAGAATATTCGTTAAATTCCCTTTCGGTAATCTCTCCCATTGAATACTTAACCTGCATCTGAATAAGGCTGTTCTGAAGTCCTTCCAGCTCATCATTTTTATTCTTAAGCCATTCCTTTGATTCATCAAAGCTCATGGAATTAAGAATCTGCGCCATTTCCCTCCGGTTTTTGGTGGATACGTTTCTGTCAGGTGTTTTATCGCACACAAAGGCTGCAAAAACAAAGATCAGGATAAGCAGCGCCGCCAGAGCCTTCTTTTTGAACATGCAATAGAAAAATTCATTTAAGGCACCGTTCCCGGAATATCTGTATGAAAAGCTAGGCACACGCGCATCCGCCGAGTCAGAACTTTTTTTAAGACCCGATAAATAAATGCGGATACCCGCGGCACAGACCGCCGCAAAAAGAACCGCACATGAAACAGCAGGAACAGCGGGACCGTAAATAAGAGCCGCCCTGTTTTTTGAAGAAAACAGAATATAAATTCTGAGCGCTTTAATCCAGTAATCAGGCGATGCAATCCTGATCAAGGAAATATCCCTGAGCAGAACCCACTTTGAAGACGATGGAATATATCTTGATAATGCAAAAGATATAAGAAAAAACAAAAACGAAACAACCCCCGCTCCGGCCTCACTCAGCTTTAACGAGCAGATAACGCATATAATACCTGCAACAGCAGAATAAACCGCTATTTTCCATATAAAATAAATAAGAATGAATCCGCCCAGTGAAAGCTTAAACGGTGCAGCAAAATACCCAGGCATGCTCTGAACCGAAGTATCAAAAGACGGCACAGGATAAAGCCTGCAATAAAGCAGAAGCTTTAACAAAAAAATCAATATAGAAAATACCGCCGTAAAAAAAGCTATGGCAGCATATTTATTCACAAAATAAGCTCTTCCCCCTCTTTCGGTGGCATATATTAAATTCCCGAGACCTTTCTCGCGCTCCTGAACAACAAGAAAGCTGCACAGCAAAAAAATAACGATAAAAATGCACACATCCAGTACATCAAATTCAAAAAAACCTTCAAAACCAAGATAACCGCTCAGCTGCACCTTATTATCAAGAAGCTTTGAATAATATTTAATTTCGGTTAAATATTTTTCTTTTTCACCTTTATTTTCGGCAAAGCCGAGCTGCCCCTTTTTTGCTGCTATGACATTTTCAATTTCGTTCCGGTAGCCCAAGGTTTTTTTCAAATGTTCGCCTGCTTCAGTATAAAGCATATATTCATCATAAAAGCTGTCAGCAAAGCGCAGATCAACCGTGCCCGCATTCATAACCAGATCATTAACTGCGTCTTCAACCGCCTTCTGCGGCTCACCTGAGTCAAGCGCCCATTCAACGCACTGCGTTTTTTCCCGGTTATGCTTATACTCATCCTTTTGGCTGTAAAACAGCCAGGTAAAGGAAACAAGAACGGTCATAAAAATCAGGAATAAAAGTTTTATATTTTTAAAAACCAGCCTCAGCTGGGCCCCACAAACTACCGGTTTCATATTTTACCTTTACTGCTCATCAATCTGTCTGTTAATTTCATCAATAATCTCATCAGCCCCTGCTGCCTTCAGCTCAGCCTTCGCCTCTTCAATGGCAGCATCCACATCTTCAAAGCTGCCGTTAACAAGGCCGTGATAATTATTCATGATTTTATTTATTGAAGAAATCCTGTCATCGTACCCTGAAATATCTATATACTTTCCCGTTGTAGGCAAGGTGTGGAGTTTATCCTGTTCTTCCCTGAGATTCGATACCTCATTATAAAGAGGAATGCTCAGAAATTTATTGCCAAAATAAAGTGCATTAATCCAGTTAACGTTTGTACCCGGTTTAGACGTTGCTTTCCCTTCATCATTTATAACGTAATCCACGCCTTCTATTCCATTAATAAGAATTGTGGATATTTCACTGTCAGTCATAACTGTAGTAAAGCAATCCAAGGCCAATTCTTTTTCTTTACTTTTTTCACATACGCCGGTTATAGAATATTTCATTGTCGTAACTGCTCCGTTTTCCAACGGAACAATGATAATTTCGCCTGAATCAGGAAATTTATCTTTTAAATTTGAAATAGTATTTTCCTGAAGTTCAAGATCAAAATCGTTTGCAAGTCCCTGACAAATAAAAAAAGAAGATTTCGCGGAAGATTCAGTAAGTAAACCAGCCTTTTTAAAATCACTTATCGTTTTAAACCAGGTAACAGCTTTTTCATTTTCAAATATATTTTCGACATACGGCTCAGAAATATCGGCTGAAAAAGCATCCGATGTAACATCCATAACCCTATACACACCTGGAATAAAATCCATAATATTATTACTGTCACTGTAAATATAATATGGAGTAATCTTTTCCAAATCTACCATTTCAAGATATTCTTTTATTTCATCGGGGGTTTTATATAAAAAATCATCTGCTTCCAATCCAAGTAGCGTTAAGACATCAGAATTGATATAATAAACATAATCCGCAAAAGAGAGTGTAAAAGTTGTAAGTCCCCAGCATTTTCCATTAACAGAACAGGATTCAATAAGATTATCAGGAATGTTATCTTTCAAAACTCTTCCTTCTTCAGAATTCATATATTCCGTCAAATCCATAAACCAGCCATTACTATAAGCCCTGAAAGTGCCAGAACCCTCTCCAGGTCCCCTTAATCCGGCGCATATAATATCAGCCGGCGAATCCGAAGCATTCAGCTCATTTACAGACTCCTCATATGTATCGCTTTCAAAAGCTGAAAAATCAATAACATATTTCTTTCCCATTTCCAACAATCTGTCATTTACCGCTTTCTTTTGCCTGTTAGAAAGATATACCTTATCATCATAAACCCACTTTAGCCTAATTTTATCTTTATAGCTTTCATCAAAGACCGAATAATCTATATCTTCAGGATAAGTAGATTCAGCTCCTATATCATTTATAACTGAAACACCATTTTCGGAATCTCTCGAGTCTATGCCTTCTTTTCTTTTATCAGAATTAGAACAGGAAGTAAATATTGTCATCGAAGTAACTAGAATAAACAAACCACGTTTAACAGTTTTATCTAAAAGCATTGATTCTCCCTCCATTTTCCTTGACATTCCACCATATACGATGTAAAATATTTACGTTTCAATTATATATCATTTTTTTTTAAAGTCAATCTATTGATCGCATTTTAAAGGAGCTAACTATGAAATTAAAAAAAAAATTATTCAATATTTCAGTTCAGAATGTTACCCTTTTATGCTGTATGCTTCTTCTTATGATTACTTTTGGAGGCTGTGCAGCTTCAGATGCTTCCGATAAACAGTTAATTACTTACAGCAGGGGCTATCAACCTGGTTTCTTTTATGATGAAAACCTGTATCTTGAAGGACTCACGCGTTACAATCTCGTTACAGGTGAATCATCTGTCATATGCGGTGTTCCGGGCTGCCTTCATAACGGTCCGGAATGCCTTTTGAATCAGTATATCATTAACGATTCTTTTTCTGCAATTTATGATACTCATGCTCTTTTTTTCGACAATAAATCGTCATGCCTTTATATGATTAATACTGATGGTACCGGCATAAAAAAACTTATTGATTTCAGTGAATATGATGACGTATTTGTTGGGGACAAGCTTCTGATTGGTAATAATTTTTATCTTGCAGTGCAATTAAACAACCAATCACTGGATGAAACCGGATATGTTAATACCGTCAGCGGTGCTGCAAAGCTTTACCGCATAAATATGTTGACAGGCTCTGTCGACATTTTACACGAAAGCAAGAGTTCCCTTAAATCCACAATACAAAGACTACTTTTCACGGATAACTCAATTATTTTTACTTATTATCTCCGGACAAAAAAAATCGAGGATTCCGGTTTAAGTCAAAGAGAATATGTAGAAAAATTTGATGAATATTATAAACGGATGGATGAAATTGAAGGTATTGAGTATTACTGCATAGTATATAACCTTGAAAACGATACATATTATAACATCAATACCTGCTCTGATAATATTCAATATGAAGCCTCCTGTGCTATCAACGGCAATATTTATTTTAATGGTGACGATGGAAATATTTATATTAAATCTCTCGATGCCGAGGACTCTCCTTTTGATTTATTCACGGTTCCGGGCGTCAATCATAATTCAAAAGTTACCATTACGCAGAGTTCTGATTTTGCCTTATTCAAGGTCTATAATAAAGGAACCGGTTACGATTATTATATGATTAAAAAAGGCTCGGACACTCTCACCTGTTTAAGTGAAGATATAGATTCAGATTTTGAACTGCTCGATGAATGTTATTGTCAGCTTAAAGTCCAATTTTTTGACGCTTCAGAAGCCGAAGGATTTTCAGAGTTTGACGAAGACAAAATTAAACTTATATCACGCGATGAATTTAAATCATGGTTCAAATAACATCTTTGCCCCCATGTACCAGATATAATCGATTATATCTGGTACATGGGGGCTTCTATATGGCTCAGGATATTCCCTAACGATTATGTAATCCTTAAGTTTTATCTTACGGATTATGAAACAACCCTAAGTGGGTTTTATAAATCAAGGCCTGGATCTGCATTTAATGTAAAGTCACTCCTTACTCCTCTGAGATATGCATAATAGCCTGCGCTTGCAATCATTGCTGCATTATCTGTACAAAGTATTGGAGCCGGGCGATAAAATTCATAGCCTCTCTTCTTGCATTCTTCTTCCATTGCTGTTCTGAGCGCTGTATTTGAGGCTACGCCTCCTGCTATGGCTACTTTTTTCATTCCATATTGCTCTGCTGCCTGCATAGTATGTCCTACAAGTACATCCACTACTGCCTGCTGGAAGGAGGCTGCTACATCTGCTCTATTTACCTCTATGCCTTTCATTTTAGACATGTTTAGCATATTAAGAACTGCTGATTTAAGGCCGCTGAAGCTGAAGTCATAGCCATTTTTTCCGACTACTGCGCGTGGAAAATCATAAGCCTTTGGATTTCCTTCCTTTGAGAACTTGTCTATCTTTGGTCCTCCCGGGTAGCCTAAGTCTATGGCTCTTGCTATCTTATCAAAGGCTTCACCTGCTGCATCATCATGAGTTACACCGATTATCTCATATTTTCCATAATCATTTACGATTACAAGATGAGTATGTCCTCCTGATACAACAAGACATAGGAAAGGAGGCTCTAGATTTTTATCCTGTATGAAGTTAGCTGAAATGTGTCCTTCAATGTGATTTACTCCAACAAGTGGCTTATTGGCTGCAAATGCAATGGCTTTAGCTGCAGATACTCCAACTAAAAGGGCTCCTACAAGGCCTGGTCCATAGGTCACTGCTACTGCATCTATTTCTTCCAATCTCTTTCCGGCATTCTCAAGCGCCTGCTTGATTACATAATTCACCTTCTCTACATGCGCTCTTGATGCTAGTTCTGGTACAACTCCGCCGTATATTGTATGCATGTCTATCTGCGAATAAATGGCATTCGAGAGCACCTCTCTTCCGTTTTTTACAACAGCTGCTGCCGTTTCATCGCATGACGATTCTATTCCTAGTATATATAAATCTTCCATTTTTGCCTTCTTTTCTATAATCTATTCCTTTAACGCATTCTCTTCAAAGCCCAGCTCTACGCTCATAAGATCTTTTCCCGGCTTTGTATTTTTGAATATCTCTCTTGTCTGCGGCAGATACTGCTTCGGATTTACGAGAGACGGCGAATAGTGAGTAAGCCACATTTCCTTTACATCCGCTGCTTTTGCAAGCTCTGCTGCTTCCTGAAACATCATGTGCTTTTTCTGTCTTGCTTTATCCTTTTCTGCTATATCTCCGTACATGCCTTCGCATATAAACAGGTCTGAGCCTACTGCATTTTCTTTTATCGATTCTGTTGGACGGGTATCCGTACAATAGGTGACCTTGATTCCCTTTCTTTCAGGACCAAGTATCATGTCCGGCGTGTAGGTCATTCCATCCATTTCAACTATTTCACCCTTCTGGAGCCTGCTCCAGCATTTCAATGGTACATTATTTTCCTTTGCCTTTTCTGGTACAAAGGCTCCTGCTCTTGGTATGTATATTGAATATGAATAGCAGGTAACGCTATGATTTACCTTAAAAGCGGTAATTTCATAGCCATTTATACTAAATTTCTGACAATTCTCTTCTATTTCTACAAACTTTATTTCAAATGGTAAATCCCTTGCAATTATCCTAAGGGCATTTACTACTGTTTCTAGGCCCTTTGGTCCGATGATTGTAATAGGTTCTGTTCTTTCTGCATTTCCCATTGAAAGAAAGAGGCCTGGCAGTCCGCTTACATGATCTCCATGAAAATGAGTGATAAGTATTGTGTCTATATCATGAAAGCTCCATCCCTGCTTTCTTATGGCCACCTGTGTTCCTTCACCGCAGTCAACAAGCAGACTGCTGCCATTGAACCTTGTCATAAGTGCCGTTAGATGGCGATTTGGCAAAGGCATCATGCCTCCGCATCCTAATAAACATACGTCTAACATCTATTCCTCTTTCTAAAACTCTACATTTCTTTATTCATTAATACCGCAGCCTCATCTGGATTATTATAATAATTCTTTCTTTTTGCTACCTGCTCATAGCCATATTTTTTATATAATCCTATTGCTGCTTCATTTGACTCACGCACTTCTAGCGTAGATAATACACAGCCCTTTTCCTTTGCTATTAAGAGTCCTTCTTTCATCAGAAGGCTGGCTATTCCTTTTCCTCTGTCTTCTTTTCTGACTCCGACATGATAGAGCTGCGCTTCGTCGATGGCTATCCAAAAATAGATATATCCATTTATTTTTCCTGTATCTTCATTCACAGAACACAAGAATACCACATTTCCACCCTCATCTGCAAGCGTTTCTTTTATGGCGCTAAGTGGCAGCGGGTCAGAGTGCAGTGAAAATGCATCTTTACTTACTTCAAAAATTTCCTGGGCTTCTTCTAAGACTCCCTTTTTTATTTTTATTTTTTCCATCTTATCCGAGCCTTCTTATTTTTTCTTTTTCCTTATGTGCTTCATTTCATAGCCTTATCTTTCGCCCCACGTGCTTCATTTCACGGCCTTATCTTCCGCCCCACGTGCTTCATTTCATAGCCTTATCTTTCGCCCCACGTGCTTTTTTATGCCTTCTTTGCCGGTACTACTACCTTGTAGTTGTCTTTTTCTGCATAAGAGGCTCTCATATATACAGGCGCAAAGTCATCCGCCTTTGTTATGGCTCCTGCTGCTGCATATTTTTCTGCTAAAAAGCAAAGCGAGCTCGCCTTTTGAAAACGAAGGTGCACTGGTGCTACAGTAACTACTGCACCCGAAGCCTTCACCTTTTCCGTTATTTCTTCTGCTATCTTTTCAAGATTTGCATCACCTAAAAGGGTAATTTTCTTTACCCCTACTTCATTTATTTTTTCTGCTATCTTTTCTATGAGTTCTTCTAAGTAATATGGCGCTCCCTTTACGAGTGAAAAGGTATTTCCTTCTGTAGGATTTACCATATCTTCATCCTTCACATTTTCAAAGCTGTAGATTCCAGAATAGACCTGTCCTCTTCTTGCATCCATTATAGGAACTATAAGTCCCTGTGAGCCATAATAGTTGCAGGCAAAGGCATCAAGTGTCGGAAGGCCTATTACATCCTTACCGAGTGCAAGGCAAAGTCCCTTTGCGGTTGCTGCTGCTATTCTAAGTCCGGTAAAGGAGCCCGGTCCATTAGTGGCTGCTACATAATCTATTTCCGAGGTCTTTATTCCTGTCATTTTAAGCATTTCATCAATCATAGGAAGCAGTGTCTGGGAATGAGTCTTCTTGAAATTTGTAGAATACTCAGCCACTATTACTCCATCTCTGCTTACTGCTGTTGCTGCAACAAGGCTTGAGGATTCCATCGCTAATATAGTCATATTTCCTCCTAACTAAAAGTTACTTAACAGTTAGTCCATTTATCCTAATACACAATTAATGCATGCACCATTTCTGATGCATGCCTTAATTTAATTATCATATTCTATTATTTAGTACATTTAGCATCGAACTATCTCCATTATACTATTATTTTTTATAAATTTCAATGCTTCTATACTCCGTACCTTTTTCGAGATCTTTTTTTATATATATCCATTCTGCATTTTCCGGAATGGTCTCTTCTATTAGATCCGCCCATTCTATGAGGCACACCCCTTCTCCAAAAAGATACTCATCAAAGCCTATTTCATATAGTTCATCAGGATCATTGATTCTATACACATCAAAATGATAAAGCATCATTTCACTTCCCTTATATTCCTGAACTATTGTAAAGGTAGGACTATTGACTATTTTTTCTACACCGAGCCCCTTTGCAAAGCCTTTTGCAAATAGAGTCTTTCCAGTTCCTAAATCACCTATAAGGCAATATATACTTCCCTTTGCTGTTTTCTTTGCAAGACGCTCAGCAAATGCATAGGTATCATCTGCTGATTTCATCTCTTCTTTTGATATCCTATGCATTCCGCTATTTATTATAAATTCATCTAAGTAATCTGCATTCATGAATTCAGTTTCCTGTTTTAATTACTCTTTGTCTTCATCAGACTCTGGCTTTTCTTCAGCTGCTGCATCAAACTGTGCTGGCTCAAGCTCGCTTAAGTCGTATTGTACATTTACTTCATAATATGGCTTGTTATTTTCGAAACCATTTATGATACGTTCTGCAATTGATACACAGTTCTCATATGATGCTGCCTGGAGCATGATGATGTACTGATTTACTGAATATCTTGAATATACGTCGCCTGCACGAAGAAGACTTCCGATTGAATCATTCATATGCTCCATTGCGCCGGTCATGTACTTATTGTCATCATCCTTATGTACCTTGTACATTGTTATGAGGCAAAGGTATACAGACTGTCCTGTACGTGCTGCTGAACGAGCCTCGATACGGTAAAGGTTCTGGAATATTGAGAAGTCGCAGTAATATGCCTTCTTTCTTGCATTCTGCTCTGTAAGTGACTTCTTGATTACTGAGAGGTCATTTACTGGAGAACGCTTTTCCTTAACGATATCCTGATAAAGGGCTGTGAACTTCTTTGATGGATCTATTCCGAACTGATCATAATATACATGAATTACTCTTTCATATTCATGAAGAGCTCTTTCCTGCTGACCTGTAAGGTAGAGACTGCGTACAAGATAATAATTGATATCCTCATCATACTCATCGATCTTTCCTGCTTTATCACATACCTCTATTATCTTCTTGTACTGTTCTGCATTAAGAAGAAGCTGGATATAGGTATGAACCATATTAACATACATTGAATGATAATATGAGAGTATTGGCTTTACCCAATCCTCATTAGCATTATTTGAAAGGAAATCTCCTCTATAAATTGCAAAAGCCTTTTCACAGAGCTTTAATTTATCTTCACTTTCAAGTGATGCTGTCTCAAGCTTTGTACAGATTTCTGCAAACTTTTCAAAATCGATATCTGCTCTTACAAAATTATTCCATGAATATACATCCTTATGATGGATGATTATCTTACTATCACTGTAGCCAAGCTGTGAAAGCACACCTCTTGAACGATGAAGAATTGTCTTAAGGGCGTTGTCAGGATCTACACTTGCTCCTGAATCATGCCATAATACATCAATTAGATCATCATGAGTGATTTCATCATTACGATGAGCGATCAAGTACTCTACAAATGTCCAAAGCTTCTTTGATCTGTTCTCCTGTTCGGTGACTACTCTATTACCATATTTTATCTGAAAGCCACCGAACGTGGTTATTTCCATAGCATTTTCCATCTCATACCTCACTTTTCAAATTGTTAAAAATACCCGTTGTTTCCAAGTTTATATTTACATTATACTTTTCTTGTGACAAAAAGTCAATCAAATTTATAAATATAGGTTGAATTTTCAATGTTTTTGCTATAAAATATAACTTAACAATAATTGAATTTGTAAATTTATATCACTTTTAATAAGCTATTTTAGTTTTATATAAGTTGCAGATTCTAAAAGAAAGGATACTTTTTATTATGACTGATTCTAGAAGCTTAAACGAAATGTGTTCACTCACTATCTGTGTTGATTCCTATGATAGGAAAGCCATGCGCGGAAGAATATGTAGCAGTTACTATGAAGAAGCAATCCGTTTCAACGGACTAGTTGATCTTGCTACAACAATCACAGCCATGCTTGACCGTTTTGAATATCCACAGAATTCTATCGAACTCAGATATATGTCAGAGGATGCTCAGAAGCAGAATCTCCAGCTCTTCTGCGAGCGTCATTTATTGCTTGGCAAGCCAAGAATAGTTAAGGAAAAGGGCGAGCTTAATACTTTCTCTGTAAAGATTCTTTTCAGAAAGCATGCTACCTGGCAGGGAAGCATAAGCTCAATAAAGGAAAAGAAGGAAATAAATTTCAGAAGCTTCCTTGAGATGATATTGATTATGGATTCATCTCTTACGGATGCTCAGTAATATTAATGAGCTAAAAGAATAGACTTATGGAACAGGATTATTAGGCTCTATAAAGATGTAAATAAATATACCGCTGCAGGTGTAATGCCCGCAGCGGTTTTTTGATCCTAAAATTTAAATATTTACTTATTCATTATTATACAAATTTTTATCTAGCTTATGATGAATGCTCTTTTCTTTGTACATTTCTTCATCGGCTTCATTTATCACCTTGGCTACATCACAGTTCTTGACCTTCGACATTGAATAGCCTATACTTGCTGAGAATCTGTGTTCTTTACCGTAATGCAGGCTTGCCTTATATATTTCATTTCTAAGGGCATCTATGCGGGTTCTAACAGTTTCCTTATCATAAACGCCGACGCCTATGAGCATGAATTCATCTCCTCCTGTCCTGACACATAGCTCATTTTTGAGTGCTATGCTACTCAGGCAGGTCGCTATATCTCTTATGCAGCGATCTCCTTCTGAATGGCCATAATTATCATTTATGTATTTTAATCTGTCCATGTCTATGGAGGCCGCAAAGAAATCATCCTCTTCTGTGCTCTTATCTAAAGCCTTTTTGAGGCGGTTCTCCATTCCTCTTCTGTTTAATAGTCCTGTCATTACATCAAATTCTGAAAAGCTTCTTAGTCTATATTGCATTCTTGTGACATTCAGAGCTGTATTAAGAGATCTGAACCAGCTATTAACAACAATATCAGGCCTTGGTTCCTTTGTTATGTCGCACTCTAATATTCCGTAGCCTAGAACCGTCTGAAGGTAGTGAACAGGGAAAAGGAAAAAGACTGCCGGCTTTTCTCTTTCTTCAAAAAGATGCGGATGTATTTCTTCTATATCATAGGCATCTTCCTCATAAAGTCCATTGAAGGCTTTTTCATTTCTTTCTTCTAAAGGCCTTTTTTCTGATATCGAACAAAGTACAGTCATTACTTCCTTAGGAAGCCTGTCTTCATCCGGATCAACCTTAAGCCAGTCCTTTCTAAGGCACAGTCTGAACTCTTCATATGGTTCAAATAGGTATGTGTAATGCGTCAGAAATTCTATGCACTCTTCCGGGCTTTCTGTTCCTGTAAGACTCTCGAGCACATATGCTCCATTAAATGTCATTAGGTCTACCGGGTGATTTACCGCATCTATTATGCTTCGATCCGTCAATAAATCATCAAATTTCTTAAACACATATTCATGATTTACAGGGCATCCACAGCTACTGCTAGCTATAAATCCGCTTTCCTTTTTCAGAAGCTCTTCATCCTTTTTTTCACTTATTTTATTGTGTATTTCCCTTACTGCTAATGCTCCTAAATACTCATCTTCGGGTATATAACTGGTAATGCTAGGTCTGAATACTGCTCCTTCTGATAATCCATCATAACCTGTTACCTTTATATCCTCTGGTACCCTATATCCATAGCTCTGAAGCTTTTTTACAAGTCCTATGGCTATATGATCGCAGGCACATACTACTGCATCAGGCTTTTTCACTTTTCCTTCTTTTATATCATTTGCAAGGCCATCTGCGCCATTATACCAGAATTCTGCATAGGTTATGGAATCTTCACAGTTAAGTCCATGCTTATTCATTGCTCGCTTAAAGCCGTCTGCTCTTTCTATTGCTATGGAGTCTTCTTCTCTTCCTGTTACCATGTAAATTTCTTTGCAACCATGCTTGGTAATAAGGTGCTCAGTTATCTCCTCAATCGCATTTCCTGTATCGACATTTACCGCAGGATAGTCACCAAGCGGTTTACTTATGCATACGACAGGCGCAGATACATTCTTTAGCTTATTAAGGATTACATCCTTAACTTTAACTGCCCTAGCAAGTGTAATTGTCAGAGTATCTATGATAATTCCATCAAATTTTTCAAAATTCATCATTTTGAAAATGCTCATTTCGCCTTCTAGCTCTTCATTATAAATGATGCAGGGCATAGCGAACTGAGATACAACCACAACGTCATACCCATACTTATTGCATTGTCTAAATATTCCCTTCATCAATCTGCGCTGAAAAATCTGCTCAGGCACAGCCGTAAGGAAAGCTATTTTTTTTCTAGCCATATTATTCTCCGTAATCTATTTTCTCCCAAAAGATACACTTGTACAACACATCTGCATTGTGCTACCAGCTACTTAAATGTTGTAAAAATACTGTTATAATATTACTTTTTATGCACAAACACAACCCAATATTAAAACTATAAATAAAATATCAACTAACAATGATATTCATATAAAACGTGCTACTGTATTAGCCACTATTATAACATACAGCTTAAAACAAATCAATCCTTTATATCAATAATAAATGAGTAATTATTTCAAAAAACAGCCTGAATTATTATAGTTCAGACTGTTTTTCATTTACGTTATTCAATTACTTTTCGAGCTGTAAGATAATCTGATCTTCAGACGTTCAGTTAATCGGGTCTTCAGATGTGCAGTTAATCCGATTTTTAGATGTGCAGTTAATCCGATCTTCAGATGTGCAGTTAATTATATGATCATAGAAAGCTGGATTCTCTTTCTCTTAACATCTACTGACATTACCTTTATGTCTACTATGTCTCCTACACTTACTACATCAAGCGGATGCTTTACAAATCCATTCTTCTTCATCTGTGAGATGTGTACAAGGCCGTCCTGATGAACTCCGATATCGATAAAGGCTCCAAAGTCCATGATGTTTCTAACGGTTCCCTTAAGTACCATGCCCTCTTTAAGGTCTTCGATTTCAAGGACATCTGATTTTAAGATAGGCTTTGGCATTTCATCACGAGGATCGCGGCATGGCTTTTCAAGCTCGCCGATGATGTCATTAAGGGTAAGCTCTCCGATTCCAAGCTCCTCTGCCATTTTCTTTCTATCTTTTATCTTTCCTGAAATTGCAATGGCTGCTGCTGAATTATTTACTGCTAAATTTCCTGATGCAGAATTTCCAGTGGCTGCTCCATTTCTTCCGGCATTATTTGCAGCAGAATATTTATCGCCTCTTTGATTCTTTCCCTTATTTCCTGAATCACCCATGGCTAGCTGGATGAGCTTTGCCATCTCTGTATTTGGAGCAGGCTTTCTATTATCTTTTCTATTGTCTCTTCTATTATCCTTTTTATTGTCTTTTCTATTCTCTTCCGGCTTTTCTGCTGCCTTTGATGCATTTGAAGGCTCTGCCTTTCCTTCCTTACGAAGCTGTCTCTGCTCTTCCATGAGCTTCTTTACATCCTCTTCTGTAAGACCGAGCTTTGAAAGAAGGCTCTTTGCTGCATCATAGGTTTCCGGATGAACACCAGTTGCATCAAGGACTTCATCTCCATCATTTATGCGAAGGAAGCCTGCGCACTGCTCAAATGCCTTTGGTCCGAGCTTTGGTACCTTAAGGAGCTGCTTTCTATTGGTAAACTTTCCATTTTCTTCTCTATAGGTAACAATATTCTTGGCTACTGCCTTTGATATACCTGATACATATTCAAGAAGTGATGCTGAGGCTGTATTAAGATTTACACCTACCTTATTTACACAGTCTTCTACTACTCCTGCTAAGGCTTCTGAAAGCTTCTTTTTATCCATATCATGCTGATACTGACCTACGCCCATGGACTGAGGCTCTATCTTTACTAATTCTGCAAGAGGATCCTGAAGTCTTCTTGCCATTGAGGTTGCTGAACGCTGACCTACGTCAAAGTTAGGGAATTCCTCTGTTGCTGCCTTACTTGCTGAATATACTGAAGCGCCTGCTTCATTTACTATGATATACTTAACTGGAAGGCCTAATTCCTTGATTATTTCTACGATTACCTTTTCTGATTCTCTTGATGCTGTTCCATTTCCAAGAGAGATAAGGGTAACCTTATCCTTTAAGATAAGCTTCTTTATGATTTCCTTTGACTTATTTACCATTTCCGGCTTGTTTGTTGTTGCATATACTACAGTGGTATCGAGTACCTTTCCTGTTGCATCTACTACTGCTATCTTACATCCGGTTCTGATACCTGGATCCCAGCCTAATACTACCTGTCCTTCGATAGGTGGCTGCATAAGAAGCTGCGCTAAGTTCTTTCCGAATACGCCTATTGCTCCATCCTCTGCCTTTTCTGTAAGCTCGCTTCTGATATCTCTTTCGATTGATGGAGCTATTAATCTGTCATAGCCATCCTTTACTGCTTCGCTGATGATTATATCAGTATTCTCATCCTTTTTCTTTATGATGCTCTTTTCAAGATAGCTGATGATCTCATCTACTGGAGCCTCTATTTTTACGGTAAGGATCTTTTCATTTTCACCGCGGTTTATTGCAAGCACTCTATAGCCTACTATGCTCTTTACAGGCTCTGTAAATTCATAGTACATTTCATAGACCTTTTTCTGCTCTTCTTCTTTTGCAGCTATGTCCTTCTCGGTGATTTTTGCATTTGAACGTGAGGATGCAACTAAACCTTCATTGAAGGTAAGGTCACGTATATGTCCTCTGAATTCTGCATTATCTGAAATCTTTTCTGCAATAATGTCCTTTGCTCCGTCTACTGCATCCTGAGCAGTTTCTACCTTCTTTTCTGCATCTATGTACTTTGCTGCTTCTTCTAATACTGCTACCTCAAGGCTCTGAGAATAGATTGCATCTGCAAGAGGCTCTAAGCCTTTTTCTATTGCTACCATTGCTCTTGTACGGCGCTTCTGCTTGTATGGCATGTAGAGGTCTTCTACTTCTACCATTGTCCTTGCTGCAAGAATTTTTTCCTTTAATTCATCTGTAAGCTTCCCCTGCTCTTCGATGCTCTTGATTACAGCTTCCTGTCTTTCACTTAATCCCCTTAAATATGTAAGTCTTTCATCAAGCTTTCTAAGAACCTCGTCATTAAGCGCTCCGGTTGCTTCCTTTCTATAACGAGCTATGAAAGGAATGGTATTTCCTTCATCAATGAGCTTTACGGTAGCTTCTACCTGCTCTGGCTTAATACTTAATTCTTCTGCTATTATCTTACTGATATCCATAATTCCCTCCGGTTTAATAAAAATTTCCGACGTTCTCATTATACATTATTAAGGCGATTTTTACAAGTAAAAAAAGCATTCTTACGGGATTTGAAATACCTTTTGAAGGTACATTCCCACAAGAATGCTTTTTGTATTTTTACGTTAAAAATTAAAGTCTTGAAAGACGCTGTGAAACATCCCACATATATGGATCAAGAGTCTTTTTCATTGCAAGTGCCTCATTTACCTCATAATCTACAAGCTTTCCATCTCTGAAGCCTACAACTCTCTTTGACTTTCCTTCTGCAAGAAGGTCTACTGCCTTTGCACCCATGAGTGAAGCCATAACACGGTCTCTAGCTGTTGGTGAACCACCACGCTGAATATGTCCGATGATTGTAGCTCTTGTCTCGATGCCTGTAGCTTCTTCGATACGCTTTGCCATATTTGCTGAATCGCCAACACCCTCTGCATTGATGATGATATAGTGCTTCTTTCCAGCCTTCTTCTTTTCAAGAATTCTATTGATGATGCCTGATTCATCATGATCGTATGTCTCAACAGTGAGAATTTCCTCTGCGCCGTTTGAGATACCGCACCAAAGTGCAATATATCCTGCTCTACGTCCCATTACTTCGATGATTGAGCATCTCTCGTGTGATGTTGAGGTATCACGTACCTTATCTATTGCATCCATAGCTGTATTTACAGCTGTATCAAATCCGATTGTATAGTCTGTGCATGCGATATCAAGATCGATTGTTCCTGGAACACCAACTGAATTGATTCCTCTATTTGCAAGCTCTCTAGCTCCGATGAAAGATCCATCTCCGCCGATTACTACAAGGCCTTCGATGCCGTGCTTCTTACAGCTCTCAACACCCTTGATACGACCTGCTGGTGTAGTGAATTCTGGGCAGCGGCTTGTGTAAAGAAGTGTGCCACCCTTTGAAATAATATCAGAAACACTATGTCCATCCATTTCTCTCATGTCTTCTTCAAGAAGTCCTGCGTATCCCCTATTGATACCTACTACTTCAATGCCACGCTGAAGTGCTGTACGAACTACTGCACGGATGGCTGCGTTCATTCCAGGTGCATCTCCACCACTTGTCAACACACCGATTTTCTTTACTGCGTTTTCCATTGTTCTCTTTCCTCCAATAAACATCATTAAACATAATGCTATATCCCACTTATGATAATACGTTTTAGTTCATTTTTCAAGCAATTTTTTTTATTTTCTTGCTTTAGGCTATTTTTTAACAAAATAAAAATCAAATTTTTATTTTATAGTAATTTTTCACCAATTTTCTTTGAGCATTCACTGACTATTATACATTTTCTATGGTAATTTTCAGAATTTTCCGACGGTTAAACGTTTAAGTGGGCTGCATACCAATCTTGAAAAACGGGATTTTTTTTAAAATCTCCAGTTCACCTTCTCACTTGATAGCTTTACATTTCCCTCTCCTAAGAGATTTTTTAGCGCATCAAGGAGTTCTGAAGTAATCTCCACCTTTATTTGCTCAGATAGCTTCTTTATCTGCTTTTCTTTTCTTACATATATAAATATGCTTGAATTTCCCTCTGAGCCTTTTTCACTAAGTATTTTTTCAAGCTCTGCCCTCTTTTCCTCATAATCAGATTTTTCTTCAAACTGGAGCCATATCTGCATTCCTACTTCTTCAAAGAGCACTGCTCCGCTGCAGATAAGCTTTGAGTCTCTTTCTTCATCCTCTGAGACTCTGCCTGCAAATAATATTTTATTGCCCTCTACAAGAATTTCCCTATACTTTTCATAGTCTCTTGGGAATACTATTACCTCTACTTCTCCATAGAGATCTTCTAGGGTTACAAAGGCCATCTGCTGATTTGACTTGGTGGTTTTTCGGTTCACGCTATTTATTATTCCGCCTATTACCACCTTTTGACCTTCCTTAAGTACAGGCTCTTCGCCTTCTTCCGGAAGTGCAAAGTCGATTGCTTTATTGCTGACATTCCTCTTTATCAGCTCATCATATTCTTCAAGCGGATGTCCACTTATATATACTCCAAGTACCTCTTTTTCATAGCCTAGTCTCTCCTGCTTCGACCAGTCTGGTACATCCGGAAGATTGTCCTCTAGATTTCTTTCCTTATCCTCTGCACTCATAAGATCAAATAGTGATACCTGACCTGTGAAGCCGTGGTCATCATTTGCATCGGCTTTATCTAGTATCTTTGGATATGCTATGAATAAGGCATTACGATTAGGCTCTATTTTATCAAAGGCTCCCGCCTTTATGAGGGTCTCTATTGTCCTTTTATTCACATTTTTGCTTGATATTCTTGATACGAAGTCGGTAAGGCTTTTAAATTCTCCGCCTCTTTCTCTTTCCTCTGATATTTCATCACATACCGGCTTTCCAAGTCCCTTTATTGCAGATAGTCCATACATTATTTTTCCGTCTTTTGGCGTGAAATAATAATTGCTCGAATTTACATCTGGTGGAAGGATTTCTATGCCCATTTTTCTTGCTGCATATATATATTCCATTATCTTGGTAGTAACGCCCTCCATGGATGTCAGAAGAGATGCCATGAATTCTACCGGATAATGATATTTTAAATATGCCGTTTCAAGGGCTACTACCGCATAGCCTGCTGCATGAGCCTTATTGAAGGCATATGATGCAAAGCTTATCATGCTGTCAAATATATGATTTGCCACCTTCGGATCTATTCCATTTTTAACGCAGCCCGTAATTACTTCTATTTTCTTTCCTTCTAATTCCTTTATCTTTTCTGCGTCTCCTGCTGCCCTTGCAGCTGCAAGCTCTTCTTCATATTCTTTTATTTCATCCTCATTACCATATACAAAGTTCTTGCGCTCCTGCTCCATTACCTTCAGTTTTTTCTTTGACATAGCACGGCGCACTAAATCAGATCTTCCATAACTATAACCTGCAAGATCTCTTACTATCTGCATTACCTGCTCCTGATATACAATGCAGCCATAGGTATTCTTTAATATATGCTCAAGCTCTGGACAGGCATAAACTACCGAAGATTCATCATGCTTTCCTTTTATGTAATCCGGTATGAAATCCATTGGGCCCGGGCGGTAAAGAGAGATTCCGGCTATGATATCATCTATGTTGGTAGGCTTTAGTTCCTTCATGAAGCCTGTCATTCCGGCACTTTCAAGCTGGAATATTCCTACTGTCTGACCTGCACCTATCATGTCATAGATGCCCTTTTCAGACATATCTACCTCTGCAATTTTAAGCTTTCCTGATTCAAAGCCCTTTACGTTCTTTTTATCTTTAGTATCTTCTCTTTCATTTACAAAGTTCACGGTATCTTGTATTACGGTAAGAGTTCTAAGACCTAGGAAATCCATCTTTAATAGGCCAAGCTCCTCTATGGTGGTCATGGTGAACTGAGTGGTGATCATATTATCGCTTGATAAGGCAAGCGGAACATAATCTTCCACCGGCGCATTACTTATTACTACGCCTGCTGCATGAGTTGAAGCATGTCTTGATAAGCCCTCTAGCTTTTTGGACATATCAATCAGCTTTTTTATCTCTTGATCCTCATCATAGAGCTTTTTAAAATCAGGCGAGGTCTTTAGTGCAAGGTCTAGAGTAATTTTTGGTTCATTTGGCACCAGCTTTGCTACCTGATCCACTCTGCCATATGGCATTCCAAGAGCTCTTCCGACATCTCTTATTACGCCCTTTGCGAGCATGGTTCCAAAGGTGGTGATCTGAGCCACCTTATCTTTGCCATATTTTTCCTGCACATATTCTATTACTTCAGGTCTTCTTACGTAACAGAAATCTATATCTATATCAGGCATTGTTACTCTCTCTGGATTTAAGAATCTCTCAAAGAGGAGATTAAAGCGTATAGGATCTATATCCGTTATATGCATGCAATAAGCGACCATGGAGCCCGCTGCCGAGCCTCTTCCTGGTCCTACTGCTATTCCATGAGCCTTTGCATAGTTAACATAATCTGCTACTATAAGGAAGTAATCTACAAAGCCCATGCTATGAATGGTATTAAGCTCATATTCAAGCCTTGCCTTTAGTTCTTCTGTTCCTTCCCCGTAGTAATATTTAAAGCCGTCATAGCTGAGCTTTCTTAAATATTCCCAGCTTGTCATTCCATCAGGAACATCAAATTTTGGCAGCTTATAATGACCGAATTCTATTTCTACATTACAGCGCTTTGCTATTTTTTCGGTATTTTCCAGGGCTTCCAGGCAATATGGGAATACCCTTTTCATTTCCTCTTCACTTTTTACGTAGAACTGTCCATCATGGTAATGCATTCGGTCTTCGTCATTCATCGTCTTTTTGGTCTGAATGCAGAGCAGTACATCATGCGCTATGGCATCCTCTTCATAGATATAATGACAGTCATTTGTCGCTATAAGCTCTATTCCAAGCTCTTCATGAAGGCGCATTAACGCCTGATTTACTGTCTTTTGCTCTGCTATTCCATGATCTTGCATTTCAAGGAAGAAATTATCCTTTCCGAATACCCTTATGAATTTTTCTGCTACTTCTTTTGCCTTTTCATAATCCCCGCTTAATATGGCTGACGGAATCTCTCCTGCTAGGCAGGCCGAGGTCGCAATTATTCCTTCATGATATTCTTCAAGTATTTCCCAGTCTATTCTAGGCTTATAATAAAAGCCCTCTGAAAATCCCCTTGATACGATTTTCATGAGATTCTGATAGCCTTTATTATTTTCTGCAAGTAGGAGAAGATGATAATATCTTCTCTCTGTATCTGGACTTTTGTCAAAGCGCGAACCTGGAGCTACATAGACCTCGCACCCTAATACAGGGTGAATTCCTTCAGCCTTGCAGGCCTTATAAAAATCTATCACTCCATACATTACGCCATGGTCAGTTATTGCCACGCTATCCATGCCCAGCTCTTTTATTCTCTTTACTAAAATAGGAATTTTGCTCATTCCGTCTAAGAGACTATATTCTGTATGTAAGTGTAAATGTGCAAATGCCATTTTTTTCTCCTTTGTAAATAGTTTTACACCTATTCTTTTTTATCTTCTTTCTTCCTAAAGAACAGGTATACACTCTCTGCTGCCTTTTTATTCATTCTCGGAACCTGCATAAGCTCTTCTACCGATGCATTTTTTATCTTTTCTATTGACTGCATGGTTTTTATAAGAGCAAGCTTTCTCGCCTCTCCTATTCCTGGTATGTCATCTAATACCGAGCGAAGAGAGGCTTTGCTTCTTAACAGCTTATGATAGGTTATTGCAAAACGGTGCGTCTCATCCTGGATTCTGGTAACTAGCTTGAAGCATTCTGAATGAGTATCTATTGGAAGCTCTACATTATTAAAATAAATGCCCCTTGTGCGGTGCCTGTCATCCTTTACCATTCCTGCCACTCTTACATCTTTGATATTCAGCTTTTGAAGTACCTCTTCGGCTATATTTACCTGTCCTCTTCCGCCGTCCATAAGTATCAGGTCCGGGTAGGAGGAATTAAAGGAATCCCCCTCCTCGTGCATGAAACGCCTTGTGAGCACTTCATTCATGCTTGCATAGTCATTAGGACCCTCTACTGATTTTATTTTAAATTTTCTATAATCATTCTTCTTTGGCTTTCCATTTTCATATACCACCATTGAGCCTACCGATTCAAAGCCGCTGGTATTTGATATATCAAAGGATTCTATCCTCTTTATTACAGGTATGTCAAGCAGGTCGCAGAGTTCCTTCACTGCTCCTTCTGTCCTTGCATTTTCAAGCTTTATCCTGTCGGCATCCTTATTAATTACCATTTCAGCATTCTTTCTTGCTATCTCGGTAAGACCTTCCTTGTCGCCTCTCTTTGGCATCCTGATGGTCACCTTATTTCCTCTTATTTTGGATAGCATATTTTCTGCTGAAGTTCTCTCTTTTTCTTCTATTTCATCTGCTACTAGGATTTCCTTTGGTACATAAGGAGTTCCGGAATAATACTGATTTATGAAATTTACATAGATATCAGATTTTGTTTCATCTGTAACGCCCTTTATGTAGAAATGATCTCTTCCTAATATCTTTCCATGTCTTATATAAAATACCTGCATTACAGCATCATCATTTTTAACTGCTGCAGCTATTACATCCCTATCCGTCGAGTCTTCATTATTGATTTTCTGAGACTGCATCAGCCTCTTTACATCCTTTAATTTATCACGGTACATTGCCGCTTTTTCAAAGGCTAATTCTTCTGAAGCATGATACATTTTTTCTTCAAGCTCTTTTTCCACCTCATCTGCATGTCCATCAAGGAAATAGAGGATTTTATTGATGTTCTTTGCATAATCCTCCTTTGAGATGGCATTTATACACGGTGCTCCGCACTGTCCTAAATGATAATACAGGCAAGCCCTTACTGCACTTCCGCCTCTTGTCGTTGTTACATTAGATCCATCTGCCGATATCGACATCCTACAGGTCCTGAAGGGATAGAGCTTTTTTAATAATTCTATCGTATCATGAACTGCCTCAGAACAGGTATAAGGCCCGAAATATCTTGCTTTATCTGCTTTTGATGATTTATCCTTTATATTGCTCTTTCTTGCAAAGAAAACTCTCGGAAAGTCTTCATTTACGGTTACCTTTATATAAGGATAGCTTTTATCATCCTTTAGCATGGTATTGTAACGAGGCTTATGCTCCTTTATCAGATTACATTCTAGGACTAAGGCCTCAGTTTCACTATCTACTACTATATATTCAAAGTGGTCGACATTTGCGATCATTCTATTTATTTTCTGAGTATGAGGGGTGCCCGCTCTGAAATACGAGCTGACCCTGTTTTTTAAATTTACCGCTTTTCCTACATATATTATGGCATCTGTCTTATCATGCATTATATAAACGCCTGGACATCCCGGAAGCTTCTTTACTTCCTCCCCAATATTAAAAGCCATAACATCATCTCCTTTTTTAGCTGAAAATACGCCGGAATAGTTCCAATTCCAGCGTATTAAAAATACTTGTTTTTAAAGGTATTTAATTTCCTGTAACATTATCAAGATTTCCGAGTGCTTCTGCTGTCTGCTTATTTTCCTCTGCAATTTCTGACACGCTTGTATCTTGATTCTTTGGCTTTGGAAGCGGAATGTTCTTAAGCTCACAGAATATCTTCATGAACTCTTTTCCTGTAATGGTTTCATGCTCGTAAAGATATTCAGCTATCTTGTCAAGAACATCTCTATTTTCCCTGATCATTTCACATGCCTTCTTATAGCACTGCTTCAGTATTTCTATTACAGCTGCATCTACCTTTGCAGCTGTTGAGTCTGCACAGTTAAGAACAAGTCTCTGATCAAGATACTGATCCTGTACTGTCTCAAGGCAGGCAAAGCCAAATTCATCTGACATACCGAATCTGGTTATCATCTGGCGGGCAATATTTGTCGCCTTCTCGATATCATTTGCTGCTCCGGTTGAAATTGAACCAAATACTACTTCTTCAGCTGCACGTCCGCCGCAGAAGGTTACAAGCTCTACTATAAGCTCTTCCTTGCTTTGAAGATTCTTTTCCTCTTCAGGCACCTGAAGTACATAGCCGAGTGACCCCATGGTTCTTGGAACTATGGTAATCTTCTGAACCGGATCTGTATGCTTCATGAGAGCTGTAATAAGTGCATGGCCAACCTCATGATATGAAACTATTTTCTTTTCCTTTGGACTTAAGATACTATCCTTCTTTTCCTTACCAGCAAATACTACCTCTACTGATTCCATAAGGTCTTCCTGGATAACTACCGTACGGTTCATCTTTACTGCTCTGATGGCTGCTTCATTTATGATATTTGCAAGATCTGAACCTACGGCTCCTGAGGTCGCAAGAGCTACCTCTTCAAGATTTACTGAGTCATGAAGGAATACATTCTTTGCATGAACCTTAAGTATTGCTACTCTTCCCTTAAGGTCTGGCTTTTCAACGATAATTCTTCTATCAAATCTTCCCGGACGAAGAAGAGCCTTATCGAGAATTTCCGGACGGTTAGTTGCTGCAAGAATAACTACACCCTTTGAAGAATCAAAACCATCCATTTCAGCAAGGAGCTGATTGAGCGTCTGTTCACGCTCATCATTTCCGCCGCCGTACTTTGCGTCACGTGACTTACCGATTGCATCTATTTCGTCTATAAATATGATACATGGTGCTGCTGCCTGAGCCTGTCTGAAAAGATCACGTACTCTTGATGCACCTACACCTACAAACATTTCTACAAAATCTGAACCTGAAAGTGAGAAGAATGGAACTCCTGCTTCACCTGCTACTGCCTTGGCAAGAAGAGTCTTACCTGTTCCAGGTGGTCCTACTAAGAGGGCACCCTTTGGAAGTTTAGCACCGATTCTTGTATACTTAGATGGATTATGAAGGAAATCTACAAGCTCTGCTACAGATTCCTTTGCTTCCTCTTCACCTGCTACATCTGCAAAGGTAACACCGGTCTTCTTTTCCATGTACACCTTGGCATTTGATTTTCCAACACTACCGAACATTCCACCGCCCTTATTCATCATCTTTAAGACGAAGTAAAAGGCAATGTATACCATTATAAGTGGAAGTATGTATGTAAGGAAGATTTCAAGTATTGATATTTCCTTGGTTGCGTAGGTCGCCTTATACATAATTCCCGACTTCTGGCAGCGCTCCTGCAGCTTGTCATCCGGAAAATATCCGGTATAATACGTCTGATGCGCCAGGGCAGCTGTTGTACCCTCTGCCGGAGTAATAAGTATCCTATGATCTGTGATAGAAACCTCTATTTTTGAAATTATATTTTCGCCTTTTTCCTGTTTTTCAAGCTGACCAATGAACTCATTATAATTAATTTCGATCATTGTTCTTTCCTTGATCTTAGTTTGTATATAGGAAAATAACATTACTACAACAAGAGCTAATACCAGGCATAGTATCATTCCACCGAAGGATTTCGATCCTCCATTCTTATTGTCCTTTTTCTCGTTATCGTCCATCCATTCTTCCTTTCTTTCTCTTTTTTATTCATTTTTCTCAGGCTGTTTTCCCGCTACCGTCGAACAATAGCTGCAGGCCGCCTTGATAAAACCTGCAAAAAGTGGATGTGGCTTATTAGGTCTTGACTTAAACTCAGGATGTGCCTGAGTCGCAACGAACCAAGGATGATCTTTAATTTCACACATTTCAACGATATGACCATCCGGAGATAATCCTGAAAGAATCATTCCGCCCGAAATGAGTGCCTCTCTATAATCATTATTTACTTCATATCTATGACGGTGACGCTCTGATATTCTCTCGGAACCATATATTTCATAGGCCTTGCTTCCCTTTTGTATTTCACAAGGATAAGCGCCAAGTCTCAAGGTTCCTCCAAGATCTGTAACACCGTTCTGGTCTGGCATGATATGAATTACCGGATGAGTTGTATCTGGATTTATTTCTGCAGTATGAGCATCAGCATAGCCTAATACATGGCGTGCAAATTCTACAATGGCCATCTGCATTCCAAGGCATATTCCAAGATATGGAAGCTTATGCTCTCTTGCGTATTGAACTGCAGTGATCATGCCCTCGATTCCTCTGTCACCAAAGCCTCCTGGCACTATGATTCCTGAAACATCTCCTAATAAATCATCCACAGACTCTGCTGTTACTGTCTCTGATGGAACCCATTTGATTTCTACATCTGCACGGTTTGCAATTCCGCCATGCTTTAGAGCCTCAACCACACTTATATAAGCATCGTGAAGAGCTGTATACTTTCCTACTAAGGCTATTTTCACCTTACGCTCTGGATTCTTGAGGCTTCTTACCATATCTTCCCAGTCTGAGAGATCTGGCTTTGGACATTCAATATTTAAGGATTCACATACTACATCTGCAAGGTGCTCTCTCTCCATAATAAGAGGAATCTCGTATAAAGTTGGAGCATCTATGTTCTGAAGTACATGAGATACTGGAATATTACAGAAAAGAGAAATCTTTTCCTTTATTCCTGGCTCAAGCGGATATTCGGTACGTGCAACTATTATATCTGGCTGGATACCGATTCCCTGCAATTCTTTTACACTCTGCTGAGTAGGCTTTGTCTTCATTTCTCCTGACATGCGAAGGTATGGAATAAGAGTAACGTGGATTATGATTACATTATTCATTCCTGCCTCATGCTGGAACTGTCTGATTGACTCAAGAAAAGGCTGAGATTCAATGTCTCCAACAGTTCCTCCTACTTCTATTATGGCAATGTGCTCTTTTCCGTCACCATCCGGATCCTCCGGATTTTCCGGTTTATAAAATCTATCCTTGATTTCATTAGTTATATGTGGAATTACCTGTACAGTATGTCCTCCAAAATCACCATGGCGCTCTTTATTAAGTACCGACCAGTATACTTTTCCCGAGGTAACATTCGAATTCTTTGTCAGGCTCTCGTCGATAAATCTTTCGTAATGACCAAGGTCAAGATCTGTTTCTGTGCCATCATCTGTAACAAAAACCTCACCATGCTGTATTGGATTCATTGTTCCCGGATCTACATTGAGATACGGATCGAACTTCTGCATTGTAACATGATAGCCACGCGCCTTTAATAATCTTCCAAGGGCTGCAGCCGTAATTCCTTTTCCAAGTCCTGAAACAACACCACCTGTAACAAACACATACTTAACGTTCATCAAATTTTCCTCACTTTCAAATCGCTTTTCCCTATATTCCGATCCGATCTAGCTATCTAGATTATGGTTGTGAGCCCCATTTAATTTCAGCTTTTACACTGATACCAGATACGCCTTTTGCATTTTTTATCCGAACCTTTCTGCAATTTACTGCATTTATCTGGCTTTTTTCTATAATATACAATTTCTTCTATTTAATATATTTTTTTATAAAAGCATATGTGAGCCCTCCCTAAAAAGGACTCACATATTCGTGACTAACTTTAAATTTTAACATAGCATTTCATTTAATGCAAGTTTTATTTTTCTCGTTTAGAATTTGACAGAATTCTTTGCAGATTTTCCGTTTCTTTCTGAACACTTGTCTAACTATTTGAAATTTTTTAAACCTTTGAATTCTTATTAACTATCTGAATTCTTGGTAGGTGTCTGAGCCTGTGCCTGCGCAAGGAGTCCCTTGTACTTTTGCACCTCGGACTGATTTCCTAAGATTTCATTTAAGCGGATAAGCTTCTTATAAGGGAATTCTCCCTGATATTTGATATTGAGCTCTGGCTTACACTCAAAGGCTGAATTGTAATACCACATTGCAGCCTCCTTGAAGTCATTTAACTTCTCATAATGCTCTCCGAGCATAAAGCATACCTCTGATGAACCCTTACCTGTTGCAAGATTCTTGAGCACAGCCTTAAAGAAAAGCTCTGTATCATTTACTATAAAGGCTGCCTTTGCTATTACGCACTGGAACTGCCTTATTACAGTCATATCAGTCTGATTCTCGTAATTATCGTCAAAATACTTAAGCGCTATTTTGAAGTCATCATCACTTCCCGATATGAACAGCTCACGCGCATACATTGAATTAAGACGCGGTGATAGCTTTCCATACTGCTTGATTGCCTTTTCAAAGGTAATGAAATCACGTGTTGAATGATTACCTGTAGGCTTGTGGGTGATTTTGATGTCACTGTCCCAGATTACCGGGCTAAGAGACACTACCTCATGTACAGGATCATGGAACACGAACTTTAACACACGTTTAAAAAGCTTTGGACGAAGTTCGCAATCATAATTATAGGTAGTATTGAACTGAAGCTGATTATCATAATACATCTGTACGATGTCTATTGATGGATCCAGTACATACTTAAGTCTTATTATTTTCTGAATTTCTTCAGGCTTAATTACCTCATCTGCATCCGCCATATAGATATAGTCGCAGGTTGCATATGAGAATGATGTATTTCTAGCATCTGCAAAGTTATTGATCCACTTATAATCATATATTCTGTTAGTAAACTTTGCTGCTATCTGCTTTGTTTCATCTGTCGAACCCGTATCTACTATTATAATTTCATCAGCAAAGGGCTTTACACATGAAAGACAACGCTCAAGAAGAGCTGCCTCATTCTTTACAATCATGCATACAGATATAGTTATCATGCTATTCCTCCATGCTTTTTAGGTCCGGCTGCAGCTTGCTGCAGCCCGCCTAATAATATTTCATGTTTACTGCTTCTTCTCTTCCTTTGGTCTAATAAGGAAGGTTCTCTTTCCATCGGTATTAGCTGAATATGTTACTGTTGCTTCGCTTGATTCATAGGTTTCACCAAGAGTCATGAACTTTTCAGATTCCTGCTTCTTGAGGAACTGATAAACAGATTCTGCATCACCGAATATCTTATAACAGATTGATCTTAAGATATCACAGTCTGTTGAATAAAGAACATCCTTTTCATCAATCATGTAGTGATCTCCGAATGAAAGAGTATACTTTTCATCATCTGCTGTTATTTCAAGAGATGCTGTATTATTACTTGATCCTGAATAGTAGAAGATACTCTCATTGATAAGCATAATACTGAGATTTGGATTATTTACCTTCTTTAATGCATTCTTTTCAAGCTTCTGGATTTCTGGATCTGCTGCCCAGTAAAGATCCTTAAATGGAGCAATGAACTGAGGAGACTTGGTGATCTTGACATCACCAAATACCTTGATGCTCTTTTCACTATCTACATGTTCAATATTCTTATTGGCACTCTTTGCCTTCTCTGCCTTGCTTTCCTTTTCGTTGATTTTCTTAAGCTCTTCATCTATCTTCTTAGCATCCTCTGAATTAGCATTTCCGCCCTTCTTCTTCATTCTTTCAAGACGGCGCTTACGAAGCTGCTCAAGATATGCCTTCTTCTCATCTACAGGCTCCTCTTCACGTACGATCTGAGATTCCTGTGGCTTTGTTTCGAAAGAGTTTCCTCCACTACTAAGAGCAAGCTTTTCTTCTTCTCTTGCATGTCTGATTCTTTCCTGCTCGAGACGCTTTTCAAGCTCAATCTTCTCACGCTGATGCTGCTTCTCGCGTTCTTCCTGTTCCTGTCTGCGCTTAAGCTCTGCCTTCATGCTATTTTCACGCTCAAGAGCCATACCCTGCTGAAGAAGCTGGAGGTTCTGTGCGTTCATATCACCTGGTGCTCCCTGACCATAACCATTCATTCCGTATGGTGTCTGCATTCCGTATGGTGTCTGCATTCCATATGGTGTCTGCATTCCAAAGCCATATGGTGCGTATGGTGCCTGACCCGGCTGTCCCGGTGCTGCCTGTCCTGGCTGTCCTGCCTGTCCTGGTGCTGCCTGTCCTGGCTGTCCTGCCTGTGCATTTGGATCTGCCGGCTGTCCTGGTGCTGGCATGTTCATCTGATAAGTAACATTTACAGGATTTATCTTTATATTCTTAAGTGTTTCCTGAAGCTGTCTAGCAATTGCATCTGACTGAACAGAGTTCTGTCCGAGCTTTATACCTTCCTGGAGTATCTGATTACGCTGAGCTTCTGTAATTCCTCCATTGCCACTGCCTGCCTGGAACTGAGCTAAACGCTTTTCAACAAGCTCATTTACCTTTCTCTCCTGCTCAGCCTGAAGCTGCTGCTGCTTGAACTGCTCAATTCTGCGCTCAGCTTCTCTCTGGATTTCTTCTTCACGTCTTCTGGCTTCTTCAGCCTGTTTCTGCATTTCTGCTGCTCTCTTAGCTGCTTCTCTCTGAATTTCTTCTTCGCGTCTTCTAGCCTCGAGCGCTGCCTTTGCAGCCTGCTCTGCCGCAACTCTGATTGCTTCCTGTCTTCTCTTCTCTTCTTCAGCATTCTTTGCTGCAGCTGCTTCCTCGGCCTTCTTTGCTTCAGCAGCCTTCTTTGCTTCCTCTGCTGCCTTTGCGTCAGCTGCCTTCTTTTCAAGTGCAGCCTTCTTTGCTGGATTATTTTCAAGAAGTTTTGCAAATACAGCCTTCTTAGCCTCTTCCATCTTGCGTGCTTCTTCAGCTATCTTTGCTTCTTCTGTCTTTCTTGCTTCTTCAAGAGGATTGATTCTCTTAGCCTGCTGCTCTCTCTTAAGGGCAGCTGCCTTTCTAGCCTCTTCAAGTCTTCTTGCAGCTTCTGCTCTTCTTGCTTCCTCAGCTCTTCTTGCAGCTTCAATTCTTCTTGCCGCTTCATTCTGAGGTGCAGCTGCTGCACCATTATTAGCATTTGGAGTAACGGCGCCGCCTGATACAGATCCACCTGCTGTAAATCCGCCCATTCCATTCTGAGCTGCCATTAATCTTCTTGCTTCTTCTATTCTCTTCTTATTTGCTTCTTCAAATGCCTTTCTCTTTGCTGCAAGTTCTTCAGCTGGAGTAAGCTTCTTTGGTGCCACTGGAATTGCTCCGCCTGGTGTCATTACCTGGCCTGCAGGATTTACTGCTCCGCCTGGTGTCATCATCTGAACTGATGGCTTTACTGCGCCAGGTGCTCCTGGAGTAACCTGTGCTGGTGCTGTTCCTGCTACTGGCTTTCCTGCCTGTGCTGCTGGTGCTCCTGCTACCGGCTTTACTGTGCCAGGTGCTGCTGGTGCTCCTGCTACCGGCTTTACTGTGCCAGGTGCTGCTGGTGCTCCTGCCTGTGCTGGTGCTGCTCCTGCTACTGGCTTTACTGCGCCAGGTGCTGCTGGTGCTCCTGCCTGTGCTGGTGCTGCTCCTGCCACTGGCTTTACTGTGCCAGGTGCTGCTGGTGTTCCTGCCTGTGCTGGTGCTGTCTTTCCTGCCTGCGCTGCCGTAGCCGCAGTGGCTGCTGCTCCCGCAACAACTGCTCCTGCAGCTGCCTTTCCTGCCTGTGCAGTCTTTTTATCTTCAGCCTTCTTTGCTTCTTCTGCTTTCTTTGCTTCCTCGGCCTTCTTTGCTTCTTCTGCTTTCTTTGCTTCCTCGGCCTTCTTTGCTTCTTCTGCTTTCTTT
>OMXJ01000035.1 GCA_900315015.1 uncultured Eubacteriales bacterium | reverse complement strand
AAACTGATAGATGAACATGTAATAAGATATGTGGCAGATCATGAAATGCTACAGGTGACAGACTAAAATCCGGGGCGAAAGCCCCGGAAAACATAAAAAACAATGACAGGCAAATGAACAGTTTCTTGATAGCAAGTAAGAGCAGAACTGTGACGGCCTATGAGGTTAACAACACCACTGCAACTGATGTAAAACGTGTATTTGCAACAGATATTATTAGATATTTAACGAATAAAGGATATATTGAAGAACGTCAGGTTAATGGTGTTTATTGATGCTAAGAACCATTTGCAATGAAAACATGTTAGGGCGTCTGTACACGAAAGTGGACAGACGTTTTTTTTACAGCCCTATTATTTTTTACTTGAATTTACCAATAATTATAGATATAATAATTATAAAGGATTGGTGAAAATTATATACAAAGGTAATGAGTGGAAGTATAAAGGGCGGATTGAAAAATATATTAAAAAATTAATGAAATAAAGTCATATGATATTTATATCAAAAATACGAATGTGAGAGGGATTATATGAGAAGTTTTATTTCAGGATTTTTTGGCGTGGTTTTTGTAGTATCATTGATATGTACGCTTTTTTGCTTTGTAGAGGATATGAGAGTGGGAGGCTGGTATAAAACAACATTAACGATTACATTTATTGGTCTACCAGATGGGGCTGTATATGGGGATTATGTTGATGAAGGAGGAGAAAAGCATTCAAATGAATTAGCGTTCAGAAATGATATTCCTTTTTCAAAATATAGAAATGACAGTGAGAAGTATTATGGCGATAAAGTAAAGATAGCAATAGATCCTCAGACGGGGAAGATTGTAAATTATGATAGTTTATTAAGAAATAACATTATATTTGTAGGTTTTACCTTTTTATCAGGAATAGTCGTTTTGGCGGCTAGAAAAAGCGGTTGATTAGATAGTGATAAGGGTGTACAGCTTTTGGGCTGCACCCTTTTTTTGCCCTGAAAAAATTTTTTAAAAAATTTTAAAATTAGGTATTGCAATAATACTTATTTTGTGTATAATAGAATTATGAAAAAGATAAGTATTAATTCAATACTTAAAAGGAGGCGGAATTATGAATAAGGTTAAAAGGTTTTTGAAGGAAGAGGCTAGTGGCTGGAAAGTATTTGATGTAGCATGGCTGTTAATAGCGACAGCTGTAATTCTTGGTCTTTCTATTTACTGGAAGGATAATATGGTAAGCTTAACTGCAGCGCTTACCGGTGTATGGTGCGTTATATTTACAGGTAAAGGTAAAAGATCTTCATTTATCTTCGGCGTATTCAATTCAGTTTTATATGCGATAGTTGCTATAGGGGCTAAGTATTACGGCGAAGTTATGTTAAATCTGTTATATTACCTGCCAATGAATTTTGTTGGTTTCATTGTATGGAAAAAGCACATGAATAGCGAAAGCGGCGAGGTAGTTAAAGAAAGGCTAAGTGCTAAAAAGAGTATTTTGGTTTATGCTCTCACTGCAGCAGGCATATTTATATATGGACTTATATTAAAGCGTTTAAATGGCACAATGCCTTATATAGATAGTATGAGCACAGTAATATCTGTTGTAGCTCAGATTCTTTCTATCAAGAGATTGATGGAGCAGTGGGTGCTCTGGATTGTAGTGGATGTTGTTACAGTCATAATGTGGGCAGTTAATTTTTCAAAGGGCGGCGAGAACATTGCTACTCTTGCGATGTGGTCAGTTTACTTAATTAATGCTATAATAATGTTTGTACGTTGGTATAAGGAGGCAAAGAAAAATGAGGTATAATGTTGGTATGTATGGTGGTTCCTTCAATCCGCTGCATTTAGGCCATGTGGATTGCATAATTAGAGCAGCGAATATGTGCAAAGAGCTTTACATTGTTTTAAGTGTTGGTAAAAACCGCGGTGAAATTGATTATAGGGTTAGATACCGCTGGCTATACCAGCTTACCAAGCACATAGGAAATGTCAAGATAATTATGATTTCAGATGATGCAGCTTCAAAAGAGTCTTACGGTGAAGAATACTGGGATGCAGATTCAAAAAGCGTAAAGGAGCAGATAGGAAAGCCTATTGATGTTGTTTTCTGTGGCAGTGATTATGATGAGAATAGTTTTTGGAATAAGTGTTATCCGGAAAGTGAATTCTATGTTTTTAAAAGAAATGGTATCAGTTCTACTGAAATTCGAAAAAATCCATATGCTCATTGGGATCATCTTCCTAGCGTTGTAAAGCCTTACTATGTAAAGAAGGTTCTTCTTATGGGCGGTGAAAGTACTGGAAAGTCGACTCTTACCATAAACCTTGCAAATAGGTTCGCTACTAATTACATAGAAGAAGCAGGCAGGGAAATATCATCAAGAAGCGGCACTGATACCATGATGCTCTCAGAGGATTTTACTGAAATTCTTCTGCAGCATAAGCTCAATGAAATGAAGGCGCTGCCTTACAGTAATAAAGTCTTATTTGAAGATACCGATACCCTTGTCACCCAGTTCTTCATGAACTTTTTAAACGATCCTGAAATAGAAAAGAATAAGGCCTTATCAGATGCCATAGATGCTGTTAATTCTTACGATTTGATTCTCTTTTTAGAACCTGATGTTCCTTTTGTTCAAGACGGTGACAGGAGCACTGTCATCAGGGATGATCGTATTACCTACAGCGAGCAGATAAAGGAATTAATAAAAGCTCATGGCAAGGAAATGGTCATTATTAAAGGCGACTATGAAGAGCGCTATGAGAGGGCAGTAGAGAAGGTTTTAGAGCTCTTAAAGTAAAGCTGGTATTTTGTCTTTCATTTGCTGTAGGTGTACCGCTTCTTGCAGAGTGCAGCAGTTTATTAATTTTTATTAGCGCTTATCATTACTTGTACTTGTAAAAATGGTGATTTCGTGACATAATGTTTACTGAGAAAAATAATATTGTTTTGGAGGAATAATATTTTCAAGAGTTGATCATGAAGCAGCCTATTAGAGTTTGTATAAATAGAATTTATCACTGATAATAGAAAATAACTGTTACCTGTTTATACTATAGTGAGTGTAAAATTAGACAAAATAGGAAAGAATGGTGGTTTTTATTATGAATATTTCACAGCTTAAATATGTTTTAGAAATAGCTACTTCTTCTTCGATTAGAGAAGCATCTACGAAGTTGTTTATTTCACAGCCGGCCCTATCATCTAGTATTAAGGAATTAGAGGAAGAACTGGGAATACAGATATTCGAAAGAAATAATAAGGGTATTTCTCTTACTGATGCAGGCAGAGAATTTCTAACTTATGCAAAAAAGGTACTAGGACAGTATGAAATATTAGAGGATAGATATTTATCAAAAGATAGCGATAAGGAAAGATTTTCAGTTTCTACTCAGCATTACAACTTTTCCATAAATGCTTTTACAGAGGTCATAAAGAGAATTGATCCAGAAAAATATGTTTTTTCAATTCATGAGACTAAAACAAGAAATGTATTAGAGAATGTAAGGAGCCTTAAGAGTGAAGTTGGTATTATTTCATTTTCGGGTGCTAATGAAGGTGTAATTAAGAAGCTTGTAAAGGAATATGGTTTAGAATTTACTCCTCTTATGCAAAGGCAGACCTATATATATGTCTGGAAGGATCATGAATTAGCAGGAAGAAAGGACATATCTATAGAGGAACTTTCGGATTATCCTTGCATTACCTTCGATCAAAGTGATGAGAGTAATTTTTATCTTACAGAAGAAGCTATGGCTGATTATGATTTTAAAAAGCATATTAAGTCTGATGATAGAGCAACTACCATGGAACTTATTGCAAGACTTCATGGGTATTCGATAGGTTCTGGAATGCTTTCAGGAGATGAGGTTATTCTTAAAGGCCTTGTGTCAATAAAATTAAAAGAAGAAGATCCTTTGACCATAGGCTACATAGTTAGAAAGGGAGGAACCTTATCTAAATATGGTCAGGATTATGTAGCTGAATTATTGAAGTATAAGGAATAAATTTTTATGATATAAGCCCACAAAAGCACAAAAACGTGCTTTTGTGGGCTTTTTATTATGCTTTTTAAGTTGGTGCATGTGGGCCGCTATAAGTAAAAGTTATCATTGATAATAAATACAAACGATTTTTCAAATTAGAAAAAAGATGATAGTATAATGCACATCAAAAATAACCTTAAGGCTTTGATGAAATAAAAAAGAGATTTTTGAAAGGAGAAAAATTTATGAAAAATGCTTTTAAGAGAATAGTAACAGGAGTTTTAACATTAGGATTGTTATCTACAGCTTTGACAGGCTGCGGTAAGAGTGCAGGGGAGAATGAAACTCAAGAAGGTTCAGCAGGAGCGAATCAGGCAGAAAAAAAGATATTTAGGACTTTAGAGGAAATAAAGGATAGCGGAACCATAAATATTGGTGTATTTTCCGATAAGAATCCTTTTGGCTATGTAGATGAAAATGGTACTTATCAGGGATATGATGTTTATTTTGCAGAAAGAATCGGAGGGGATTTAGGAGTAAAAATTAATTATGTTTCTACCGAGGCAGCTAATAGAGTTGAATATCTCGAAACAGGAAAGGTAGATATTATATTAGCTAACTTTACAGTTACCCCTGAAAGAGCAGAAAAGGTCGATTTTGCTCTTCCATACATGAATGTTGCATTAGGTGTGGTTTCACATGAAGATAATGTGATAAAGGATGTGAGTGAAATCAGCTTAGATGATCAGGTAATTGTAATATCTGGAACAACTGCAGAAACATATTTTGAAAAGAATTATCCGGATGTAAAGCTTCAGAAGTTTGATACTTATGCTTCGGCTAAGACATCATTTGAAAATGGAACAGGAGTGGCTTGGGCTAATGATAATACTGAGGTCATAGCTTATGCAAAAGAAAACGCTGGCTATGTAGTTGGTATTCCTTCTCTTGGTAGTCAGGATACAATTGCACCTGCTGTAACAAAGGGAAATACATCACTTCTTGACTGGCTTAATAATGAAATAGAAGCCTTAGGAGAGGAAAATTTCTTCCATGCTGCTTACGATGCAACATTACTTGATACTTATGGTGAAGATTATAAAGATACCTTGGTCGTTGAGGGAGGAAAGGTAAATGCAAGTGAAAATGCAAGTGCAAGTGAAAATGCAAATGCAGGTGAAAATGCAAGTGCAGGTGAGGATACTTCTTCTGAAGCGTTTGATATTCCAGCAGGAAATGGTGCAGTAATTAAAATAGCAGCTTCTCCGGTTCCTCATGCTGAAATTCTTGCTGAGGCAGCAAAAATACTTAAGGATTATGATTATACTCTTGAAATCGTAGAATTTGAAGACTATGTACAGCCTAATTTTGTGGTTGAATCAGGAGAGTTCGATGCTAATTACATGGAGCACATTCCTTATTTAAATAGCTTTAATGAAGAACAGGGAACTCATATCGTTAATGCTGGAGGAATTCACTACGAGCCATTTGGTATTTATCCAGGAACAAAGGATTCTTTAGAGAAAATTGAAGAAGGTGATAGTATAGCACTTCCAAATGATACTACTAACGAAGCAAGAGCGTTACTTCTTTTACAGGATAATGGAATAATCACCTTGAAGGATGGCGCAGGTCTTACAGCTACAGTTAATGATATTTCTGAAAATCCTTATAATGTTGAATTTGTTGAATTAGAAGCAGCTCAGGTTGCAAGAGTTGTAAATGAAGTAGACTATGTTGTATTAAATGGTAATTATGCATTAGAGGCAGGTTATTCTGTTGGAAGAGATTCCATAGCCTATGAGGCAAATGATTCCCTCGCAGCAAAGACCTATGTTAATATCATCGGTGTTTATGAGGGAAATGAGAATTCAGATAAAATAAAGGCCTTAGTTACAGTTCTAAAATCAGATAAAATCAAAGAGTTCATAGAAAACACATATGATGGAGCTGTAGTATTTTTTGAAGAATAAAAAAATGATGGAGCTGTAGTATTTTTGAAGAATAAAAAAAATAGGGGAGTCTTTTGACTCTCCTAATTTGCTTGGAGAGAATATGGGTATCATAGAGATTACAAAACTTACAAAAAAATTTCAAATAAACGGAAAAACGGTCGTTGCCTTAGATGATGTGAATTTATCTATAGAAAAGGGAGAGATCTTTGGTATTATCGGAATGTCCGGGGCAGGAAAAAGTACTCTTGTAAGGACTATAAATTATCTTGAAAGGCCTACTGAAGGAGATGTGTCTGTTTACGGGGTAGCGCTTTCTGAGTTAGGAGATAGGGAATTAAGAAAAATGCGCAGTAAGATAGGCATGATTTTTCAAGGCTTTAATTTACTTGAGCAGAGAAATGTTCTTGGAAATGTTTGCTTTCCGATGGAGCTTGCTGGCGTAAAAAGAAGGGATGCAAGAAAAAAAGCTTTAGATTTATTAAAGCTTGTAAAGCTAGAGGATAAGGAAGCCGCATATCCTTCTCAGCTTTCAGGTGGTCAAAAGCAGAGAGTTGCCATTGCAAGAGCTCTTGCAACTAATCCTAGCATTCTGCTTTGCGATGAGGCAACCAGTGCCCTTGATCCTCAGACAACCTCAGCCATTTTAAAGCTTTTAAAAGAAATTAATAAGCAGCTTAATATTACAATCGTAATTATTACTCACCAGATGTCTGTGGTTACAGAAATCTGTGATAAGGTTGCCATCATTGATGATGGAAAGGTTGTAGAGCAAGGGGAAGTTGAAAGGATTTTTGAAGCTCCTAAATCAGATGCTGCAAAGGAACTTTTAGCAGGTAAGGGGAATGGATTTGTGCCTGTAAAGCAATTAAAGGCCTCAAATACGATCCGTATTGTTTTTAAGGAAAATTCTGCTTATGAACCGGTTCTTGCAAATGTAATTCTAAAGCTCGGAAAGCCTATCAATATCCTAAAGGCCGATACCAAAAATATTAATGACAAGGCTGTAGGTGAGATGCTGCTAGGTCTTCCTGAGGATGAAAAGGCAAGGGGGGAAATAATCGAATACCTAAAAAATGCAGGTCTTAGTGTTACGGAGGAGTAAAGATATGAATGAACAAATAATAAAAATGCTGCTTGATGGAATTAAAGATACCCTTTATATGACCTTTGGGTCTGTGATAATCGGGTATATCATTGGTCTTCCGCTTGGAATCTTGTTATGTGTGACTGGAAAAAACGGGTTAAGACCAAATGCGCTTATTTATAGAGTGGGTGATTTTCTCTGTAATATTATTAGGAGCATTCCTTTTTTAATATTGCTTATTTTATTGATTCCTTTTACAAGAGCAGTGGTTGGAAAGAGCTATGGCTCTACGGCGACAATAGTGCCTCTTGTTATATGCTCTGCGCCATATATTGCTAGAGTTGTCGAGGCTGCTTTAAATGAGGTGGACTCAGGTGTGATAGAAGCAGCAAGGGCAATGGGAGCAAGTAACCTGCAGATTATTTTTAAGGTGCTTTTAGTTGAAGCTAGAACATCACTTATTACAGGCTTTACCATTACTACTGGTATTTTACTTGGATATTCTGCAATGTCAGGAACTGTAGGCGGTGGGGGTCTAGGAGATATAGCTGTAAGATATGGTTACTACAGATGGCAGACTGATATCATGCTAGTTACAGTGGCTCTCCTTATAGTCATTTTTCAAATAATACAGATGCTTGGCACGAAAATAGCTACTAATCTGGATCATAGAAAAAGAAAAGGAAATTAGAAATGAATTTTGAGGTTATAGTGTCATATTTTCCAAGATTCGTAGAGGCCTTTTGGCTTACTGTAAGAATAGGATTTATAGGAATTGGCATTTCTTTTATTATCGGTATTATTACGGCTTTTGCTGTGCATTTTAAAATTCCTTTTTTATCTGGGATATTTGGCATATATGTTGAACTCTTTAGAAATACTCCGCTATTAGTTCAGCTTTTCTTTATTTACTTTGGATTACCGAAGGTCGGAATAACTATTTCGGCTGAGGTATGTGGGTGCCTTGGAATTGGTCTTCTTGGAGGAAGCTACATGGCAGAGAGCTTTAGAAGCGGTCTTGAGGCGGTGCCTTTTTCCCAGTCAGAGGGAGCTCTTGCACTAGGCCTTAGCAGAGCGCAGATGTTCTTTTATGTGATTCTGCCAGAGGCATTTGCATTAAGTGTTCCAGCGATTATTGCAAATATCATATTTTTGCTAAAGGAAACAAGTGTTTTTTCAGCTATTAGCTTGATGGATCTGATGTTTACGGCAAAAGATCTGATAGGCCTTCATTATAATACAGCTGAGGCTTTGTTCCTTTTGGTGTTTTTTTATGCGGTAATGCTTATACCGATTTCGATTTTGGGAAATGTTATCGAGAAAAGAATACGTTTTAAGATGTTTGGAGTGTAAATATGGGATTTGAAGTATTAGTTAAAGGTAATAATCTATTAAGATTATTTATGGGGCTTTACATAGCCCTTAAGATAAGCTTTATCTCGGTATTTATAAGTATTATTTTAGGTGTAGTGCTTGGAACTGTTATGACTTTAAATAATAGGATAATTAATTTTATATGCAGGCTATATCTTGAATTTATACGCATAATGCCTCAAATGGTACTATTATTTTTATGCTATTTTGGAGCAACGAAAGCATTAGGAATTAATTTGTCAGCAGAAACAGCAGCAGTTATAGTTTTTTCTCTATGGGGTACTGCTGAAATGTCAGATTTAGTTAGAGGAGCTCTTAAAGCAATCCCCACGGCGCAATATGAAAGTAGCTACGCCCTGGGCTTTACTGTGTTTCAGACTTATGTTTTTGTTATTATACCGCAGATAATTAGAAGGATGCTCCCTTTATCAATTAATCTGATTACTAGAATGATAAAGACCACAAGCCTTATCATGATGATAGGAATTGTTGAAGTTTTAAAGGTAGGGCAGCAGATTATTGAAGCTAATAGGAAAAGCTCACCTAATGCAGCTTTTGGTGTCTTTGCAACTATTTTTGTGCTTTATTTTGTTGTTTGCTGGCCGGTGAGTCTGCTATCAAAATATCTGGAAAAGAAATGGGAAAGTTAAGATGAGTGAGATTTTAAAAATAAGTAAATTGACAAAAAGCTATGATGACCTTGTGATTTTAAAGGATATTGATTTAACGATTAATAAAGGCGAGGTCGTAGTAATTGTTGGCCCCTCTGGCTGCGGTAAAAGTACTTTTCTTAGATGCATTAATGCTTTTGAAAAAATCCAGGAGGGAGAGGTCAGCCTGGATGGTAAGGTGATAAATCCATGCAAAGGAAAACTAAATGAAGTAAGGGAGAAAATTGGCATGGTTTTTCAAAGCTATGACCTTTTTCCTCATAAGAGCGTTCTTCAGAATATGACGCTTGCTCCTATAAAGGTTAAGAAGGTGGCTAAAAAAGAAGCAGAAAAAGAAGCTATCGAGCTTTTGAGCAGGGTAGGTCTAGCTTCGAAGAAGAATAGTTATCCGCGTCAATTATCAGGTGGTCAAAAGCAAAGAGTTGCAATTGTAAGGGCACTGATGATGCATCCAGAGGTACTTCTTTTAGATGAGATAACTGCAGCACTTGATCCTGAAATGGTAAGAGAGGTGCTAGAGGTTGTTATTAATTTAGCAAAGGAGGGCAGGACAATGATAATTGTAACTCATGAAATGTCCTTTGCAAGAGCAGTTGCAGATCGAATGGTATTTATGGATGGAGGCAGAATAGTTGAAGAAGCTCCTCCGGAGGAATTTTTTGAGAGACCTAAAACAGATAGATTGAAGAAGTTTTTGGCTTCTTTAGCTTATAATTAAATTTGACATCCCGTTTAAGTGTTTTTGTAAATCAGATGCCATTTAGGGGGATATAAACAAAAGTTATCACTAGGGATAATTTTAAACGACTTTTCAAATGACTGTAATGGTGCTATTATAATGACATCCAAAAAACAAACTAACAACACATTAACAACAAACTAGTAACTAAAGACCAGTAAGTATTTTAAATTTGAACGAGGAGGATAAAATTATGAGCAATTACAGATTTGAAACATTACAGCTTCATGTAGGACAGGAACAGGCAGACCCGGCAACAGATTCAAGGGCAGTTCCAATTTATCAGACAACATCTTATGTATTTCATAACAGCAAGCATGCAGCAGATCGCTTTGGTCTTGCAGATGCAGGAAATATTTATGGAAGACTTACAAATTCAACTCAGGATGTTTTAGAAAAGAGAATTGCAGCTCTTGAGGGCGGAACAGCAGCACTTGCAGTTGCTTCAGGTGCAGCAGCCATCACTTATACAATTGAGGCACTTGCAGCAAACGGCGGACATATTGTTGCACAAAAGACCATATACGGCGGAAGCTTCAATCTCTTAGGACATACTCTTAAGCAGTACGGTATTGAAACTACATTTGTAGATATTCATAATTTAAAAGAGGTAGAGGATGCAATTAAAGATAATACAAGAGCAATCTACGTTGAGACCTTAGGAAATCCTAATAGTGATATTCCTGATATTGATGCAATAGCAGAGCTTGCTCATAAGAAGGGACTTCCTGTAGTTGTTGATAATACCTTCGGAACTCCTTATTTAATCAGACCACTTGAACACGGCGCAGATATTGTAGTTCATTCAGCTACAAAGTTCATCGGAGGACACGGAACAACTCTTGGCGGAATCATTGTTGAGGGCGGTAAGTTCAACTTTAAGGAAAGCGGAAAGTATAAGAATATCGCAGAGCCAAATCCAAGCTATCATGGAATTTCCTTCTATGATGTATTAGGACCAGCTGCCTTTGTTACTTACATACGTGCAATTCTTTTAAGAGATACCGGCTCAACTATTTCTCCATTTAATGCGTTCTTACTTCTTCAGGGCGTTGAAACACTTTCATTAAGACTTGATAGACATGTTGAAAATACTAAGAAGGTCGTTGAATTTTTAAAGAACCATCCATTGGTTGAAAAGGTAAATCACCCATCACTTGAAGACCATCCGGACCATGAGCTTTATAATAGGTATTTCCCTAATGGCGGTGCTTCTATTTTCACCTTTAACATTAAGGGAGGTAAGGAAGAGGCTTGGAAGTTCATTGATAATCTTAAGATTTTTTCTCTTCTTGCAAACGTTGCAGATGTTAAGAGCCTTGTTATTCATCCGGCATCTACAACTCATTCTCAGCTCTCAGAGGAAGAACTTTTAGATGCAGGCATTAATCAGAATACAATCAGACTTTCCATAGGAACAGAAAATATCAATGATATTTTAGAGGATTTAGATAATGCTTTTAAGAGTATTTAAGTAAAATTGTATATTAAGAATAAAAGCTTCGCAAACTGCGTGAATACGCTGTTTGTGAGGCTTCTTTTTTATCTGATTATTAAATTTTAGAATAAGCATTAGCCTCTAAGGAATCTAAAGTTTCATTTTTAGAAAAATATTGATATTTTGGGTCAAAAAAAAGCATTTCTATATAAAATAAATTGGGATTTTATAAAAAAAGGACTTTATTGTATTGACTATATGTGTTAAAATTAATAGCCGTTAAGTTTATCAAATAAACAGGAGAAAAGATAGTATGAGCGAAGTAATAAAAGAGCGCCACTGCCCGAATTGCGGTGCAATAATGGCGGAAAATGAAATGGTATGTAAATACTGTGGTTATGAAGATCTTGACATGGCCCAGGCTAGAGAAGCAAAGGAAATTAAGGATATTGAAAATGCCGGCAAGGAAGAAATAAAGAAAATGCCTAAAAAGCTGCTTGGACAAACGACAAAGCGAGTTTTTGCGGCCATTGTTTTCTTTGCATTTATGATAGCTGCCTTTGTCGTTGTCAGAAAAATTGTTAATGAAAAAGTATCAAATGCAGGGTTTGATAAGAAACAGGAAAAGCTTGCTTATTATGAAGAAATCTATCAAAGCGGTGATTATAGAAGACTTAAGGATGAATACTTGGATGATTCTGAAAACTACGGTGCGTCAGCTGGGAAGTATTCAAATACAGCATCCATGGGTATTTATACCTTTAATAATGTAGATGCCCTAAAGCATGATAAGGAAAATATTGAGTATGTTTCTAACGAAGTTTTAGCTGAAGATATAAGAACTGCCATTTACGCTCTATGCATGGCCGATGATTATAGAGATAAGGGTTTTATTTACGGTGAAGGTGAGGCCATTGAGAGTATGGAGCAGCTGGTAATCGATACCCTTAAGGACTACTGGCTTATGAGCGATGATGAAATTAAAGCTGCCAAGGATATGTATGTTGATAGAAAGACCGACTATTCAGAGCTAGCTGAGGATTTATTAGATAGGAGCAAAAATTAAATGAAGTGTAAGAATTGTGGTGCAGATTATAAATTAAGGCAGCTTCGCTGTCCTTATTGCGAAACTGAAAACCTGCTCGGCCGTATGTGGCTTATTAAAAGAACCGATACCATAAAAAAGGTAGAAGAGGAGCAGAGGGCTGCTAAGAAGAAATTTGTGCCTTATGTTGTAAGTAAGACTGTAAATAGGCTCATTCTTTTTATGGTAGTAATTTTAATTGCCTTTATAATGATTTTTGAAATGCATATGGTACCAGGCAGTAAAAAAGATGCTGATGGTAAAATAATTACCCCTAAAATGATAAGTCTGCATGAAGAGGGGGAATATTATAAGCTTCGTGAGTATCTTGATTCCATAGATGGAGGAGGCTTATATACAGAGATTCCTGAATATATGGCGCAGTCAGCTCTTCTTGCCTATGATTATAACGAGTTTATAGAATACCGTTTAAATTATTTAGGAGAAGATCGCTCTAAGTGGGAAGAAGATTATTTTAAGATGGTTATTGATAAGTGCGTTGATATCCATAATTTGGAAGTGGGTGTTTATAGCGGGTATCATGAAGAAAATCAAAAGCAGTATGATGAATATAACGAATATATAATGGCATTTTTAAAGGGAACCCTATCCCTCACAGACGAGGAATTAAATGTTCTTATGGATGAGGATGCTTCATATTCTGAGCAAAAAGAATTGATTCATAAAATATTTGAAAGGAGTGCTGCGGCAAATGAGTGATGATAAGAAAAAATACCGTTTTCCTAATCCAGTAGGCTTTGCCTTCAGAGTGTTTTTTTTAGTCTTTTTGGTTTTCATTTTTGTAACTCTTGTGCAGGATTATATAAAGTCAACAAATTCTAAGTTTAAGAAAAAGGAATATGCCGAAGATACTTCTTTCTATGATTCTTCATATTATGAAAGGCGTTTTGGAGTGGTAAGAACTTATTTATATTTGGATGAGATTCCAGATGATGAAAGTAAGGTATTCGGCAAATATTGGGAAATTGTGCATGCCTATGAGCATTATATTGCCGCAAAGGATTTTTCTGCTGCTGCTAAAGTGGGTGTTGAAAATGCACGGGCACGGGCAGAGGAAGAAAAAGATGCACTTCTTGAAATTTATAATAATCCTAAATTTGAGGAAAATAAAGTCATGCTACAGGAATTGGTAGATAAGCTGTAAAAGCGGCTTTGCAGGCCTTTTTCTTTGCATAAAATGTAGAAGTATATTACTATCAGTATTGCTAACCTTGTAGATGTTTTGTTAGGTGTCAGGTTTTCTGTTTTCCAATTAAATTAAATAAAGTATCAAGTTGTATTGACAATAAATTAGAAATAAATTATAATTATATTATAAAGTTAAATGTTGTATTTTGATATTTTGAGGGGTAAATTAAATGGGAAATAGAGTACAGGAACATAAGAGGAAAAGTTTAAGGGAATGGATCATATACATTTTCGGCTTTTATAAAAATCCTCCTTATATAGAAGATAGACTTAAGGAGGCAGATGTACGAAGCTCCATATATCTGACGGTCACGGTTATCGGCATGGAAATATGGATGCTTATCAGGTATGTAAAAAAATACGTTATTACGGGCAAGTGCGCGACGGTTGGAGTATTTTTAAAATATACTTACGGATACTGGATATTACTAGGTTCAGCAATATTACTGCTTATATATTCATCGCTTTATATGCTCGGAAAGCTTAAAGTCTTAAAAAGATTCAGTAGACCTATCATATTTATTTACTTCTGTATTGGTATTTATTTCGGTATAAATACTTCATTAGTAGATTTTTCTAAAGGTAAGATGATAATCTGCTTTTTGTCAATGAGCATGTACATGACCTTTATATTCGTTGTAAGGCCGTATATTTCGCTTATTCTCACACTTATAGCGGGATATGGATTTATATACATAATTGACAGATATGCTTATGATAAAGCAGGAAACAAGGTTTCGCTTGAGTCCGGTGATTTGATTAATTATACCACTTTTTTCATAACACTTACAGTGCTCTATATCACAATCTATTATCAGAGGTACTCTGATGCGCAGAAGGCCTATCAGCTTCAGCTTGCGGCCTTAAGAGATGATACGACAGGGGCTCCTAATATAATCGGAATGGAGCAGATTTCGGATGAGTATACTGAAAAATTAAAGAGTGAGGGGAAGACTCCTATATATATTGCCTTTGACATAAAGAATTTCAAGACTTATAACGATAGGTATGATTATGATAATGGTGATAAGCTGCTTAAGGAAATGGCCGGCATTGTAACAAGAAACTTCCCGGGAGAGCCTTATGCAAGGCATTCTGCAGATAAATTCATTGTTTTGACTAGCAAGGAGGGAAGTCCTGAAAAGGCTGATAAGGTCAGAGAGGACCTTATGAAGGCTCATTCTAAGGAAAAATACTTAGATGTTTCTGCAGGCTCTTATATTCCTGTTAAGGAAGAGGACGGTCCAAGGCGTGCAATGGATTATGCTCAATATGCCATATATTTAAGAAAGCACAAGGAAGGTTTCTTTATTTCAGAATTTGATGAGAAGTGTAAGAAGACATATGAAACTAGAAATTATGTTCTAAATAATCTTGATACTGCCATAAGAGAGGGCTATATAAAAGCCTTCTATCAGCCGGTAATAGATTCATCTTCCGGTAAGGTATGCGGCTGTGAGGCATTAGCTAGATGGATAGACCCTGAGAGAGGAATGATTTCTCCAGGACAGTTCATTCCGGTACTTGAGGAATCACGTCAGATACATAAGCTTGATAAGTGCATTTATGAAGATGTTTTAAGAAGGCTTAGGGAAGCTATGGATGCAAATCTTCCGGTTCTTCCGGTTTCACTTAACTTCTCAAGGCTTGACTTTGAGCTTATGGATGCTGTTGAAGAGCTTGAAGAAAAAATAGAAAAGTACAATATCCCAAAGGATTATGTACATGTGGAAATTACCGAAAGTGCCCTTACTGAAAGTGAGGAAATTCTTCATAAAGCAGTTGAGGAATTCCACAAGAGGGGCTATGTGGTATGGCTTGATGATTTTGGCTCGGGCTATTCTTCCATGAATGTTCTTAAGGATTTCAGGTTCGATCTTCTTAAGATAGATATGGTATTTTTAAAGGGCTTTGCCGGTAATAATAATTCAAAATCCATCATTAAAAATATCATTGATCTTGCTAATACTCTTAACATGGAAACTCTTACAGAGGGTGTTGAGAGTGAGGATGCAGTTGAGTTCTTAAAGGAGGCCGGCTGTAAGAGAATGCAGGGCTACTATTACGGAAAGCCTCAGCCTTATGAAGAGCTCCTTGAGAAAATTAAAGATGGAACCTATAAGCTTCTAGATGAAATCGTTAATAAATAGTGGATTAATTATCGATGCATTCTATGCATTTGAGAATTGCATTTAAATTTTGGCTTAATTCTTTTCAATACAAAAGAATAAATATTTAAAGTAGGTGTGCTTCATCGAAGCGTCATAAAGGTTGATAAGACTTATGATGTGAAGATCTGAGCACACCTTTATTTTATTATCTGAAATATACTTTCTAAGCTTTGCATAGGTCACCTCTATCGATTCTGAATGATCCTGATAGCACCCTAATATATCGTAGGATGGAAGAGGGAAGGTGATTTTATTATCTGCTCTTTTTAGGGAAATGCTGATTATGTTGTTATAGACGTATTTCTGATTTAAAAAATCTTCATAGGATATGGTCGAGCCTGTTGGGAGCACTGATATGCTGTCGCTATTGGATAAAAAATCCAGATGCTTTAGAAGATCCATTGCAACGTCTACCGCGTGGTAGGCGTTTTCTTTATTGGCTATGGCCGTTTTGGCTATGCTTATGTGAGGGATTACATCTACAAAGGGTTCAAGGTTCTTATGCTCATCAAAGCTCTCTAAAAGCCAGAGGGCTGTCTGAAGAGAGGCCATTTTATTCCTGATAGATCTCATTTCATTTTTCATGGATATGAGCTTATTATTTGTGGTCTCCTTTAGCTTTTCCTTTGAGCAGTTGTTCATAAGCCCCTTTATTTCCTGAATCGAACAGTCTGACTGCTTAAATATGCTTATGATATAAAAGGAGGATACCTGTCCCATGCTGTAGTAATGATAGCCGGTATTTGGATCGCTATATGGTATTAAAAGGCCGACCTCCTGATAGTATCTGAGTGTGTCCCTGGTAGTCTTGCAAAGCTTTGCAAACTGCCCTGTAGTTAGCGTATATTCATTATTTCTTTCCATAAAAAACTCCTATTGTTAATAATTAATTCATAATTTTTATACAAAATAGCCATTGACCTGGGGGTAACACCCAAGTTTATTATAACACCTGTTTTAAAATTTTGCAAAGCCAATTTTGGCAGAAGGAGAACTAAAATGGAAAATGTTACAGAGAAGATCACAAATGTTATTGCAGAATATCTTGATAAGGATCCATCAGAGATCGTAGCTACAAATACATTTACACAGAATGGTCTTGATTCATTAGACATTATGGAGCTTGTAATGCAGATTGAAGAAGAGCTTGATTGCAAGATTGAATTATCACAGGAGATCAACACAATTGAGAAGCTTGCACAGTACGTTGAAGCTCACAAGGGGGAATAATTAAATGAGTAATGCTGTTTGTGATTTACTTGGTATTAAGTACCCGGTATTCCAGGGCGGCATGGCATGGATAGCAGAGGCTACTTTAGCCTCTGCAGTTTCTAATGCAGGTGGTCTTGGAATTATAGCTGCCATGAATTCTAATGGTGAGCAGCTCAGAGAGCAGATAAAGAAGGCAAAGGAATTGACTGATAAGCCATTTGGTGTAAATCTTATGCTTATGAGTCCTTATATAAAAGAGGCAGTTGAGGTAGTATGCGAGGAGAAGGTAGCTGTTGTTACAACAGGTGCTGGTAATCCAGCTCCTTACATGGAGCAGTTAAAGGCAGCAAATGTAAAGGTTATCCCTGTTGTTGCAAGCGTTACCTTAGCTAAGATGGTTGAAAATATGGGAGCTAGTGCTGTAATCGCAGAGGGCTGCGAATCTGGCGGTCATGTCGGCGAGACAACAACTATGGCTTTAGTTCCTCAGGTAGTTGATGCTGTTAGCATCCCTGTTATTGCTGCAGGTGGTATTGCAGATGGTAGAGGAATGGCAGCAGCTTATATGCTTGGTGCATGTGCAGTTCAGATGGGAACAAGATTCCTTGCTGCAAAGGAGTGCCAGGTTCATCCTAACTACAAGGAGAGAGTTTTAAAGGCAAGTGACAGAGATACCATAGTTACAGGTAAGAAGCTAGGTCACCCGGTCAGAGCCCTTAAGAACAGCATGACAAGAGAATTCGCAAAGCTTGAAATGAACGGTGCTAGTGAGGAAGAGCTTAATAAGATGGGTGCAGGTGCTTTAAGACTTGCAGCTGTTGAGGGTGATGTTAAGAAGGGTTCATGCATGTGCGGTCAGATTGCAGGCATGATTACTACGATTGAAACCTGTAAGGATATCGTTGAGGGTATCTGCGCTGATTGCAAGAAGGTAATCGAGAACTTTAAGTTTTAAAAAGCTTTAAATAATTATATATAGTCAGGAGATAGCATGGGTAAGATAGCATTTTTATTTGCAGGTCAGGGAAGTCAGTACGTCGGTATGGGGAAGGATTTTTACGAGAATTTTGGCGTTGTTAAGGCTTTCTTTGATCAGGCCGAAAATTATAGAAATAGTACGTTGAAGACAATGTTTGAGGGAGATAGTGAGTCCTTAAAGCTTACCTCTAATACTCAGCCTTGTCTTTTTTTAACAGACCTTGCAGCTGCAATGGCGCTTATGTCAAAGGGCATTAAGCCTGATGCAGTAGCTGGTTTTTCACTTGGTGAGGTGGCAGCCATTGCCGCTTCCGGGGTACTTAGCTATGAGGAGGCTTTCCGCCTTGTTTGTCTTAGAGGCACTCTTATGCAGAGGGATGCAGATAAGGTAAAGGGCGTGATGTTTGCAGTTCTTCGTATGGACAAGGAAGAGCTCATTGCACTTTGCAAGGAATGCGAGGTTTATCCTGTTAATTTCAACTGTCCTGGACAGATCGTTGTTTCAGGTGAGAAGGAAAAGATGGAAGGTTTTAAGGTAAAGCTTACTGAAAAGAAGGTAAGATTTGTTGAACTGGCAGTTGCGGGCGCTTTCCATACTCCATATATGGCAGAGGCTTCAAAGGATTTCACAGCTGCTCTTAAGGAAGAGGGCAGCTTTAATGTGAAGGCTCCTGCCATCGATATTTATGCTAATAAGACAGCAGATAAATATCCGGCTGATAAAGAAGCCATCATAGATACTTTAGGTACCCAGATCTGCAATAGTGTAAAGTGGGAGGATACTCTTAATAAGCTTTATGCTGAAGGCTTTGATACCTTCATTGAGTGCGGCCCCGGTAATACCTTATCAGGTTTTGTTAAGAAGACACTTAAGGGTGTGAGGATATTTAGTGTAAGTGATATGGGCAGCCTTAATGCTACCGTATCAGGAATGGAGCAGTAATGTTAAAGGAAAAGGTTGCAGTTATAACTGGTGGCAGCAGAGGCATAGGCAGATGCATCGCTAAGAAATTTGCACAAAATCATGCAAATGTTGCCCTTATTGCTACAAAGGATGGCGAGGAAATTAGAAATGCCGTAAAGGAACTCTCTAGCCTCGGCATTACAGCTAAGGCTTATTTTGCCAATGTAGCAGATATGGATGAGATGGAAAATGTAGCGGCTTCAATCATAAAGGATTTTGGCAGAGTTGATGTGCTTGTTAATAATGCAGGAATCACTAAGGATAATCTCCTTATGTCAATGAAGCGCGATGAAATAGATGCTGTAATAGATGTAAACCTTAAGGGCTGCATGTATTCTACAAAGGCCTTTTTAAGGAACTTCTTAAAGCAAAAGAGCGGTAATGTTATTAATATCAGCTCTGTTGTAGGAATGATGGGAAATAAGGGACAGACTAATTATTCTGCTTCTAAGGCAGGTATTATCGGTTTTACAAAGTCCCTTGCCAAGGAATATGGAAAAAAGAACCTTCGTGCTAATGCGATTGCACCAGGCTATATTGAGACAAGCATGACAGAGGTGCTCTCTGATGAAGTGAAGGATGCTATAAAGAAGGAAATTGTGCTTGGAAGACTTGGTAAGCCAGAGGATGTTGCTGACCTTGCGCTTTTCCTTGCAAGTGATATGTCCTCATACATTACAGGTGAGGTTATTAAAGTAGATGGAGGCATGTATGTGTAGAGTAGTAGTTACAGGTATGGGAGCAATCACTCCTATCGGAAATGATATAGAGACCTTTTGGAATAATTTAAAGAACGGTGTTTGCGGTATTGATCTTATTAAGAGATTTGACAGCTCAAGACTTAAGGTTAAGCTTGATGCTGAGGTAAAGGATTTTAATCCTAAGAATTATTTTGATTCAATGCAGGAAATCAGAAGATCAGATCTTAGCACTCAGTACGCTGTTGCAGCTTCTGTAGAGGCTGTTACTAGCAGCGGTATTCTTAATGCAGACCTTGATAAGACAAGATTTGGTGTTTATATCGGTTCTGGTATCGGCGGAGTAGGAACAACTGTTAATGAGCTCAGAAAGCTCGATTCAAAGGGACCGGACAGAGTTTCTCCTTTTGTTGTGCCTATGATGATTTCTAATATGCCAGCTGGTACTGTTGCAATTAAGTACGGTGCAAAGGGCCCTACAGTTCCTATCGTTACAGCCTGCGCTACATCTTCACATTCTATCGGTGAAGCCTTCAGATGCATTAAGCATGGTTATGCTGATGCAATCATTGCAGGTGGTACTGAGGCTTCAATTAATGAATTTTCAATGGCTGGCTTCGTAAGCTGTCAGGCACTTAATCTTACAGATAAGCCTGAAGAGGGCAGTCTTCCTTTCGATAAGAGAAGAGGCGGCTTTGTAATGGGCGAAGGCGCAGCTGTTGTTGTGCTTGAAGAGTATGAGCATGCTAGGAACAGAGGCGCTAAGATCTTAGCTGAGGTTGTAGGCTATGGCAATACCTGTGATGCTTATCACATCACTGCTCCGGATCCAGAGGGAGAGGGTGCTGTAAGAGCCTTCAGAGAGGCTAAGGAAATGGCAAAGGTTACTGATGAAGATAATGTTTATATCAATGCTCATGGTACAGGAACTCATCTCAATGATGCTATGGAGACAAAGGCCATCAAGGAAGTATTTGGAAAGAAGGCTTATGATCTTCATGTAAGCTCTACTAAGTCAATGACAGGACATATGATGGGGGCAACAGGTGCAGTTGAGGCTATTGCCTGCATTCTTGCACTTAATGAGGGCGTTATCCCACCAACCATCAATTACAAGGAAAAGGATGAGGAGTGTGATCTTGATTATACAGTTAATACAGCTCTTAAGACTGACATTACTGTAGCTCTTAGTTCATCACTTGGTTTTGGTGGACATAATGCTTGTCTTGCTTTCAGAAAATGTGATTAATAATGCTACATAAGAAAGAGGTTTTTCTATGAAGGATTCAATTAAGGAATACGGTGAGTTTTTTCAAAGGATGAATTTAAGTGAATTATCCATTGAAGACGGTGATTTTAAGATTTTCATGAAGAAGGAGAGTGCTCCGGTTATCATGACTGCACCGGCTAGGACCGTAAGTCCGGTAGATGGCGCTAATAGTGCGGCTGTTAATGCTGCATCCTTAAGTGCTTCAGCTCTTGTGAATACAGTGGGTGCATCAGAAGCTGTAGCAGGAAAGGTTCTTTCACCGGATATGGAAGAGATAAAGGCACCGCTTCTTGGAACCTTTTACGCAAATAAGGACGCTATGTTAATTAAGGTAGGCGATACTGTAAGAAAGGGCGATGTGCTCTGTAACATAGAGGCTATGAAGATGTTCAATGAAGTGCTCTCAAATGTAGACGGTGTTGTAAGCGACATCCTTGTAAGAGACGGAGAGCTTGTTGAATATAATCAGACATTATTTATTATAAAAAAGGCTTGATACGGAGAAAATCATGAATATAGATGAGATTATGGAAATACTTCCACACAGAAAGCCTATGCTTTTAGTGGATGAGGCCATCCTCGAGGGCGAGGATGGCTCTATAGGTTATTATCAGGTTAAGGGAGATGAGTTCTTTTTACAGGGACATTTTCCTGGAAATCCTATAGTACCAGGCGTTATTCTTTGCGAAATGATGGCTCAGGCAGCCTGTGTTATTTTTAAGGACAAGATGAATGAAAATGTAGTTCCTGTTTATACAGGTCTTGATAAGGTTCGTTTTAAGAATATGGTTAAGCCGGGAGACAGAGTTTGCATCCATACAAAACTTACCGGTGCGCATCATCCGTTATACAAGCTGCATGGTGAGATTTTCGTTGGTGATAAGCTTTGTACAAGCGGAGATTTTTCATTCGCTCTTAAAACAGAAGAGGGGAATTAATAGATGGTTTCAAAGGTTTTGATTGCCAATAGAGGTGAGGCTGCAGTAAGAATCATACGTGCCTGCAAGGAAATGGGAATAGAGACAGTTGCCGTATATTCTGAGGCAGATTCTGAGGCTCTTCATACAAATATGGCTGATGAAAGCTATTGCATTGGTGCATCAAGCTTGAAGGACAGCTATCTAAATATGGATGCCATAATTACGCTTGCGCTTAAGGTAGAAGCGCAGGCCATCCACCCGGGCTATGGAATGCTTTCCGAAAATCCGGAATTTGCTAGAAGGTGTGAGGAGGAAGGCTTAGTATTCATAGGTCCATCTGCAGAGATAATCCGCGACATGGGACTTAAGGAGTGTGCTAGAGGAGTTGCTAAATCAGTTGGTGTTCCCGTTCTTGAGGGCAGTGATATCCTTAAGGATGAAGAGGAGGCTGCTGAATTTGCTGATAAACTCGGCTATCCTGTTATTCTTAAGGCCAGAGCCGGCGGCGGTGGAAAGGGCATTAGAATTGTTTATGAAAAAGAAAAGCTCCATCAGGCCTTTTTAGAGGTAAAGGCAGAGGCTAAGAATGCCTTTGGAGATGATGCAGTTTTTATTGAAAAGTATCTTGTAAATGCTAAGCACGTAGAGGTACAGATTTTAGGTGATAAAACAGGCAAGGTCATATCAATTCTTGATAGAGACTGCTCTGTTCAGAGAAAGAATCAGAAATTAATAGAGGAATGTCCGGCACCTTACATTTCAGAGAAGGTAAGAAGGGCTCTTCATGAATCGGCAATTAAAATAGCTGAGTGCGTTGAATATGTTACCGTGGGTACGGTTGAGTTTCTTGTAAACGGCGATGATTTTTATTTCCTTGAGATGAATACCCGTCTTCAGGTTGAGCACTCCGTTACTGAAATGGTAAGTGGCATTGATATCGTAAAGTGGCAGATAAGAACTGCAGCTGGCGTTCCTATTGAGTTTTCAAAGTATGACATAAGAAATGATTTTTCAGCTATTGAGTGCAGAATCTGCGCTGAAGATCCGGTAACTATGAGGCCTTCTACAGGAAAAATCGAGCTTTTAAATATTCCTGGCGGCATGAATGTCAGGTTTGACGGGGCGCTCTACAATGGTCTTGTTATTAGCCCTTTTTATGATTCAATGTTAGGAAAGCTTGTTGTTGCGGCAAGAACCAGAGAAGAGGCTATCAGGAAAATGAAGTGCGCTCTTTCTGAACTTGTTATTGTTGGTGTCAGCACTAACAGGGATCTTCACATGAAAATCATGGAAAATGAGAATTTTATAAGTGGCAGATATACTACTGATTTCTGCCAGAAATTAATGGAGAAACATGAAGCTTAAAAATTTATTTTTAAATCCACACAATTCTCTTGAATACGGCGAGAAAAAGCCGAAGGACAGACTTGTTGCCTGTAAGAAATGTGGAAAAGAGATACCGGTTTCTAAGATAAGAAAGAATAGCTTTGTATGTCCTTATTGCGGTGAATATTTTATAGTAAGGGCAAGAAGAAGAATACTCATGCTTACGGACAAGAGAAGCTTTATGGAGCTTGACAGGAACGCTACTTCAAAGAATGTGCTTTCCTTCCCTGGCTATGATGATAAGCTCTCTACCGCCATAAAAAAGAGCCGCGAGAATGAAGGCGTTATCTGTGGTTATGGCACCATAGGCGGTGTTGAGTGTGCTATTTTTTCCATGGATCCGATTTTCATGATGGGCTCCATGGGAGCTGTAGTGGGTGAGAAAATCACAAGACTATTTGAATTTGCGACTATAAAGAAGCTACCTGTTCTTGGCATCTGTGTTTCAGGAGGTGCAAGAATGCAGGAGGGAATGATTTCTCTTATGCAGATGTCAAAGGTTTCCTGTGCTGTTAAGAGACATTCTAATGCAGGCCTTTTATATATGGCTCTCCTTACAAATCCTACTACAGGCGGTGTTGAGGCAAGCTTTGCCATGCAGGCAGACATTACGATAGCAGAGCCTTTTGCAAGAGTTGGCTTTGCAGGTCCTAGAGTTGTTGAAAAGACAATTAACAGGCCTCTTCCACCGGATTTCCAGAGCTCGCAGAGAGTTCTTGAGTGCGGTTTTTTGGATATGATTGTTGAAAGAGCAAAGCTTAAGGACGTAATTGAGGATATTTTAAAATTACATTTAAAAGGATAAATTATGACAGATATAGAGATAGTTCGCGGTGCAAGGTCTGAAAAGAGACTTACGGCCGTAGATTATATAAATGGAATTGTAAATGGCTTTATTGAAATGCATGGAGACCGGTATTTTGGCGATGATGCAGCTTTAATCGGAGGCATTGGAAGGCTTGGTAAGAGAGCAGTTACTGTCCTTGGCGTTGAAAAGGGAAAAAATACCAAAGAGCATATCAAATACAATTTCGGAAGTGTTCATCCAGAAGGTTACAGAAAAGCCTTAAGGCTTATGAAGCAGGCTGAAAAGTTCGACCGTCCTATTATCTGCTTTGTTGATACTGCAGGTGCTTACTGCGGAGTTGACGCAGAGGAGAGAGGACAGGGCAGGGCCATTGCTGATAATCTTTTTGAGATGACAGATATAAGTGTTCCTATCATATCTGTCATTATCGGTGAAGGCGGCAGCGGCGGTGCGCTTGCACTCTGTCATGCTGACAGGATCTGGATGCTTGATGATGCTTACTTCAGCGTTGTTTCACCTGAGAGCTGTTCTAATATCCTTTGGAAAACCACTGATAAGGCGGATGTTGCCGCAAAGGCGCTATGCCTTACTAGTGAAAAGCTGATGGAGCTACAAATTATCGATAAGGTTATAAAGTCAGGCTCGGTTAAGAAATTAAAGAGCGAGCTTGAAAAAGAGCTTTTGGTACTTTCTAAGGTATCAAAGGACAGACTTTTAGATGATCGATACGAAAAATTTAGAAAAATAGGCTATGATTGGAGTTAGTAATGGCTGAAATTTATGAGAAATATTTCAAAGAATCATTTGAGGGCGGAAAATTAACTGATATAAAGCTTGAGGTACCGCATGACTTTAACTTCGCTTATGATGTCGTTGATGAGATCGCAAAGGAGCACCCGGAGGATGTTGCCTTAGTTCATAAGAGCTGTGAGGGTGAAAAGACTGTTTTTACCTTTGATGCGATGAGAAGACTTAGCAATAAGACTGCAAATATGCTCACGGGTCTTGGCATTAAAAGAGGCGACAGGGTCATGCTTATCCTTAAGCGCAGATATGAATTCTGGCTAAGCATGCTTGCAATTCATAAGATTGGCGCAGTTGCCATTCCAAGCTCTCACATGGTTTCAAGTAGTGATATAAGAGAAAGAGTTATTGCAGCAAGTGTAAAGGCTTTGATCTGCGTTAATTCAGAGGACATTGTTTCTAATGTTGTTAAGGCAGTTTCAGAGCCTTCAGAGGTACCTTCTGAGAATGAGTGCTTAAATAGCGTTATTAAGCTCTGCGTCGGCGATAAATGCGAGGGCTTTATAGATTTTGATGAGGCCTTTGCAGGCTGCTCTGAGGAGCTCTCGAGACAGGAGACAGAAGCTTCAGATGACATGCTCTACTATTTTACTTCAGGTAGCAGCGGTTCACCAAAAGCGGTTATTCACGATTTTTCTTATCCGATAGCACATATCTACACTGCAAAATATTGGCATGGCAGCTATGCCGGCGGCCTTCATCTTACAGTTGCAGATTCAGGCTGGGCAAAGTCGGCCTGGGGAAAGATCTATGGTCAGTGGTTCGTGCGTGCAGCCATCATGGTTTACGACTATGATCAGTTCTATGCAGAGGATATGTTAAAGCTTCTAGCGCAGGAGAAGGTAAATACTTTCTGTGCGCCACCTACTATTTATAAGTATTTAGTCCGCGAGGATTTTTCCAAATATGATTTAAGCGCCCTAAAGCAGGCTACAACAGCCGGCGAGGCTCTTCCTAAAGAGGTTGCTGCTAAATTCTTTAAGGGCTGCGGTATTAAGATAAGAGAGGGCTTTGGACAGTCTGAGACAGTGCTTCTTATCTGCGTAAATGCAGGCGAGGAGGGGGTTCCTGAATCTATAGGTAGAAAGTCACCTTTATTTGAGCTAAAGCTTATAGACGAAGAGGGCAATGAGGTTGCTACCGGTGAAGAGGGAGAAATCGTTGTTTGCCTGGATAACGGAAAGGCCCCTACCGGAATGTTCAAGGGTTATTTAAATGATAAGGATAAGTATGATGAGGTTGTTGAAAACGGCGTTTATCATACAAAGGATATGGCCTATAAGGATGAGGCCGGCAATTATTTCTTTGTTGGAAGAAATGATGATGTCATTAAGTCTAGCGGCTATAGAATCGGACCTTCTGAGGTTGAGGATGTGGTTAATCAGCATCCGGCCGTTTTTGAGAGTGCAGCTACCGGTTATCCTTCAAAGACAAGAGGCTATCTTGTAAAGGCAAGCATTGTCCTAAAGGAGGGCTATGAACCATCAAGCGAGCTTAAAACTGAAATTCAGGAGTTTGTAAAGGAAAGGGCAGCCATCTATAAATATCCTAGAATGATAGAATTTGTAGATGACCTTCCAAGAACCTTCAATGGTAAGATAAATAGAGCAATGATCAGAAAAAAGGATAGACTTGCTCAAAAGAAATAGAATATAAATATACAAAGTAAAATTTACTTGACAAATCAAATGGTACCATTTAGAATATAATCAAATGGTACCATTTGTTTTTTTAATACGGTTTTAATTTCTAGGAAGGAGAGTGCTATGAATGATGTTTTGTTTGAAAAGCTTATGAGACTTGAATGGCTTCTTAAGAGAAAGCATATGCTAGAAGCTAGCAGTGGCAGATTTAAGTTTGATCATGCAAGGGGGCAGGGAAGAGTACTTGCAGCTTTAAATCTTAAGGACGGAATCAGCACCAGGGATCTTTCTTATGTGCTTGGAATTGCCGTTCCATCTCTTAATGAAATGCTTGCAAAGCTTGATAAGGCAGGGCTTATAGAAAGAAAGCCATCCTCAGAGGATAAGAGAATTATGCTAAGCTTCATTACCGATAAAGGAAAGGAAGTCGCTTCAGCAAAGGAAAAGGAAAGAGAAGGAATCGATATATTTGCAGTGCTCTCTAAAGAGGAGCAGGGCAATTTTGAGCTCTATTTAGATAAGGTGAACGCAGAGCTTGAGACTTATCTTGAGGATAAATATAAGGATTTTAATGAGAAAATGAAAAATGCAGAAAAAGAGCGCATGAGGCTTGCCTCAGAAGGAGCGCCTTTTGACTTTGGACCGGGATTTCCGCCGCCAGAAGGAAGACCGCCTTACGGTTTTGGACCAGGATTTCCGCCGCCAGAAGGAAGACCGCCTCACGGTTTTGGACCGGGATTTCCATTATAATAATTTCAACTGACGCTATTTGAATATTGTCAACACGTTTATAGAATATTACATTGTGATGCACCCCCACTATGAGATTATTTTTCTCATGGTGGGAATTTCAATGATGTGTCTTAGCAAGCTTAGAATTTGTGTCCACAATGAGGGCAGCAAAATCGTATATTAATGGGAAACGTCAAACATATAAGGTTTGCAATTATTATATAAATATGATAAAATCCCATCTTTGACAGTAAGGTATAAATAAAACGGCTACACCGCTTGTATTCAAAGAGGTGTAGCCGTTTTTTATTTCGCGACGATACGTGCTATTTTTTGGCTTTTTTAATTTCTTTTGATTCTTTTACAATATTTCTCATTGCAGCTTT
>OMXJ01000038.1 GCA_900315015.1 uncultured Eubacteriales bacterium | reverse complement strand
AGGCGAAAACAAAATGGATGCCACCTGTGCAATACAGGATAGCATCCATGTGTTCAACCTAGTTCATAAATATGTGTCCAGGATTCTGGGTACATATCATTTCTCTGATGGGTATTGATTATCATTATTTATTCATTAATCGTTAAGGAATCCCTTATAATGTCTTACAAGCATCATTGACTCAATCTGATTCAATGTTTCAAGTACAACACCTACGATAATGATAATTGAAGTTGCACCGAACGATACCTGTACACTAAATATACCACAAAGAATAAGTGGTAATAATGCAACAATAGCAAGTCCGATTGCACCTATAAGTACAATGTAATTAAGCACCTTTGTAAGATACTCTGTTGTTGGTCTTCCTGGACGAATACCCGGAATAAAACCGCCCTGCTTCTTCATGTTCTGTGAAACCTCATTCGGATTGAATGTGATTGAAGTATAGAAGTAAGCAAAGAATACAAGAAGTACAAGATATAAAATTACACCAACTGTATACTTAAATTCTCCCCAGTCCTTAACATTGAACCAGTTACCCTGATTTAACATATAAAGAACCTTTGGCCAGAAATATGCTCTAGCTGGCTTAACTCCAAAGAACGAGCTAACAATAATAGGGAACTGCATAATTGATACCGCAAAGATAACTGGCATTACACCAGCAGTGTTAACCTTTAATGGTATAAATGATGACTGTCCACCTACTAGTCTTCTTCCCTGTACCTTCTGTGCGTACTGTACTGAGATTCTTCTTTCAGCATCCTGAAGGATAACGATCAGTACAACGAGCCCAACAAGAATAGCAAGAATTATCAAAGCTGCTACAATACCAATACCTACTGATGACGCACCCCTTACATACTTTGTACTAAGTGCTGCAATAGAATTTGGAAAATCTGCAACAATATTGATAAGAAGTACTATTGAAATACCATTACCAATACCATTCTCTGTAATTCTTTCGCCGAGCCACATCATATATGCTGCACCTGCTGTGAATGATGCTGTGATGGTAACTACATTTGTAAATGTTAAACCACCTGAAAGAACTCCGTTTGTATTACCGAAGCCGATTGACATCATTACAGACTCAAGAACTGCAAGTCCGATAGTAACGAATCTTGTGATCTTTTCAATCTGTCTGCGGCCACTCTCGCCATCCTTCTGCATCTCTTCGAGCTTTGGAATAGCAATTGTGAGCAGCTGCATAATAATTGAAGCAGTAATATATGGTGTAATATTCAAAGCAAATATAGACATCTGTTCAAAAGAACCACCAGTCAGAGTGTTCAGGAAACCGAGGTCACCGAACTGAGTATCCAACCAGTATTTAAAATATTCCTGATTGATGCCTGGTACAGGAAGCTGGCAACCAAGTCTAACTATTAATAATACACCGAATGTATATAATAGCTTCATCCTGATTTCCTTTACTTTAAAAGCATTCCTGATTGTTTTAAACATCAGATCACCTCTGCATTTCCACCAAGAGCCTTAATCTTCTCTTCAGCTGACTTTGAGAAAGCTGAAACCTTAACATTAAGCTTCTTAGTAAGTTCTCCATTTCCAAGAATCTTTACGCCATCCTTAGGGTTTGTAACAATACCCTTAGCAATAAGTGTATCTACTGATACCTCTGCGCCATCCTCAAATACATTGAGTGCAGCTACATTGATAGCAATGATTTCCTTTGAATTTCTGTTATGGAAGCCTCTCTTAGGAAGTCTTCTATATAATGGAAGCTGACCACCTTCAAAGCCTGTTCTAGGTGCTCCTGAACGTGCCTTCTGGCCCTTGCTACCCTTACCAGCTGTCTTACCGTTTCCGGAAGCATTGCCGCGACCACGTCTGAAGTTAGCGCTATGAGTAGCACCAGCTGCTGGTCTTAAATCTGTTAAATTCATTGTGATACCTCCAATTAGGAATTAAACTTCTTCAACCTTAACAAGATGTCTAACCTTTGTGATCATACCTCTTGTTGCGCTGTTATCTGGTAAAACGTTTGTGCTGTTTACCTTGTTAAGTCCTAAAGCCTTAACAACCTTCTTATGATTAGGGATAGCAGCGATGGTTGACTTTACCAATGTTACCTTTAATTCAGCCATTTTTTTACCTGCCTTTCAATCAAACAAGATCAGAAACAGCGATACCACGTGCTGCTGCTACCTGCTCAGGTGTCTTTAACTCGCCAAGACCCTTAAGTGTTGCAAGAACTACGTTCTTCTTGTTATTTGATCCTAATATCTTACTACGTACGTTCTTGAAGCCTGCAAGCTCAAGTACGCTACGAACTGCACCACCTGCGATGATACCTACACCTTCGCCAGCTCTCTTGAATACGATTGATGATCCTGAGAACTTTGATGTGTAATCATGTGGAACTGATCCATTCTCGTCAAGTGCTACTGTTACAAGGTGCTTCATAGCATCTTCTTTGCCCTTACGGATTGCTTCAGGGATTTCGATTGACTTACCAATACCTACGCCAACGTGACCCTTCTTATCTCCAACTACAACGAGAGCAGAAAAGCGCATGTTTCTACCACCTTTAACAACCTTAGTTACGCGCTTAATTGTAACTACTTTATCTTCGAACTCATCCTGCTGCTTAACAGCGTCATTATTTGAATGATCTCTGTTCATGTTTTCTCCTCTCTCCAATTAGAATTCAAGACCAGCTTCTCTAGCAGCATCTGCAAGAGCCTTGATCTTTCCATGATAAAGGAAACCGCCTCTATCGAATACAACTGCCTTGATGTTCTTCTCCTGTGCTCTTTCAGCAACAAGCTTACCAATATATGAAGCTGCATCAATGTTGTTTGTCTTCTCGATAGCTTCCTTAACAGCCTTCTCTGTTGTTGATGCTGCAACAAGAGTCTTGCCTACAGTATCATCAATTATCTGAGCATAAATGTGGCTGTTGCTTCTGAATACAGCAAGGCGTGGCCTTTCAGCAGTTCCAGAAAAACGGTTGCGCATTCTATCATGCTTCTTAACACGAACTTCACTTCTTGAAATCTTACTAACCATTTTTGTTCACGCCTCCTTTTACTTCTTACCTGACTTGCCGACCTTACGTCTGATAACTTCGTCAGCATACTTGAGACCCTTGCCCTTGTAAGGCTCTGGTCCACGCTTAGATCTGATTTCAGCTGCGTACTGGCCAACTTTTTCTTTATCTATACCTGTAACTGTGATGATTGTCTGGCTTGTCTTACCATTTTCAGAAGTAGCTGTCTTAACGCCTTCTGGATCCTTCATAATTACAGGATGTGAATATCCGAGGTTAAGTGTAAGTGTGTCACCTGACTTTGAAGCCCTGTAACCTACACCATTAAGTTCAAGTGTCTTTGTATATCCTTCTGTAACACCTACAACCATGTTGTGTATAAGTGTTCTTACAAGACCATGAAGAGCTCTTTCATTCTTCTCGTCGTTAGGTCTTGTAACTTTAATTTCACCATTCTCAAGAGCAATTGAAATCTCTGCTGGGAATGTTCTTTCAAGAGTTCCCTTAGGACCCTTAACAGTCACTTTGTTATTTTCTGCTATATCAACTGTTACTCCAGCTGGTACAGCGATTGGCATCTTTCCTATACGTGACATGCCCGTACCTCCTTAGTATTTTCATGCTGACACGTTCCTTATAGGAACGACATATCATATTTTATATGTACATGCCTCTATTTAGCATGCTGTCAAATCACCCGATAAAGAGTATCTATACCTTTCCTATTTAGGAATCTCCATATGTTCACAGGCTTAAATTTTCTGCTTTAAGTACCTGCAGACAAATAGATGTGCCTGATTGCACGATATTGACTTCTTTAACGGAACATAACGGTTAAGTTATATTTATATTAATTACCAAACGAATGCGATAACTTCGCCACCAACATTCTGCTTTCTAGCTTCCTTGTCTGTGATAACGCCCTTGTTTGTTGAAACGATTGCTGTTCCAAGTCCACCAAGAACCTTAGGAAGTTCTGCTGAATTTGAATAGATACGAAGACCTGGCTTAGAAATTCTCTTAAGTCCAGTGATAATTCTCTCGCTCTTATCCTTACCATACTTAAGTGTGATATGGATATTCTGATAGCTACCTGCATCAACAAGCTCGAAAGCCTTGATGTAACCTTCCTTTAAAAGAATTTCTGCGATAGAAACCTTCATCTTTGATGCTGGTACATCTACTGTATCATGCTTTGCTGTATTTGCATTACGGATTCTTGTAAGCATATCAGCAATTGGATCGTTCATTGCCATTTGAATTTGCCTCCTTTCACTAATTACCAGCTTGCCTTCTTAACACCTGGTATCTCGCCCTTATATGCTAACTCACGGAAGCAGATTCTGCAAATACCGTATTTTCTAAGATAGCCGTGTGGACGTCCACAAATCCTGCAGCGTGTATAGCCCTGTGATGAGAACTTAGGCTTTCTCTGCTGCTTAAGTTTCATTGACAACTTTGCCATTGAATTCCCTCCTTAGATTACTTTGCAAATGGCATTCCGAACTGTCTAAGAAGCTCACGAGCCTCTTCATCAGTCTTTGCCGTTGTAACGAAGATAATATCCATACCTCTTACCTTGTCAACCTTATCATACTCGATTTCTGGGAAGATGATCTGCTCCTTGATACCAAGAGCATAGTTTCCACGACCATCGAATGCATCAGCGTTAACGCCTCTGAAGTCACGTACACGTGGTAATGAAAGATTGATAAGACGATCAGCAAACTCATACATCTTGTCGCCACGAAGAGTTACCTTGCAGCCGATTGCAAGACCTTCACGGATCTTGAAGTTTGCGATTGATTTCTTAGCCTTTGTGATTACAGGCTTCTGTCCTGAAATTGTTGTAAGATCCTTAACTGCTGAGTCAAGAGCCTTTGCATTTTCCTTTGCTTCACCTACACCCATGTTGATAACGATCTTATCAAGCTTTGGGATCTGCATTACGTTCTCATAGTTGAACTTCTTCTGCATAGCAGGTGCAATTTCATTAATATACTGCTCCTTTAAACGTGTCATTTAAAGTCTTTCCTCCTTCCAACAAATTAACCGTCGATTTCTTCGCCAGTTGACTTTGCAATACGAACCTTGTTCTTCTTGCCGTTTGAACCTTCAACAAGCTTGAATCCGATTCTAGTTGGCTTATCCTTGTATACATACATTACGTTTGAAGCGTCGATGAAAGCTTCCTGCTCTACTCTGCCGCCCTTTGGATTAGCCTGTGTAGGCTTCTGGTGCTTCTTTACAATACCGATGCCCTTAACAAGTACCTTTCCGTCCTTAACTTCAAGAACTTCTCCGGTCTTGCCTTTATCTTTTCCAGTGATTACCTGAACAGTATCACCCTTCTTAATCTTTGATGATGCCATCATAGACCTCCTTACAGTACCTCAGGAGCCAATGAAACAATCTTCATGAAACTCTTATCACGAAGTTCTCTGGCTACTGGTCCGAAAATACGTGTTCCCTTTGGTGTGTTATCATCCTTTATGATAACTGCTGCGTTCTCATCAAACTTGATGTATGAACCATCTTTACGATGTACGCCCTTAACAGTACGAACAACTACTGCTGTAACGACGTCACCTTTCTTTACCATTCCACCTGGTGTAGCGTCCTTAACTGCACACTTGATGATATCGCCGATGCCTGCATAACGTCTTGTAGATCCACCGTTTACTCTTATAACTAAAAGCTCTTTTGCTCCAGTGTTATCTGCGACAGCAAGCCTTGACTCTGTCTGAACCATAATTGGATACTCCTTTCAAATTATCGAACAAATTACTTAGCCTTCTCAACGATTGAAACAAGTCTCCATCTCTTATCCTTAGAAAGCGCTCTTGTCTCCATTACCTTAACTCTGTCGCCGATCTTGCACTCATTGTTCTCATCATGAGCCTTAAGCTTATATGTTCTCTTTACGATTTTGCCATAAAGTGGATGTCTTACGTTATCTACAATGGCAACAACGATTGTCTTGTCCATCTTGTCGCTTACTACTACTCCGACACGGACCTTACGAAGATTTCTCTCCTCCATTGATTTTCTCCTTTCCGCGTGACTCAGCATTAAGCTTCCTTAGTCTTCTGAACAAGTATTGTATTAATTCTAGCTATGTTCTTTCTGACCTGTGTAATTCTTGCTGTGTTATCGAGCTGGTTTGTTGCATTCTGGAATCTTAAGTTGAAGAGCTCCTTCTTTGCGTTCTCAAGCTCTACCTTAAGTTCTTCTGCTGACTTATTCTTTAATTCGTCTCTGTATTCTTTTGTCTTCATTAGTTGTCAGCGCCTCCTTCGCGAGCCTCTACCTGAGCGTTGAGCATATCCTTTGAGTAAACCTTACACTTAACAGGAAGCTTTGTTGCAGCAAGACGAAGAGCTTCTCTTGCGTCAGCCTCTGCTACGCCTGCAATCTCAAATAATACACGACCTGGTTTAACTACTGCTACCCAGTACTCAACTGAACCTTTTCCTGAACCCATTCGAGTTTCAGCAGGCTGTGCTGTAACTGGCTTATCTGGGAAAATATCGATCCAAACCTGACCGCCACGCTTTACATAACGTGTAAGAGCGATACGGGCTGCTTCGATCTGATTTGATCTGATCCAAGCTGGCTCAGTAGCGATAATTCCGAACTCTCCGTGAAGGATCTTATTTCCTCTAGTACACTTACCAGCCATAGATCCACGGAACTGCTTACGATGCTTTACTCTCTTTGGCATTAACATTATTTATCGCCGCCTTCCTTTTTATTCTGCTGTTTTTTTGCTGGAAGAACCTCTCCCTTGTAGATCCATACCTTAACACCGATCTTACCATATGTTGTATGAGCCTCTGCGAAGCCATAATCGATGTTTGCACGGATTGTCTGAAGTGGGATTGTTCCTTCACTGATGCTTTCCTTACGTGCAATTTCTGCGCCGCCAAGACGTCCGCCGAGCTTAACCTTAACACCCTTTGCGCCTGTCTTCATAGCACTTGTAACTGCCTTCTTCATAGCCTTACGGAAAGCTACACGGTTTTCAAGCTGTGCTGCAATGTTCTCTGCTGAGAGCTGAGCATTTCCGTCTGGTCTCTTAACTTCCTTAATTTCGAGCTCTACCTTCTTTGATGTAAGCTTCTGAACTTCCTTCTTAAGCTTCTCAATTTCTGAACCCTTATTTCCGATTACAACACCAGCCTTAGCTGTGAGGATTGTAACCTTAACTGTATCAGTTGTACGTTCGATAACAAGCTCTGCAATGCCTGCATTGAAAAGCTTCTTCTTGATATACTCTCTGATCTTATGGTCTTCAACGAGGTTATCTGCAAAATTCTTCTTGTCTGCATACCACTTTGACTCCCAATCAGCGATAACGCCTACTCTCAAACCATGAGGATTAACTTTCTGTCCCATTACTTATCCTCCTTCTGATTAAGAACCACTGTAATATGGCTCATTCTCTTTAAGATGCGGTATGCTCTGCCCTGTGCTCTTGGCTGAATTCTCTTCATTGTAGGAGCACTGTTTGCATAGCACTCTTCAACATAAAGGTTTTCACCCTTCATGCCATTATTATTCTCTGCGTTTGCTACTGCTGACTTGAGAAGCTTTAAGATAACTGCTGATGCATATCTTGGATTGTACTCAAGTATAGCCATTGCTGTGTTGACATCCTTGCCTCTGATTGAATCAAGTACGAAGCATGCCTTCTGAACAGATACTCTTGCATAAGATAACTTTGCAGATGGTCTTCTGTCTCTGTTCTGTTCGTTTCTTTCTCTCTTAACCTGTGATCTATGCTGCTTCTTTGCTGCTGCCTGCTGCTTAGCCATAGATATCCTCCTGTATTCTTACGGTTCTCCGTAAATATTCTTCCAGCTTTTCAGCAGCTTCTGCAGTTTATACTGCATGCTGCTTATTTAGCTTTGATTTATTAGTTATTTATCAACCCTTCTTGTCAGCTACATGACCCTTGAATGTTCTTGTAACAACGAACTCACCAAGCTTGTAACCAACCATGTCCTCTGTGATATATACAGGAACATGCTTTCTTCCATCGTAAACTGCGATTGTAAGGCCTACCATCTGAGGGAAGATTGTTGAACGACGTGACCAAGTCTTAATAACTTCAGCTCCGCCCTTCTTTACAACTTCATCTACCTTCTTAAGGAGGTATTCATCAGCGAATGGGCCTTTCTTAAGTGAACGTGCCATTTATTTGTCCTCCTCTATTATACTAATGCCTTACCGTTTCTTCTTCTAACGATAAGCTTGTTTGAACTCTTCTTCTTGTTACGTGTCTTATAACCAAGTGCTGGCTTGCCCCATGGTGTAAGAGGTCCAGAACGACCGATAGGTGATCTACCTTCTCCACCACCGTGTGGATGGTCATTAGGGTTCATAACTGAACCACGAACTGTTGGTCTAACGCCCATATGACGAACACGACCAGCCTTACCATAATTAACAAGCTCATGCTCTCCATTTCCTACTGTTCCGATTGTTGCACGAGACATAATAGGAACCATTCTCATCTCACCTGATGGAAGACGAAGTGTTGCATACTTACCTTCCTTAGCCATAAGCTGTGCTGAACCACCTGCACTACGTACAAGCTGAGCACCACGGCCTGGTACAAGCTCAATGTTATGAACTGATGAACCTACTGGGACGTTTACAAGAGGAAGTGAATTACCGATCTTGATTTCTGCATTCTCTCCGCTATGAAGAACATCGCCAACCTTAAGTCCGTTTGGAGCAATGATATATCTCTTCTCACCATCTGCATAAACAACAAGTGCGATGTTTGCTGTTCTGTTTGGATCGTACTCGATTGTCTTAACTGTTGCAGCGATATCATCCTTATTTCTCTTGAAATCGATGATTCTGTACTTTACTCTTCCGCCGCCGCCATGGTGTCTTACTGTGATCTTACCCTGATTGTTACGACCTGCCTTACTGTTCTTTGAAACAAGTAATGACTTTTCTGGTACATTTGTTGTGATCTCAGAATAGTCTAAGCTAGTCATATTTCTTCTACTAGGTGTATATGGCTTAAACTTCTTAATGCCCATTTTAAATCTCCTTTTCTAGTAACATGCAATACATACGATTTTCGTTTTTCTGCATGTCCCGGTCTTTTATTTAAGACTTTTATTTATATTATTTGGCTAAATTACAGTCCTGAGAATACTGGGATTTCCTTTGAATCCTCTGTAAGCTTAACTGTTGCCTTCTTCTTTGCTGCTGTTGTTCCATATGTCATTCCACGTCTCTTTGTCTTGCCGTCAAGATTCATTGTCTTAACTGACTCAACCTTTGTGTCTGGGAACATCTTCTCTACAGCATCCTTGATCTGGCCCTTTGTTGCAGCTGTATTAACGAGGAATGTATACTTCTTCTCACTCATCTCGTTCATGCTCTTCTCTGTAACAACTGGCTTAAGGATTACGTCATAATACTTTAAATCTGCCATTATGCGTACACCTCCTCAATCTTCTTAACTGCATCCTGTGTGATTACAAGACTATCATACTTGAGGATATCATATACACTAATTGAGTTATTGTATACTGTTCTGACATCCGGAATATTCTTTGCTGCCTGGATTGCCTTAGCATTTGCTGCTGCAAGTGCCTCGTTCTCCTCGATTGTACCATCCTCTTTTTCTGTCTTAGCGTTTGCAAGAACAACAAGTGCCTTGCTAACCTTAAGATTGTTGAGAACAGATACCATCTTCTTTGTCTTACCTTCTTCAAGCTCAAGTGAATCAAGAACGAAAATCTTCTTGTCATTTACCTTTGTTGTAAGAGCACTCTTTATTGCTAATGCTCTTTCCTGCTTGTTGAGCTTTACTACATAATCTCTTGGCTTAACTGCGAAAATCATTCCGCCGCCAACCCACTGAGCTGCTCTGATAGAACCCTGTCTAGCATGACCTGTTCCCTTCTGCTTCCATGGCTTAATTCCACCGCCACGAACCTCTGAACGGCTCTTTGCACACTGTGTACCCTGACGCTTATTAGCGAGCTGGCTAACAGCTGCCTTATGCATAAGATGAGTATTAACATTCTCTATTGCAAATACGCTATCTGCAATTTCAAGTGTTCCAACTTCATTTCCTTCGATATTATATAATGTAACATTTGCCATTGTGGTATGTCTCCTCCTTTCTCATTAGTTAGCCTTTACTGATTCTTTGATCAGTACAAGAGCCTTCTTTGGGCCTGGAACTGCGCCCTTAACAAGAATCATGTTCTTCTCTGCATCTACAGATACGATTTCAAGATTCTGTACTGTTGCGCGAACTGCACCCATCTGTCCAGGCATATGCTTGCCTGGTAAAACACGTCCAGGAGTTGTTGCTGGTCCGTTTGAACCTGCATGTCTGTGATACTTTGAACCGTGCTTCATAGGTCCTCTTGAAAGTCCCCAACGCTTGATTGCGCCCTGGTAACCTTTACCCTTTGTAGTACCTACAGCATCTACTTTATCTCCAGCTGCGAAGATATCGGCCTTAATTTCCTGACCTACCTTGTATTCTGCTGAGTTCTCAAACTTGAATTCCTTCATGAATCTCTTGTTTGAAACTCCTGCCTTTGCATAAATGCCTGCGTTTGGCTTATTTACGAGTACATTTCTGATTTCGTCGAAACCTACTTTAACTGCCTCGTATCCATCGTTTTCTGTTGTCTTAACCTGAAGTACTACGCATGGGCCTGCCTGTAATACTGTTACAGGAGTAAGCTTTCCATCTTCAGAGAAGACCTGGGTCATGCCGACCTTCTTAGCTAAAATTGCTTTCTTCATTTTTGATTCCTTCCTACAGCGGATCCTAAATTTCGAGGATCATACTAGTAAATTAAATAAGTTTGTTGATTGTTTCTCAGATTAGTTGTTTCTCATCTTAAGGTCGATTGAAACACCTGCTGGCATGCTTAATCTAGCTAAAGCATCTGCAGTCTTCTGAGTAGGGTTAATGATATCGATTAATCTCTTATGGGTCCTCTGCTCGAACTGCTCACGTGAGTCCTTATACTTATGAACTGCACGAAGGATTGTTACAACTTCCTTCTTTGTTGGAAGTGGAACTGGTCCTGATACCTTTGAGCCTGACTTCTTAGCAGTCTCAACGATTTTTGCAGCTGATGCATCGATTAACTGATGATCATATGCCTTTAATGTGATTCTCATTACCTGTGCCATAAAATATAGCCGCCTCCTTTTTCGTACTGTGTGTCTCCTAGTACGACATTGGTGACTGTACCCGGCCGTGCGTTTCCTGTTTACCCTTAAATAAAACCAAGGAAGTGTTACTTTAAATCTTTTTTGCAGTTTCCACTTATGTGGACATACAAAAAAGCTAACTCTTTCCCTGGCTGAAAATTTTTATGTATTTGACACAGTTCAACGTAAACCGTGCTTTACCTAAAATTCTACTTAAGTGCAGCAAACATTTCCGCAATGCTGTACAGTGACTTGTCGCCAGTTTCATAACTTGACATTCGCTCCACGGAATAACCTGCCACATAGGGCAGCAACTTCTCGCTTCAACGCTATCAACGCCACAACGCACATCATTGTATCACAACTTTTTTCAAATTGCAAGCACTTTTTTATTTTTTTTATTTTCAATATTGACGATTTTTCGTCCTTATTCTAATTTTTTTTGTGCATTTTTTCATTATATCAATTTACAGAAATCGTCATTTTTATATTTTATTTTACTTTTGGTACTGGTCTTTTTTGAGCTACTACTATTTTTTACTACTTCGGCTTTCGCTTCTTATTAACTATTTTTACTGTTTCTTTCTAATATAAATTACTTTTGATATTTCTATTATAAACTACTTTTGATATTTCTATTCCTTCTTTAATTCAGGCTAATTGTACTTGTAGTCCATCTTAATTTTGCACCTTCTGGTAAGGTAAGTTCTGTCTTCTTTACTCCTTAGTTGTCCATCTTCCTGATGCACCTTCTGGTAGTATGAGTCCTGTCTTCTTTACTCTAAGACCAATTTCCTCTGATAAGGTAACTCCGCCATATTTCTTTTCCATTGTAAGACCAAGCATGTATTTAAGAACTGCCGGAGCAAGTCCGGTAGTGTATGCATTAATCAAGAAGAAAACCGGTTTATCTGACATAAGCTGCATGCAAAGCTTTACGAGATTAAAGATGCATTCTTCATTTTTCCAGGTTTCTCCCTTTGGTCCTCTTCCATAGGATGGAGGATCCATTAATATTGCATCATAGTGATTTCCTCTGCGGATTTCTCTTTCTACAAACTTAACACAGTCATCAACTATCCATCTGATAGGAGCATTTTCCATTCCTGATAAGGCTGCATTTTCCTTTGCCCAGCCAACCATGCCCTTTGATGCATCTACATGAGTAACGGATACCTGATAATTTTCCTTTACCGACATATCCGTTCCTTCTTTATGTCCTGCAAGAGCACATGCACAGGTTGCTCCTCCTGTATATGCAAACAGATTAAGAACCTTTATAGGCTCACTATTTTCTTCTACATTTTCAGAGTTTCTTCTATTAATAATAGCATTCTGCAATCTCTGAGTCATCCAGTCCCAGTTTACTGCCTGCTCTGGAAAAAGTCCGGTATGCTTAAAAGAAAATGGCTTTAACGCAAAGGTAAGCTTTCCATAATTTATCTTCCATACCTCCGGAAGATCTATGAACTCCCAGCTTCCACCGCCCTCATGACTTCTATGATAATGCGCATTTATTTTTTTCCAATCATAGCCCTTTGGTGTATCCCATATTACCTGTGGGTCGGGACGAACTAGAACATATTCTCCCCACTTCTCAAGCTTCTCCCCCTCAGAGGTATCTAATATCTCATAATCTTTCCAATTTTCTGCTACCCACATTTTCTTTTCCTCTTTCATTTAAATTTGCACTTGTTATACTACACCACTAAAAACATTCTGTCAACAAAAAATCGGCAGCATATACTCTGCTGCCGATTACTTTTATAAATGACCACGGGCGAAAACCCATTATCTTTAGGCTGTGGGTAGTTCACTTTTAAGTAGCCTTTATTTCTACAGGCTCATATTCAATACGGATCTTTGGAAGTGCATTCATTGTTGTATATACGTTATTAATGCCATCTTCTGCTGAAAGATCATTCTCTCCTGTTGCCGGTGGTGCAAAGAACTTAAGTGTAAGATCTTTTGCTGATTTAATTGGCTTATTAAAGAAAGCTTCCATTAAATCAACTACCTTAGTACCAGGTGCCTTATAGAACCAGGTTCCATTAAGCTCTATCATGAGATTTAAATCTTCCTCAAAATATAACTCACAGAAATGAGGATTCTTTTCTAAGTGAAGCTTTACAGCAAGTCCATCTGCATCCTCTGAATTGCCCCAACGGAGCTGAACAGGGAACTGAACTTCTTTTGTACTTGACTTTCTGATCTTTGGTGAGAAATATGGATCATGTACCATTTTCTTGAAATAATCCATAATTGGCTGCTTTATACCTACATTTGGATTATTTGGATCCTCTATCTCAAGGCCAAGACGTCCTCTGTCTCTGAACTGATAGAATGAGAAGCCTGAGAACCAGGTCATCTTTTCCTTCTTTATCATATCAAGGAATTCCTTTACCTGGTTTACCTGATCATATGGTCCTGTAACGTCACCATCTGAATTCAGCTCACTCATCATCATCGGAGTAGGCTTTCCGCCGCGCATATTCTTGAATAACTCGTATGACTTTTTAGTATAGTTCATTACATCCTTTATGTTATAACGAAGATGAGATTTTCCTCCTCTTTCAGCTACATCATAAGGCCAGCCATAATGAAGCGCAAAATATTTATCTATTGACATGATATCAGCAGCCTTGATGCCCTCTGCCATATCATCGCCCTTTTCTATCTTTTTAGAATTCTTTCCATCTACACCACCTGTGCAAAGAATGGTGGTTACATTAGGAGCTTCCTTCTTAAGGATTTCTGCAAAATGAGCAAAGAAATCACCTATTTCCTTTTGAGTTGCTCTCTTTGTGAACTCAAACCAGGTTCCTGTTGCTTCATGATTTACACGAAGAAATACTCTTCCGAAGGTCTTTAAATCCTTTGCTATTGCAATAAGATGTTCATCTGAAAGATGTGGATCCATGGTTATTGTAAGAGTAATATCCTGACCATGACGGCGGATTTCTCTCATATAATTAAATGGCTCATCTTCTCTGTTTCCATTAAGACCGCCCTTATAGGTAAAGTAATCATCATATGGATAATCCCAGGCAAAGCCTACTTCCTTATCCTTAAAAGCTACACTTGATCTTAGTGGCCAGCCTTCATCATTCGGATAATAGCAGTACATGAGAGAAATACTTCTAAGAGGTCTTCCTATTGTATGAAGAATATAATCCTGATCTACATACTCTCCTCTCTCAGATCCATCTCCTAAATCTACTGCACAAGCAGCTGGTGAAATTCTTACTGGGTATACCTCATACTGAGGCTCTGCTTTCTTTGCTTTCTTGTTAGTCTTTGCAGCCATCTGTTTTCTCCCTTTATATCTTATTGTCATATTTTTTTCGTGATTCTGCCTGCTTTTATCATATTCTTATGACAGTGCTTCCGCAGATTTATCCTTACTTTGATTCGTACTTTTATTGGTACTTCTTCCACAGGTTTATCTGCATATTAATTTGTACTTTTATTTATAGTGTAATTTTCACTTTTAAATTCGCCGAACCGAAAACAAATATGATATCTTCCTTTATATATTAACATTTTAACAAACTACTTTTTCTTTTTCAATTTTATTATATGTTAGATTTTTGACATGAATTGCCGATTTTTTTAGTATTTAAGTCGTTTTTCCGAATTATTACATTACTTTTTTTATCTTAATTGCACATTTTTTTCGATATTATATTTTTCTTCCAATCAGATGTTCAGCATTTAATGTAAAAAACCTTGTGTCTCACCAAATAATATATAAAACCAGATTTATTTCAAATTTTACTCAATTAATCCGCTATTATTTTTAATCCAATAATCTTCTTAAAATAGATGCATTTTTTATACGCTCTTTTTTAGGCGTTTTGCGCCTCTAAGCACCGCTTTTTAATATATCATAGTTTCACTTATTAATCAATTAAATCAATATAAAAGACAGGAAAATCAAATAAATGATTTCCCTGTCTCATTTTCTTTTATCTTAATTAGATAACTAATTTTTAGATAACTGATTATCTAGATCTATTATTAGACAACTAATTGCCAAGACCCTTTTCAATAGATATCCTCTTATTAGATGAGCTTCTGACCGCAATTAGGACAGAACTTTTCACCATTTAACTTCTGACCACAGTTAGGGCAGAACTTTGCACCTGGAGTTACTGGAACTGATGCATCTGGAGCTGGAGCTGCATTTGCTGCTGGAGCTGCTGCATTATTTCCATTCATGTTCATACCACCCATCATCTGATTAGCCATCTGCATTCCCATCATCATCTGAGCCATGCTTGATGCTGTGCTTCCTGCAGTATTATTTCCACCTTGCATCATTGAATCAGCCATATTGATCTGAGTATACTTTGTAACATCGCCGATCATAGCATTACCAGCATTCTTCTCGATCATCTTCTGAACTGACTCTGGGTATGTGAAGCTCTGGATAACGAACTTCTTGATTTCAAGACCTGTATCAGCAATCTCTGTATTAAGATCATCCTTGATACCATTAGAAATATCAAATGAATTAGCCTGAAGGTTGAACATATCCTTGCCTTCCTTAACAATCCACTTCATAAGAAGCTGATCAATTACATTTGATACTCTGCCCTGAAGATCTTCCTGAGTAACCTGAGCCTTAACACCTGTAATATTATCTATAAGCTTTACATAGTCCATTGCTGAAAAATCATATGTACCAAAAGCTCTGATTGGCATTCCGCCTGGTCCATACTGAGGAGCTGGAATATTGATTGCATTCTTTGTTCCCCACTTGCCCTGGAACTGCTTTGTATTTACGAAAAGGACTTCACAGCGCATACCAGAATTGAAGCCAAACTTAAATCCCTTAAGTGTTGAAAGAACTGGAATGATCTTTGACTCAATATCATACTCACCTTCATCCTGGAAGATACCTTCGATCTTACCCTGAGAATAGAAGATTGCATCCTGACCCTGTCTGATGATGAGTCTTGATCCTTTCTTAATTTCATTCTGTGGCCACTTGTAGAATACCATGTCATCACGGAATTCGTTCCACTCAACTACGCTTGAAAATTGATCCTTGATCCAACCCATTTTTTATCCTCTTTCTGCGCCTTAGGGTGGCGCCCCTTAATTTTTGGTAAATTTTTTTGATTAATCTTTTTTGATTAATCTTTTGGACTAATCTTTTGGGATTAATCTTTTTTGATTAAATTAATTATTTTGTTACCCTACGTTTTTATTTTACCCTATTTTGGTAATAAATTGCAAGTACTATTTTTGTAAATTATAGTTACTTATTTTAATTATTTATGCTCTTATTTTATCAATAATCACTATAAAGATTATTATAAAACAGTATTAATCACTTGTTTTATACATGTCTTCCGCCGCCGCTTGAGAAGGAATGACCACCACCTGATCTTCCACTGCTGCCACTTGACGACTCAATTCTCGTTTTAGTAACCGAGGTTCTTATATAATCATCTCTTCTTGCTGTAACAGCTCCCTGCATATTTGTCATATAGGTTGCTGCAGAAGTTGTATCCTTGCCGCCTGCATTAGCGACAATCATTAATGTAATAAAAGCTCCTATTACAATTGCTATTATTAGCTGTACTCCTGGTCTTAAAAGCATCGGTACATAATTATAATAATAGCTTATCCTAGAAACAAAGTTCTTACATGCACTATAATAATTACCATCTCCCATATTATCTATGATGTAATCATCAATAGAGCTGCATCTATCGCTATTAATATACCTCTGGGCCCCTTCCCAGGAATAAACATCATAAAATCTATAGCCTGCCTGATGCCCATAATCAAAATATAGCATTACTGCATCTGTTTCTACTGTGCCATTATCGAATCCATAATCATATATGTTCTGGATTTCCTTATTATTTTCATAGTCGCTCTTACCTGCCTCTACAAAAATTACATAGGCGGTCATTCCAGTTTCTTCTTTTACTTCTAATATTTTTTTATGAATCAGCTCTTCTTCAGAAGAATCCAGAAGGTTCGCTTCATCATAAACATACTTTCCTGCTTCTGTTGTAACTGTATCTGGCTGCGAATAGCCTGCAGCTACTTTCTCAGGTTTAATTCCCACTAAAGAAACAAGGGCCGTGAACATAAATACCAATACCATACTAAGCAGCATGGACCAGGCCATCGGCCTTTTAGCTTTTTTTATTATATTAAACATCGCAATCCCTTTCTGAATATTAATTATTAGGTAAGTATCATTGTCAATAGCCTCATAATCGCGAAGGCTATTCCTGAGGTTCCTAAAAACCATGCTACTGTCTTAGCTTTGCTAATTGGCGGCTTTCCAACAACCTTTCCTGTCTGCGCATTCATGATAAACATATGCTCATTATTTTTATAATCATAGCTTACCATCCATACAGGAAGCATTGCATAATATTCGTTTTGTCTTACGTTGTCTATATTTCTTGAATTATATCGTACTGAATGATAGCCAGTAAACTGCTTAGCTACAAATTCATTTACATATTTAGATACCTTCGCATTCAATCTATTTGCTAGATCTTCTGCTTTATAATCATATTTTTCAGCTAAATAACCTGCAAGATAAGGAGCATTAAAATCTTTAATATCAGCATAATTATAAGGCTCTGCCTTATCCATCAGTTCATCATTCATTCTTTCAGATGCATCTACAGGCACTTTTGCATACTGCATGTTAAAACCTCTATATACATGAAAGTACGAGGTTTCTGTATATCTGTAATTACCTCTAGTATAGGTCTTTACTCTTGTACAGGTTGCATCAGCATATCCCTTTGAATTAACATCATAAAGCCAATATGGAACATATAAGCCTGTAATATTCTTAATTCTATCACCGTTCATAAATCCTCTTGGAGTTATCAGACCATGACCACACCACTTTTTAAATTTCTCCTGAGCTTCTTGCTTAGTTATTTTAAACGGTATGACATATTTCGGCTGGAGTGCTCCAGTTACTCTTTCTCCAATAACGACCGGAGCTCCGCAGAAGCTACATACAGTTGCTGCTGTGTCTTTAGTGGTAACTACCTCAGCTCCACAGTTCTTACATTTATATACTACAGTATTCTCTGCATCTGCTTCTGTAAAATGAGCTTCTCCGCTATTAGGATCTGATGGGATTTCATTCGCTGCTCCGCCCTCATCTTTTATATCTTCCTCTCCAAAGGGATTGACCTCAGGCGCATCTTCTTTTCCATCTGATTCATCTTCTGTTTCTATATGCGGCATATCTTCAATTTTCATTGTATTTCCGCAAGCGTCACATTTTAATAAACCAGTAGTAGCATCAAAACGCATATCTGCGCCGCAATTAGGACATTTATACTGTACTACCATTTGCAAACTCCTCCAACATTTTTATGTGTTTCCCACATACACGATTATTTTATCATAGTGGATGTGCATTTGCAATATTCATTTTTGCAATAAATTAACGCTTTTTAGTACCTTTTTACACTATTGAAATTTTCCCGAATTGCAAATATTAATTCTTGAATCCTAATACTTTCTAATTTCTATATAGGAAAGTTAGAAATGTCTGTAGGCATAAAAAAAAGAACTACATTTCTGTAGTTCCTTAATATTCATTAGTGCCGGCAACCGGGGTCGAACCGGTATGGGATTTTACTCCCGCAGGATTTTAAGTCCTGTGCGTCTGCCTATTCCGCCATGCCGGCGAAAATGAAATGGGACCTAATGGGTTCGAACCATTGACCCTCTGCTTGTAAGGCAGATGCTCTCCCAGCTGAGCTAAGATCCCGTAATGGATCTCCGGGGACTTGAACCCAGGACCGACCGGTTATGAGCCGGTTGCTCTAACCGACTGAGCTAGAGATCCATGACTAACATTTCATATTAAAAAAAAACTGCATTCCTAATTGCAATCAATTGCAACCTAAGATTGCAGACAAGTGACGCCAAGGAGATTTGAACTCCTGTTATCGCCGTGAAAGGGCGGTGTCTTAACCACTTGACCATGGCGCCAGAAGCTCCCCGAACTGGGCTCGAACCAGCAACACCGCGGTTAACAGCCGCGTGCTCTACCATTGAGCTATCGAGGAATACTAATTTACTTAGTAAATAAAAAAGTCAATTCTCCTGCTGTATTCCTAATGGAAAATCAACTTTCAAAAACAAAAACATACTTCATACCT
>OMXJ01000040.1 GCA_900315015.1 uncultured Eubacteriales bacterium | reverse complement strand
TTGAGTCCAATAAGGAAAAGGGACTTGGGAGACCGGATATATTTTTAAAGGATAGACGAAACCGCAGGGCTATCATCATTGAGGCAAAGAAATCCGATAAAGAATCCGATCTGGATAAGGATTGCGATAAAGCAATAAAACAGATTATAGATGAAAAGTATGCCGAAGGTATCTCCGGTTATGAACAGATACTATGCTATGGAGTTGCATTTTATCAAAAACAAGCGAAAGTGAAACTCTTAAAACCATATATCAGTTGACAACCCTTGTAATTAAAATATAATATTATTATAAAAACATCCTACAGGAGGTGAAGGTTGTTAACAGTTTATTATGGAAGTGTTTTAATTGCAGCGCTTTTATGTGCAATGATTTATATATTTATCTGGCACAAGCATTTTGATATTAATTTTACAATGATATTTTCACTTATACCGATATCCTGTATAGGTTATCTTGCATCGTCAAAGGTGGAAACGACAGAGGGTGTGGTTATTGCATGGCAGATAATATATATTGGAGGTGTTTTCCTTCAGTATTTTATCCTGATGAGTATTTTTAACTTATGTCAGATTGAATTATCAAAATGGCTGCGTACAATGGTTTTTGCCGTATGCGTACTGACTTATTTGTCGGTTATTTCAATTGGTTATCTGGATATTTTTTATAAGAGCATATCAGTTGAACTGATAAATGGTGAAAGGGTGATTACGAAGGAATATGGATTTATGCATTCTTTTTTCTATGTTCTGCTAGCTGCTTTTTTCATCGCGGGAATATCTACGATCATTTATTCCTGGAAGAAAAAGAAGGATGTTCCAAGGGGGATACTTATACTGCTGGTAATTCCAGACGTGGTATGTGTTTTTACGCATCTGGTTGTCCGCAATATTTGGATAAATGAAATCGATTTTATGCCATTTGGATATTTAGTTGCTGAAATTGTGTATCTGCTTATTGCAATCAGAGTTAATCTGTACGACATAAGTAGTACAGTGATAGATTCGTATGTGCATGAACAAAAGGTAGGCTATCTATCGTGTGATTTTAAGCGTAGATATCTTGGCAGTAATGATATAGCAAAGGAGCTTATTCCGGCGCTAAAGACATTGGCAGTAGATGATAAGATAGAGAAAAATCAAGGCGTAAAAAATATTTTTCATTACATTAAGAGCTTTAAGGAAAATGAAAATAATAACGTCTTTATTTATACTGTACATGACAAAAATGGAAATGAAGAAAATGACAGATACTACAATGTAAATGTAAATTACCTTTACGATGGAAATACAAGACGAGGATTTATAATTACACTGTTAGATGATACTGCAAATAGAAAGTACATCAGGCTTATCGGTGACTATAATGATAAGCTGCAGAGTGAGGTTACAGAAAAAACAAAGCACATTGTTGAGATGCATGATAATCTTATCATGAGTCTTGCGGTAATGATTGAAAGCAGAGATAATTCTACAGGCGGTCATATTAAAAGAACCAGTGAAGGAGTAAGAATTTTAGTTGATGAAATAAATAAGCTAGGAACCTTAAATCTTTCACCTGAATTCTGCGCTGATGTGATTAAGGCAGCGCCTATGCATGACCTTGGAAAGATTGCGGTAGCTGATGATGTACTAAAAAAGCCGGGACGTTTTACTGATAAAGAATTTGAAGAGATGAAGAAGCATGCAGCAGAAGGCGCAAAGGTCATTCATGAAATACTACTCAATACAGATGATGAATCCTTTAAAATTATCGCAGAGAATGTTGCCCATTACCATCACGAAAGATGGGATGGCAGCGGATATCCAGATGGGCTTAAGGGAGAGGAAATACCATTAGAGGCGAGGATTATGGCCATAGCAGATGTATATGATGCGCTTGTAAGTAAAAGAGTTTATAAGGAAGCCTATGATTTTGAAAAGGCAGATCGCATTATAGAAGAAGGCATGGGAAGCCAGTTTGATCCTGCACTTAAAAGTGCTTATGAGAAGGCAAGACCTAGGCTTGAGAAGTATTATTCGGGAAATTGACAGGGACCTATAAGAATAAAAATAATATAATATTATAGTTGTGTTTTTAACCTGATTATGATATAATGATTGCTAGATAATTCGCTTATAACATAAGAATCAATTATTTGAAATTGCAAAAAAATTAAAAAAAAATGGAGGTTAATGTATGAGGTTTTTTGTATGTGAAACATGTGGTAACTTTGTAGAAATGATTAAGGATGGCGGCGTTCCAATGACGTGCTGTGGAAAGGCAATGAAGGAACTTATTCCTGGAACATCAGATGGTGCAGTAGAAAAGCATGTACCTGTTTGCAGCGTAGATGGAAATAAGGTTACAGTTACTGTTGGTTCAGTAGAACATCCAATGGCAGATGTACATTATATTGAGTGGATTGCTCTTGAGACAGCAAAGGGCGCTCAGAGAAAGGTTTTAAATCCTGGTGATAAGCCATGTGCTGAATTCACATTAACAGATGATGATTCTGTTGTAGCAGTATATGCATATTGCAATCTTCATGGTTTATGGAAGGCTTGATAATTGGTTAAAATTATGGTCTTTACAAATTATATGTAATAATATATAATTGCCTAAGAGATGGGCGAAATGCCCGTGACTAAAATCAAAAATTTCAAAGGCTCTGTGATTATTTCGCAGAGCCTTTTTGTTATTCTTTTTGATTATCTATTTATCCCCTAGGGCCTTTTTGTTTTTGCTATTCTTGTTTCTTTGGTTTATTTCATTTCTTTTACTTCTTTTGTATCTTTTGTTTTTTGCTTCTTGAAATTTACTTGGTTAATCCGTTTGCATTAAGTCTTGAGTCTTAATTTTTACTTGGTTAATCCGTTTGCATTAAGTCTTGAGTCTCAATTTTTACTGGGTTAATCCGTATAAGTTAAGTCTGTTCTTATATTCCTCAGAGTCTAACAATGAATTTACGATTCCTTCTCTTGTTAAAATTTCTGCATTTAATGTGTCAAGGAAAAGCTTTCCGCCATCTATTGCATCAACGGTAGGTCCGGTTCTTCCAAGTATTCCTCCAAAGCATGCTATTATGAATTCTTCATTTGTATAATTCTTGCTTGTGCATTCAGCGCCTAAAATGAATTCCTTTACGATTCCATCAGTTGATGCGCCGGTTAATAATGCGCCTACAAAGTTATTAATTCCGGTTTCATCCGGTGTCCTCCATAAAATTGTAAGGTAAAGATTATTTACAAATGATGTTACTAAAATATTTGAATCTCTAATTTCATTTGATTCAAACTTACCCTGTGTCATGCCGCAGCTTGCACAGATATTTGCAAATTCCTCAGACTCTGTAAACTTCTGAATTACTATCTTTCTTGACATTCCGTTGTTAAGAAGATTCTCCCAGTGTTCCTTTCCTGCATCAGCATTTCTATTAAATACTGCACTGTACATTCTTGATACAAATTCTGAATTTGAAATATCAGCTATTGAGTCAGATAGTGCAAAGTCTTTTACTACCTCTGCTGCTGTTGTTGTCTTTGCTGAAAGTGAGTTTACTAAAGAAGCCTTTTCAGTTGCATTTACTGACTGATTAAGAAGACTTGTATAAAGTCTTTCTACAAAGATCTCAATTTCAGTTTTTTTCTCATAATCAACCGAAATTGTCACAGCCGTTCCTGCCTTGACAAGTGTTTCAACAGCTGTCTGAACATTGTCGGCAGTTGTATAGAGAGTGCCGTTTACCTTCCAGCCGTTGAAATTGTAGCCGTCCATATAAGGAGCGCTCGGAACAGTATAATCTGCACTTGTATAGGTTTCTGCAAATACGGTTGTCTTGGTGCTATTGCCGTTGATGTCAACCGAAGTGATGATGACTTCGGTCTTTTCAAGCATCGGAATAACAATAGTTTCTCTGCTCAACTCTTCACCGCACTTTGAGCAATAAACCACGCTGTCATACGAGCCGTTAGCATCGTATGTAGGCTCAACACGGTTTTCAATGACCGCCTCCGCAGGACTATGAGCGATCTTGTCGATGTTTTCAACTGCCTTTTCCTGTCTTGCAAACAGCTCATTGGTAAATACAGCGTAGTATGTTGTTTCACCCATTGCCTTGCAAGTCGCAGCATTTGTGACCTCAGATGTGGTATTTACAGTTTCAGTAAGGTCAGCACCACCATTCGTGCATTCTCTGAAAGCTGTAACAGAGCTGTTATCGTCAGCCCAAGTGTAGGTAGCGTCAGCATATTCAGGTGTGAGCATTTCGATCTCAACATCTTTCGTCTGGACTGCAAAAGCACCGTTCGTAAATGCTGCGGTATATCTGCCCAAGCCCTTTGCCCCTGCCGTCGAAGCTGTAACAACCTCATAAGTAGCTGTCACTTCTTCTGTTTCAGGGTGAGAGCCATTATTGCAGGTTCTGCTTGCAGTACACTTGTAGCCGCCTTCTGTTTCTGTCCATATGTATTCCGGATCATTCCAGTCGTGAGAAGTTAAATTGTTATTTACAGTTTGGATATCTGTAAGTTCACAATTTTGACCTGTAAAGAATGCGTATATGGATTCAGGCAGTCCAATACCGGAAGTAGCTTTGAGATAAACATAATAATTTCCAATAGTTGCATCGTAAATTATCGTATTGTCATCTTTGATTAGCGTTAGTTCAACATCAACACCTGCCTGACATTCAGACTCAAATGTATTAAAATCACAGTTTGATATAAATGTAAGTTTGTTGCCCTCACCATCAGGAGCAACGAAATCAGACATTCCGCCGCCCCAGCCCCAGCAGTCAGCTCTAAGAATAAGGATTTCCTGTCTCCAATCACTATAAGCATCGCCCTGGACACCGATTATAGCAAGAACGAAGTTTTCCCAGTTTTCTGTACCGTTAGACTTGTTTTTGAATTTGAATGTGTAATTATCGCCATCCTTTAGCTCGATCATATTTGTCTTTTCATTAAAGAAATCTGTGACAGTAAGATCGCCGGTGATTATATCTGTCGAATCGGAAAAACCTTTTGAAACTATTGTCCAATAATCGTTTAACTTACGGGCGGCATAACCGTCTGCAATTTTATACGGCGGGTAATTTTTAAATGTACCGCCTGAAATGCTGAATGTTCCGGCTGCTACATTCTGTCCCCAATCGGTAAATCCCGCAGCAACAGAACCGTTGAATGTTCCTCCCGTGATAGTTGTTTTGCCTGTTGTTTCAGCATCTTTCAGAGCGTAGATAATTCCATTATAGATGCCGCTCTTGATAGTATAATCATGACCGTCTGTCCAGATAGTACCACCTACGTTCACGTTTTCAAGAACGACCTTGCCCTTATAAAAATCATTCCAACCGGGAGCGCCGTCAAGCTCGCCTGTGATAGTGCCGTTTTTGATAGTCACGGTCTTGTCGGGATCATTGTTCTGGAGTAACACATTTCCGGTTATCGTATGACCGTTCAGGTCGATCACACCATCATCACGGGTGATCTCAATATTTTCTTCTATATCGCTGTCAAGCTGCCATGTCGGGTTGACTTCGGAGGCGTAATTGAATTTTTCGCAAGCTGTAGATTCTTTGTAATAAACCTTGACCTGTCTAATCAGGCAAGCTTCTGTGGCGGCAACAGTCACAGAAGATGCGTTGACATTTGTAAAAGTAAAGGTTTCATCACTTTGAGTCATCTCAGCTGTAGTTGATGAAAGAATAGGAGTTCCTTCATAGATTCCTCCTCTGACGAGTTCCAGCTTGGTGATATGAAAGCCCTCTTCAACAGCAATTGTAGCAAAAAATGTGTTTTTACTTTGATTGATAAAGAACCCATTGTCATCGCCTTTATCTTTTACCGTTACTGTAACATTTGTTCCTGTATAGGTGAATTGTTGAGTATTGGTGTCAAGTGTTATGGACTGTTCCTCCGCCGCATAAGCGACAATAGCCGCACCTCCGAAAAGTCCTCCCGTACCTACGTTCGCAGGACCTACGCCCGCTACCAGAGCCAGAGCAAGCAGACCGACTGTCACTCGTTTCCATGAATTTCTCATAAGCTCGTTCCTCCTTGATCTTATTTTTCATAGTAATACAAAAAGCGCATACCACAGGACAGAATTATCCCATAGAATACACTTTTATGAACAGATATGAATTTGTGAAAAGGGCACAGTTATGCCTTGCTTGCTTGCACATTATACCGCATAGCCATAACCCTTTCAACCCTCTCTGTGTGAAGTTTACAACGAATTTACATTTTGTATATTCTCTACTTATAATAATATTATAATTATAATAGTATTATAGCGCGCTTTTCCCGAAATTGCAAGGGGTTTGGAACGGATTTTTGAATTTTTTTCACTTCAGTTGAGAAAAATAAGAGCTCTCGAATGTTGCAAAAATAGCCGATTTGAAGTATAATGGAGTAGATTTATGAGGTTTCGTGAAAAATAGAATGAGGAGGCTTTTTATGGAGCAGGAAGTATGTACAAGAATGCCGATGATCGGAGATCCGGCACCGGAATTTAGATGCATTACCACAAAAGGAAAGGTGAATTTCCCGGGAGATTATAAAGGAAAATGGGTTCTGTTCTTTTCACATCCAGCAGATTTTACGCCAGTATGTACAACAGAATTTATTGCACTTGCAAAGAGATATAATGAGTTTAAGGAAATTAATACGGAATTACTTGGATTATCTATAGACTCGCTTCACTCACACCTTGCTTGGGTAAAGAACATATCTGGCATAAACTGGAAGGGTGAGGGCACTGTAGAAATTCCATTTCCTATTGTAGCTGATATAAGTATGAAGGTTGCTAATATGTATGGAATGCTACAGACTGTTGCAAAAACTCAGACAATCCGTGCGGTTTTTATAATTGATCCAGATTCAATAATTCGTGCAATTCTCTATTATCCAATGTCCACAGGTAGGAATATAGATGAATTAAAGCGTGTGATTTTATCGCTTCAAAAGCATGATGCAGATAATGTTTCGACACCAGCTGACTGGACACCAGGAGATGATGTATTAATGGGTTCACCTCTGACTCTTGAGGCAGCAGAGGAAAGAGTTAAGGATGCAGGAGATGATGTAATTGCATATGAATGGTATCTAACTGCAAAAAAGGAAAAAAAGGTTGAACCTATGGAATTAGATTTTAAGGAAATAAAAGATAAAATATGGCTTGAATCAGAAGATGGAAAGACAATAGCATATATTGATTTTCCAGAATTTGAAACAGGAAAGGTTGAAGTAACCCATACCATTGTAGATCCATCACTCCAGGGAAAGGGCATAGCAGGAGAACTTACAAAGAAAATGGCCCAAAAGCTTATAGCAGAAGGAAAAAAGGCTGAGCTTACATGCTCATACGCAGTTAAGTGGTTTGCAAAACATAGAGAATATGAGGCAGCCCTTATAAATCCAGAAGCAGAATATGAGAAAGCCGGTTCACAGCAAGGAATGGCATGCGGAATACCAAAACACAAAAAGTAAAAATATTAAAATCTCTAAAAAGAGCTTCCTGAAATAGGAAGCTTTTTGCTTATAACGCCTTTTTTTCCAACTCTATATCAGAAATTAAAGATTGAATATGTTAAAAATGCATTGTATAATTGGGCTAGGAGGTAGGCTTATGGAGAAAATAGTAAAAGAACTCTTTGAAATGCAGGATGAGAAATATAGGGATTTTCAAAGCGCACTCATTCCAGGTAGTGATTTAGAAAAGGTAATAGGTATAAGAACGCCGCTGCTAAGAAAGTATGCAAAGAACCTGCCTTTAGAAGATGCTAAAGCTTTTTTATTAGAACTGCCCCATGAATATTTTGATGAAAATCAGTTGCATGCTTTTATTGTTTCTAAAATAAAAGACATCGATGCTTGCATAAAGGAAGTAAATACTTTTTTGCCGTATGTAGATAACTGGGCGACCTGTGATCAGATGTCACCAGTTATATTTAAAAAGCATAAAGACAGGCTTTTAGTGGAAGTAAAGAGGTGGATTGCTTCTAGTGAAACATACACGGTAAGGTTTGGAATAAAGATGCTTATGCAGCATTTCCTGGATGAAGATTTTAACTTAGAATATCCTGAAATGGTGGCAAAAATTCAATCAGAGGAGTACTATGTTAAAATGATGATAGCATGGTATTTTGCAACAGCTCTAGCAAAGCAATATGATAGTGTAATACCGTTCATAGAAGAAGGACGATTGGAAAAGTGGACGCATAATAAAGCAATTCAAAAATCTATAGAAAGCTATCGAATTACTACAGATAAAAAGAAATATTTAAGATCACTGAAAAAGTAGTATGGGTTTAACAATCCAAAAACAAAAAGTAAAAATAACAATTGAATTAACAGAAAGAGAAAACCTTGGCTGAAAACAGTCAAGGTTTTTTGCCGTTCATATAAAAAAAAGTACCGCTTGTGTCAAAACTATTTAAATTGCAGAAGGTTTATTGTATTCTTGGCTCATAAATAAAAAAAGGAGAAAGGCAATGAATGAAAAAGCTATAGTAATAAATAATTTGACAAAGAAATATGGAAATAAGATAGCGGTTGATAATTTGTCTCTAGAGGTAAATAAGGGAGAACTTATATCACTTCTTGGAGTAAATGGAGCAGGAAAAACCACGACAATAAAAATGCTCACAGCACTCACAAAAGCAGATGCAGGAAAAGCTGAAATATATGGTTTTGATGTAGAAAAAGAAAGCGATAAGATAAAGCCGATTGTTGGGATCTCAACACAGGATACGGCTGTAGCAGAAAACCTTACAGTAAGAGAAAACCTGAAATTTATGTCTGACATTTTTTATGAAAATTCGATGGATGCAGATGAAGCTATTGAAAAATTTGGACTAGAGGAATATAGGAACATAAAAGCAAAGCAGCTCTCAGGAGGCTGGAAAAGGAAATTATCAATAGCAATGGCTATAGTCGGAAAGCCTAAGGTATTGTTTCTTGATGAACCAACACTCGGTCTTGATGTAATAGCAAGAAGAGAACTTTGGAGAGAAATTGAAAAGCTAAAAAAAGAAACGACCATAGTTTTAACGACTCACTATATGGAGGAAGCACAGGCCCTTTCGGATAAAATAGCGGTAATGATAAAAGGAAAGCTATCGGCATTTGGAACATTGGAAGATCTAGAAAAAATGACAGGAAAAAAGGGATTAGAAGAGGCATTTATAAGTATTGTAGAAGGAAAGTGTAAGGTGATAAGATGAAGAGAATGATGGTATTTTCAAAAAGAAATTTTATTGAAATGTCAAGAGATGTTCTAAGCTACATTTTTTGTGTGGCATTTCCAATAGCAATGCTTGTAATAATGTCAGTAGTGAATTCGAGTATTCCTAAACAGGCAGGAGTAACGATGTTCAGAATTGATAATTTAGCAGGTGGAATAGCGGTTTTTGGACAGACTTTTGTGATGCTCTTTACAGCAATAGGAGTAGCAAAGGATAAAAACGGATCTTTCTTGACAAGACTATATGCAACTCCAATGAAAGCGAGAGATTTTGTTTATGGATATATAATTCCTATGTTACTTGTGGCATTCATTCAGGTGATTATGTCGAATGTAACTGCATTTATAATATCCAGGGTTCAGGGCTCTGAATTAAAGGTATCAGGCCTTTTATTAAGTACAGTTATGGTGCTTCCATCTGCACTTATGTTTTCAGCAATAGGAATGATTTTTGGAACCTTGTTTAATGAAAAGGCCGCACCAGGGCTTTGTTCAATAATCATTTCACTTGGCTGTTTTATAGGAGGAATCTGGTTTGATGTTGAAGGCGTGGGTGGAACCATAGAAAAAGTAGCAAAGTGCCTTCCATTCCTTTATGCAACAAAGGTTGCTAGAGCGGCAATAGATGTTGATTTTAAAAAGGAAAACTTTATAATCCCTATGGCAGTGGTGTTAATTACAGCCATTGTATTAACAGTACTTGCGAGTTTTGTGTTCAGTAGAAAAATGAAGAAGATAGTTTGACTTTTTTGCAGCTCATCATTATACTTGGTGTATAGAAAAAAATGTATTTTGAAGGCTGTAAGGAGCTGCTTATGATAATAAAAACTGAGCTAGATAAAAAATATAAAGAGATAGAATTACATGTATGTAATGAAGATGTAACCGACAAGGTAAAGGAAATTGTCGGAGAATTGCATGAAATATTTGATGAAAGCCTGCAGGGAGTAGATGAGAAGGGGAATAGATGTCAGCTTCGCCCTGCAGAAATTGTGTCTTTTTATTCGGAAGGTCAAAGAGTAATTGCGCTCGGTGGCAGAGAAAAATACATTGTTCAAAATAAACTTTACGAATTAGAAGAGGAGTTTGGCAAAAGCTTGTTTATCAGAATATCTAAATCAGAAATAGTAAATGTGAAAAAAATAAAAAGTCTTGATATGAGCATTACCGGAACAATTCGAGTCGTCATGAAAAATGATTATGAAACCTATGTATCAAGAAGAAATGTTGCCCGCATAAAAGAAAGATTAGCGAAAAGTACTGAAAGAGAAGCAGCGGCGAATATGAAAGGAGGCAGAAAATGAAGGAAATGTTCAAGAGAGGAGTTGTGAGCTTTTCAATCTCTGCCTTTATAGGACTATTAGTGAATTTAATTGTAAATATAATATCAAATTATTATGCAAATAAAGCTGGAGATTCAGGATTTATTGCAATGCAACCAGAATTTTTATCTATGTTTCCTACACCAGTCATTGCAGCGTATGTAAATGTGCTTTTGTATGGATTGATCGGCTTTACCTTTGCTTTTATGACCTTTGTTTATGAAATAGAAAGATTGGGCTTTTTGTTTCAGAGCATTATTTATTTCTTCTCTACCTTAGCAGTGGCCCTTATAATTACTGTGTTCATATGGCAACTTCACCATAATGCCATAGCCTTTGCAATGACACTTACAGGTTATTTTGTAACCCACGTTATAATGTTTGTAGTGGAATATAAAGAGCTGAAGAAGGATATCAAGATGATAAATAGCATGATTAAGGAGTAGTTAGAAATTCATTTATTTAAATTATTTTTATTTACAATTAATGATAAATGCTGTAAAATAGAAGTGTAATCTATTTATGTTAACTAACGAAAGAGGTGATTGAATGGATGAATTTTCAAAAGATATGGAAAAAATGGGAGAAGAATACGGTTTTCAGATAGATAAATTGGATCATGTTCGCGATTTAACTGATACTAAAAAATACGAGAAAATTGAATTGTCAGATTTTGAAATTGGGAGGTTGAATGCCTTGGCGTCTGATATACCGACCGCTGCCGCAGCGGGAGCTATTTCTAATATGTATACTATTACATTTCCGAAAGGGATTCAATCGACACTAACAAAATTGAATCAAGGTGGTTATAGTACATTATTAAAAGGAGCAGACGGAAAATTTCTGGGAACAGCTTCTCTTTATCAGGCAACACCGCAAGCATTATTGTTAGGAGCTTTCACTGCTCTTTCAATTGCTACAGGGCAATTTTTTTTATCTGTCATAAATAAAGAACTAAAAGAGATTAATAGAAAACTAGATGAGATAATATCACTTTTGCACGAAGATAAAAAATGTGAACTATTTGCTGAAATTAAATATGTAAAGGATGTGTTCAATAATTGGAGATATATCGTTGGAAATGATGCGCTGTGTAACGCAAAGATCGTAGGATTGCAGAGTTCACAGAAGATAGCACTTAGTGATATGGAGTTTTATAAGAGACTATTGGAAAATACTGTTGAGCAAGAAAAGAACATAGATGAAAAAAATTTAGATCGAATAATGAAAATAGCAGATACATTAATTCTATCTCATCAGTTATATTTAATGAGCATTATAACGGAAGTATCATATATAAATCAGGTGGATGAAGGTTATATAAATTCACAGATTGATAGCTTAAAGGTTTATAGTGTTGAGTGTAAGAATGCATTAAGCGATTCTTTTAGTAAAATAGAAGACAGAATTAATAATGGTAAGAATAAGAAAAAGGAAGAATTACATAAAAAGGTCAAAGAAAAAAAAGAGGCGATAAATAACTTCGATATCGGTAAAATGGAAGTGGAAATTAAAGATAGAATGAAATTAATGAAACAAAGCGTTACCTATATAATTCAAGGTGAACAAGTGGCAAGAGAAATATAATGCCCATTTTGAAGGTGAATATAGATTTAGAGTGAAAGGGGCTGTGAAGCCTAAAAAAAAATTGCAGTGGGCACTTATGTTCACTGCAATTTTTGGTATAATTAATTTATGTTACCGAATTATCCATGTATTGTAATTTGATGCATCAAAGGCTTAGTATGTAGCTGGATTAATTCTCTTAATTGTTGCTTCATCAGATAAATCCGTATCTTTAAGTAGATTTACAATCTTATTGTAATTCGACTTTTTAGTTTTAACATTTAGCGTTAATTCTTTATCTAAACCATTAAATGCAGTACTTGAAATATTAGTTATGGTGCCCGGAATTGTAATTGCTTTTATCTGGCTGTATTCGCCCCTAAATGGACTATCACCAATTCCAGTAACCGTGTACTTTTTGTCATTATAAGTAAGGGTTTGCGGTATTGTAATAGATTCGCAGCTTGTATTAATTAAAGCTATTTTAAGCTCGGAATCATGGACAAGATATTTTACATTCTGTACTTCATTATAATATTTATCGTATATTATTGCCTCAAGCCCAGTTAGAGTGTTGTTTATGTAATATGAACAAATCGTTGAATATATGCCTTCATTAAAATGAGTAGCATTTGAAAAATCCTGCAATGCTTCAACGCCCTGTGCCACCTTTGAAGATGTCTTTGATATATGTGCCGCGTTTATTCTATTAAATACGACTAGTTCGTTTTTCCAGGTGTACCAGGTTACATAACCATTATATAGTACTGGCTGACAATCCGAAAGACTTCCCTTCATTTGATATACTTTGGTCTTCTTCTTACCCTTGCCATCAATAAGAGTATAATTTACTACTCCATCGCTTTCCCATAAAACAATAAATCTATCATCTGAAAGTTTTACCATCTGAGGAGTGCTTACATTAGAATCAGTGCTATCGTATTTTGTAAGTTTAACCACCTTGGATTTTGATTTTAAATTCTTATCCACATAGGCAACAAATACATTTCTAACAGATCTTGGATTATTAAAATCATCTATCTTATTCCCTGCTACAATATAGGTATCCTTTGATATTTCAAATCCGCCTATTTCAACACCTGTATAGTTATCTCCATTGGCGCCTGGAATGTCCATGAGACTTACGTATTTTCCGGAATTATTTTTTGCGCTCAGTTCAGCGGAACATTTATACAAACAGATTGCTCTAGCGTATGCATCACCATGGTCTATTCCAATAAAACTGTCGCCATCTATTCCAAGAAACTGATTAAAAGAATGACTTACATAACCAGTCGGTGTACGTTTAACCATTACAGCTGAATAAGATATCTTCTTTTTCTTTGTATTAAAACTAATAGTCACATTGGCCTGATGACCTGAATACATCTTATGGCAGGTGCGCACATAGAGATAATCCCCTTGAGTCACCATTCTAGCTGAACCAGCCTCGAAGGGTACCATAGTATTAGCTCCGTAAAGGCTGTCACTTCCAAGTTTCTTCCATTTACTGCTATATTTGGTAATTCTATATACCTCTGCGCTATCGGAACATTCGTAATTTGTTTTACCTGTTAAGACATAGAAATTTTTACCATCTGTAGCTACTGCTCCAAATATGGGAAGCTCTAGGTTAACTTTCTTAGTAGAAACTAATTTATAGTTATTATCATAGTATTCTATCAAAAGCTTGCCCTCTATGGCACCTGCCTGAACTCTAACCAATCCATTTTCAGTTACAAGAAGGTTAGAATACATAACATCAGACCAGTTTTGAGGATAGTCCTGATAATTTTCATTTGTACCTTTATATGTCTTTGCATATAATGCGGATGGTGCGCCGCTTACAGAGGTAAAGGTCATTACTGCTGTAAGAGCAAGCACTGCCCCTGTCTTTATTAATCTTGATATGCTTTTCATATATTTCCTCACTTTACTTGAAAACAACTTCACTACAACATAAATTATAATTCGTTTGTGTAATATTGTCAATTGCATAGTTTACTGTCATATTAATTATATCTCAATCAACAGATGGAGGTGCGCATTAATTTTTATCTTAATCAAATCTTAATCAGATTAACTCTTTTTTCTTAAAGCGTGTTGGAGTATAATATAGGAGCGTTAGGAGGAAAAAAGAGCATGCAAAACATATTAATATGTGACGACGAAAGAGATATTGTAAATGCGCTAAAAATATATCTTTCTGATCCAGACTATAAAATATTCGAAGCCTTCAATGGAAAAGAAGCGATAGAAGTGTTAGAAAAAAATGAAATTCATTTAATATTGCTAGATCTTATGATGCCTGTGATGGATGGGATTACGGCTATGGCCAAAATACGAGAAACAAGTAATGTTCCTATAATTGTGCTCACTGCAAAAAGTGAAGATACAGACAAGATTCTTGGCCTTAATGTAGGAGCAGATGATTATGTAACCAAACCATTTAATCCATTAGAGGTAAGAGCAAGAGTGAGGTCACAGCTGCGCAGGTATTTAAAACTAGGTGCAGGAGCAGTAGTAAAGGAAACCTACACGAATGGAGGCCTTGAACTAAATGATTTATCAAGGGAAGTATTAGTTGATGGAGAAAAAGTGCAGCTTACACCAAAGGAATATGAGATATTGAAGCTTTTGATTTCTAATCCCAATAAAGTTTTTTCGCCTAGCGAAATATATAGCGAAGTATGGAAGGAAAAGCCTTTTGGTTCGGATAATACAGTGGCAGTACATATACGCCACCTAAGAGAAAAAATAGAAATAAATCCGGCGCAGCCACATTACATAAAGGTGATTTTTGGACAGGGCTATAAAATCCCTAAAGTCGTAAATTAGTTACTCAAAACGTTTATTTACTCGTTTTCGTCTCTTTACAAGAGTCACAAAGCCTCGAAAATTCTAGTGTTTTGGCACTTTTGGTATTGACTTTTATTTGAGTATATATTATAATAAATATATACTCAAATAAGGAGCGTGCCATATGCCAGCAAAACCATCAGGAGAGATCAAAACAAAAATCATACATCAGCCCCAGAAGAACGG
>OMXJ01000041.1 GCA_900315015.1 uncultured Eubacteriales bacterium | reverse complement strand
TAGGAACAGTGTTGCTTACATAAAACCTCTCATTAACATTGGCGATGGTACACTAACCACTCTTCGGAGTGAGTAATTAAATCCTTATAGGATTTAAAGGCGGTTCCTCCCACAGGCAAGCCTGTGGGAGGAACCGCCGAAAATTTTATGACGGAAACTTAGCACCGTCAAAAATAATTATATGGAAGACTATCTTAAATGCATGAGATGGCCTTCAGAAGGAGACAAAATGCATAGAGTTTATAATTTCTCAGCTGGCCCAGCAGTTCTTCCAGAGGAAGTACTTAAGCAGGCACAGGAAGACATGTTTGATTACAAGGGAACAGGCATGTCAGTTATGGAAATGAGCCATCGTTCAAAGGCTTTCCAGAACATCATCGATGAAGCAGAGCAGGATATCAGAGATCTCATGAACATTCCTGCAAATTACAAGGTTCTTTTCCTTCAGGGCGGCGCAAGCCAGCAGTTCGCTGCAATCCCTATGAACCTCATGGTAAACCACAAGGCTGGTTATATCGTAACAGGTCAGTGGGCAAAGAAGGCAGCTCAGGAAGCAAAGAAGTATGGTGAAGTAGTTGAGCTTGCATCAAGCGCAGACAAGACTTTCTCATACATCCCAGACGTATCAAATCTTGACATCCCGGATGATCTTGACTATGTATATATCTGCCAGAACAACACAATCTACGGAACAAGATTCCCACAGCTTCCAGATACAAAGGGCAAGCTTCTTGTATCAGACGTTTCATCAATGTTCTTATCAGAGCCAGTTGATGTAACAAAGTATGGTCTTATCTACGGCGGTGTTCAGAAGAACGTTGGACCTGCAGGTCTTGTTATCGACATCATTCGTGAAGATCTCATCCGTGACGATCTTGACAGCAAGGTTCCTACAATGCTTCAGTTCAAGACTCAGGCTGACAATGGTTCTCTTTACAACACACCTAACTGCTGGTCAATCTATATCTGCGGCCTTGTATTCAAGTGGTTAAAGAAGATGGGCGGCCTTGAGGCTATGAAGAAGGTTAATGAAGAGAAGGCAGCTATCCTTTATGATTTCCTTGATAACAGCAAGATGTTCAGCTCAACAGTAGCAAAGGCAGACCGTTCTCTTATGAACGTTCCTTTCGTTACAGGTAATGCAGACATTGATGCTAAGTTCGTTGCAGAGTCAAAGGCAGCAGGCTTCGAGAACCTTAAGGGACATAGATCAGTTGGCGGTATGCGTGCATCTATCTACAACGCTATGCCAATCGAGGGCGTAAAGGCTCTTGTTGAGTTCATGGATAAGTTCGAGAAGGAAAATCAGTAATTAATTATATAAACTTGTTGACAGGTAAATAAGACAAAATGATGCGAGACGATAGTTTCAGACTGCATCATCGAATCTCATGATAAAATTCTAAAGGAGATTAGGTAAAATGGTTAAATACGCAACATTAAATCCAATTTCTCAGAGCGGTCTTTCAAAGCTTCCTGAGACATATAAGTTAACAGAAAATGTAGACGAGAGCGACATTATCCTTGTTCGTTCAGCAGTTATGCACGACATGGAATTCAGCGATAATCTTAAGGCTATTGCAAGAGCAGGAGCAGGTGTTAATAACATTCCTCTTGACAAGGCAGCAGATAAGGGTATTGTAGTATTCAATACTCCAGGTGCTAATGCAAATGGTGTTAAGGAATTAGTTATCGGTGGTCTTATGCTTGCAGCTCGTGACGTTATCGGCGGTGTAGAGTGGGTTAAGGCAAATGCTTCAGATGCAAACATTGGTAAGGCAATGGAGAAGGCTAAGAAGAATTTTGCTGGCCATGAAATTGCTGGTAAGAAGCTTGGTGTAATCGGTCTTGGAGCAATTGGTGTTCTTGTTGCTAATGCAGCAAACAGCCTTGGTATGGAAGTAATCGGATGTGATCCATACCTTTCAGTAAGCAATGCACTTCATCTTTCTCGTTCAGTTAAGATCGTAAAGACGAGAGAAGAGATCTTCAGTGAGTGTGATTACATTACAGTACATGTTCCACTTCTTGACGATACAAAGAAGATGATTAATAAAGAGACAATCGCTCAGATGAAGGACGGCGTGGTTATCCTTAACTATGCTAGAGACCTTCTTGTAGATGATGATGCGATGGAAGAAGCACTTAATTCAGGTAAGGTTGCTAAGTACCTTACAGACATTCCAAATGCTAAGACTGCAAACATGAAGAATGTTATTGCTACTCCTCACCTTGGCGCATCAACAGAAGAAGCAGAAGATAACTGTGCATCTATGGCAGCAGATGAGCTTGTTGATTTCATTGAGAATGGTAATATCACAAATTCAGTAAACTATCCAGCAGTAGATGTTGGTAAGCTTAAGGTAGGAGCAAGAATCTGCATCTGCCATAAGAACATTCCTAACATGCTTACACAGTTCACAAGCTATTTCGCTGAGACAGGTGTAAACATCGAGACAATGGTAAATAAGAGCAGAGGCGAGTATGCTTACTCAGTTCTTGATGTAGCTACAACAGTTACAGACAAGGCAGTTGAGAAGATCAAGGCTATAAACGGTGTTCTCAAGGTTCGTGTTATTACAAAGTAATTAAAGACTTTTTAGGTTTTATGGCTGAAGCCTATAAAAGCGCTATATGAGAGATGGCAGTGGCCATAATGATAGATTTGTATACAAGTCTTAAATAATGGTAAAATAGAGCGGAGAAGGTGCCCTTAAGAGTATCTTTTCCGCTTTTTTATTTAATTTTTACCTTGACAGAGGCAGTGTCTAAAGGTAAAATTCTAGATGCGTTTATAATATAGATATAAGATTAGAATTAATAATATGGTACTTAGATTTTTTCAATGGAAAGAGGGATAATATGGCAGTTATTGATATACATTCACACATTCTTCCGGGAATAGATGATGGAAGCCGTGATCTTGAAACTACCAGGAAGCTGATGGAAGAGGGGGCAAGGCAGGGAGTTGAAGTGTTCTGCGCTACACCTCATTTTTATCAGGCACAGAATTCAATAAGTAAATTTCTAGAAAGAAGAGATGAGGCCTATAAAAAGACCTTGGACATGTATGATAAACAGTCGCTTAATGGAAAAATGCCGAATATGAAGGTTGCAGCTGAGGTTTATTATTTCATGGGAGTTGGAGAAACTAACGACATAGAGAAGCTCTGCTATACTGATACCAGAGTGCTTTTACTTGAAATGCCCTTTGCCCAGTGGGATAAGCACGTTGTAAGAGATGTGGAAAAGCTTATTGAAAGGCAGGATCTTAAGCTAATAATTGCGCATATTGAAAGATACTATAAATTCCAAAAGGATAAGAGCTTTTGGAATGAGGTATTCTCAATGCCGGTTTATCCTCAGCTCAATGGTGAGATTTTTGAAAAGTTCATGGACAGGCTCTTTGCCTTCAAGCACATAAAGGCTGATGAGGAAATCCTGCTTGGTAGTGATTGCCATAATCTTAAGAACAGAAAGCCGAATTTAGAGATGGCAAGAGGTGCAATCGAAAAGAAATTCGGAAGAAAAACTCTTGAAGAAATTGACCGCAGAGGAAGTAAACTTTTGGGAATAGACCAATAAAAATACGCTTAATTTTGTATGTTTGCTTGAAAATAGAAGGGGCTTGTGTTATAATTTAAAATTAGTTATATTAATTTTGATATCGGGAGGAAATTAAAATGTCAGAACCAATGTTCTTACAGCCAGTTTTTAAGGAGACAATCTGGGGTGGTAATAAGTTAAAATCAATATATGGATATGATATCCCATCAGAGACTACAGGAGAGGCCTGGTCAGTTTCTGCTCATCCAAACGGAGATTGTGATATTATTTCAGGAAGTTTTAAGGGTGAAAAGCTCAGCAAGGTATATGCAGAGCATAGAGAGCTCTTTGGCGGATATGCTAAGGACGTATTCCCTCTTTTAATAAAGATAATTGATGCGAAGTCAGATCTTTCAATCCAGGTTCATCCAGATGATGAATATGCAGGAAAAAATGAGAATGGTTCTCTTGGAAAGATGGAGTGCTGGTATATCCTTGATTGTGAAAAGGATACCAAGATCATTGTAGGTCATAATGCTTCATCAAAGGAAGAACTCAGAAAGATGATCGAAGAAAAGCGCTGGGGTGATCTCATCCGTGAAATCCCTATTAAGCCAGGTGATTTCTTCCAGATCGTGCCAGGTACTGTACATGCCATCAAGGGAGGAACTCTTATCCTTGAAACTCAGCAGAACAGCGATATTACCTATAGACTTTATGATTATGACAGACTTCAGAATGGAAAGCCACGTGAGCTTCACATTGAGAAGAGCATTGATGTTGTTAACTGTCCTCATGAAGACCATCTCGCTGAAAATGCAATTGAAAAAGAGGAAGGAGCATCAAAGGTTACACGTCTTATTTCATGTAAGTATTATGAAGTAAGAAAGCTTGATGTTGATGGAAGCCTTACTACTGGCAATCTGAAGCCATTCTCAATTTACAGCATTCTTAAGGGAGAGGGCACTGTAAATGGTACACCGGTTAAGCTCGGCGACCATTTCATTCTTACTTCAGATATCGAAAAGGCAGAATTCAAGGGTAATATGATGATCATTACATCAAGACCTGTTTAATTTTATATGGCTAGCTTTAATTATGATAATAGAGCCTTCAGAGGGCTTAGTAAGCTTTGGGATCTCATAGTGGTAAGTCTGTTATTCGACCTTTTTGCATGGCCTGCATATTTTATGTTCCAGGTTTTTGCGGGAAGCTTTACCAGCTATGAGGATCTCATGATAAAGGCACTCTTTGTTGGTGTCTGCATGGTTCCAATAGGACCTGCTCTTACAGCAATGTACTACACAACAATGAAGTCAATAAGAAAGGACAGAGGATATGTAGTTAAATCGTTCTTTCATGCCCTGAAGCTTAATTTTGTCCAGGGGGCAATAGTTGGAGCAATACTTGGAGTGTGCATGACGATAATCGTTTTTAATTTCAGATTGGTATGGAATGACCGGGCTGCGGATAATTCAGTAGATCTGTTTAATATTACCTTTATCGTAACTGCAGCTGTTACAATATTGCTTGGCTTATTTGCAGTTATGTATTTTCCGGTGCTTTCAAGATTTTCAAATACAACGGCAAATCTTGCTAAGTCATCGATTTTTATGGCAGGAAGACATATCGGATGGTCATTTGTGATGCTGCTTATTGCTATGGTATCAATATTTGCGATATTTATAATACTGCCTCTTATGTTCGTATTACCAGCAGTTGCAACTCTTATCTATTCCTTCCCTTGTGAGAAGGTGCTCGGAAGATATGTTACAAAGCCGGCGCCAGCTAAAAAGCCAGAGGGTGAAGAAGGCGTATCAGATGATAATGGTGTTGACACCTGGTATATTGACGACTGATATTTAGTCTATTTAAATCTCGGATCTATGGCGTATTGCGCCTTGATTAATAAAGGAAACAAAAAGCTTTTTACGGCTGCATATTTTCCGTGAGCGGGAATTTATGCGGGAAAAACATACGCAGAAATAAAATGATATTTGCGGATATGTTTAGCGCTCAGAAACGGAGAGATTAATGGATTCAATTGAGAAGAAGGTCTATGATCTGATGGATTGGGGTGGAATCGAAGGTCTTGCGTATTCAGACCTGGATGCACCACAGGATGTACTTGGAGTACATGAAACTGAAGATGGGTCGGTGATATGTGCTATCTGTCCAGGTGCAAGAGAAGCGAAACTTCTCCTTAATGGCAAAAAAATCGATATGTACCTTGAGGACAAATTCGGTTTCTTTGCAACCTTTGTAAAGAAAAAGAAGGTCGGAGTGCATAGCTTTGAGTTCACTCTGAATAATGGAGAAGTAATCGAAAGAGGAGATCCTTATGCATTTGATACTCAGATAAATGGTGAGGATGAGGACCTTTTCAATAAAGGCATTCATTATACAATTTATAATAAGCTTGGTGCGCATCCAATGACAATAAATGGAGTTGAAGGTACTTATTTTGCAGTATGGGCTCCAAATGCAGTTCGTGTATCGGTTGTTGGTGAATTCAATAAGTGGGATGGAAGAGTTTATCCTATGAAGAAACTTCGTGCTTCTGGTATTTTTGAGCTCTTTATTCCAGGTGTTGGAAAGGGTGCAATTTATAAGTATGAGGTAAAGGCACGTGGAGATAATCTGACTTATCTTAAGGCAGATCCATATGCAAATGCTGCAGAGTTCCGCCCTCATACTGCATCAGTTGTTACTGATATTTCAAAGCTTCAGTGGACAGATGATGAATGGATCGAAAAGAGAAAGAAATATGATTATAAAAAGGAGCCGATGTCAATTTATGAAGTGCATCTTGGCTCATGGAAAAAGCCGGTAGAGAAGAATGGTTCCTTCTATAATTACCGTGATCTTGCAGTTATGCTTGCTGATTACGTTAAGAAGATGGGCTATACTCATGTTGAGCTGCTTCCAATAATGGAGCATCCTCTCGATGCTTCATGGGGCTACCAGGTAACTGGTTATTATGCTCCAACAAGTAGATATGGAACACCTGAGGATTTTGCTTATTTCATGAACTACATGCACGAGCAGGGAATAGGCGTTATTCTTGACTGGGTTCCAGCACATTTCCCTAAGGATACTTTCGGACTTGCTGCCTTTGATGGCACCTGTCTTTATGAAAATAAGGATCCTCGTAAGGGCATGCATCCTCATTGGGGAACTCTTATCTTTGACTATGCAAGACCAGAGGTAAGTAACTTCCTTATAGCCAATGCGCTTTTCTGGGCAAAGGTCTATCATGCAGATGGTATCAGAATGGATGCCGTTGCGTCTATGCTTTACCTTGACTACGGAAGAGAAGCTGGCGAATGGGTTCCTAATAAGGACGGCGGTAATGAGAATTATGAAGCTATTGAGCTTCTTCATCATTTGAATTCTGTATTCCATAAGCAGACAGACAATGCGCTTGTTATTGCTGAGGAATCAACAGCATGGCCAAATGTTACTAAGTCTGTTGACGAGGGCGGCCTTGGCTTTGATCTTAAATGGAATATGGGATGGATGAATGATTTCCTTAAGTATATGCAGCAGGATCCACTTTTCCGTAAGGGAGTGCATGGAATGCTTACCTTCTCAATGGTATATGCTTATTCAGAGAATTTCATTCTTGTATTATCTCATGATGAGGTTGTTCATGGAAAGTCACCTATGATTTACAAGATGGTAGGTAAGGATTCAGAGAAGTTTGCTAATCTTCGTCTTGCTTACGGTTTTATGACAGCTCACCCAGGAAAGAAGCTTCTTTTCATGGGAAATGAAATTGCTCAGACTAGAGAATGGGATGAGGATAAGAGCATATCCTGGAATCTTTTAGATGCAGATGAACATAAGAAAATCCAGAGATATTGCGCAGATTTAAATAAGCTCTATACCGGTAATACTGCAATGCATGAGCTTGATTATGATAAGGCTGGTTTCCAGTGGATTTCAAGTCTTGATGCAGATCATTCTATTGTTAGCTTCCTTAGAAGATCTAGCGATGGTGAGGTGCTTTTTGTAATAGCAAACTTTACACCTGTAGTTTATAAGAATTATAGGGCAGCAGTTCCACTTCCAGGAAAATATACTGAAATCTTCAATTCTGATGATGTAAAGTATGGAGGAGAGGGCAATGTAAATGAGGAAACTGTTACAACAAGACTCCTTCCTACAGATGGTCAGCCATACGCTGTAAAGATCAATCTTTGCGGACTTGGCGTTGAGATATTTAAATACGAGCCAGCACCTTACATGGTAATGGAAGAAGATGATGAGGATATTAATGATGTTGTTGATGCTTTAGGTACAGAGAAAGCAAGCAAGAAAAAGCCAGCTAAGAATGCCGTAGCTAAAAAGGCGGCAGAAAAGAAGCCAGCGGCTAAGAAGGCTGTAGCTAAAAAGGCAGAAGCAAAGGCCCTAGCTGAAAAGGCGGAAGTAAATGCCGAGGAAAAGCCAGTTGAAAAGAAGGCGGAGACCAAGAAGACAGAGCCAAAGAAAGCAGCAGCAAAGAAGGCTGTAGCTAAAAAAGCAGAAGCAAAGGACCTAGCTAAAAAGACTGAAGTAAAGTCCGAGGAAAAGCCTGTAGAAAAGAAGGCAGAGACCAAGAAAGCAGAGTCAAAGAAAGCAGTAGCCGAGAAGGCTGTAGTTGAAAAGGCGGAAGTAAAGGCCGAGGAAAAGCCGGTTGAAAAGAAGGCAGAGACTAAGAAGACAGAGCCAAAGAAAGCAGCAGCCAAAAAGAGTGAAGTAAAAAAGTCTGCAAAAAAGGCAAAGAAATAAAAGGAGAAATGAAGCATGCTTGATTTTATGAACTTTGAAGCAGCAACTTCAGCAGTAGGCGATATACAGACAAAGGTATCTGATATATCATCAACGCTTGAAAAGATTTACCCAAAGCTTATTGACTTTGGCGGAAAGCTATTAATGGCAATAATTGTCTATATCATTGGAAGCAGGGTAATAAAGTTTGCAATGAAGCTTTCAGATAAGATGATGGAAAAGTCAAAGCTTGATAAGGGCGTTCAGGGATTCCTTAAATCAGTACTTAAGTTCCTGCTTTACTTTGTTCTTTTAGTTGTTATCTGCGGTCAGGTAGGTATTGATACAGCATCAATTATTACACTTCTTGGAACAGCAGGTCTTGCATTCTCACTTGCACTTCAGGGAAGCTTATCAAATTTTGCAGGTGGAATTCTTATCCTTGTATTAAAGCCATTTATCGTTGGTGATTTCATCAATGCACAGGGATTTGAAGGAACTGTAGAGAAGATCGATATCTTCTATACAACACTTCTTACACTTGATAACAAAGCAGTAGTACTTCCAAACGGTACACTTTCAAATGGTTCAATCATAAATGTAACAAGAGAGCCTATGAGAAGACTTGATGTTAAGGTTCCAATTGATTATTCAAATGACATCAAGAAGGCAACAGACGTTCTTACAAAGGTTCTTGAGAAGGAAGAGCTCAGAGTTAAGGAAAAGCCAGTAGAAGTAATTGTTGTTGAATTTGGCGATGATGCAATCATTCTTGAAATCCACTCATGGTTCTTAAAGGAAAACTTTGCAGCTTATAGATCAGCCGTTCTTACAGATGTTAAGAAGGCATTTGATGAGAATGGTCTTACAATTCCGTTTAAGCAGCTTGTTGTACATTCTTCAGATGAAGGTGTTAAAGTTGTAAACAAGTAAAAGTAGATATTAAATAAAAAATTTATTTGACATGGGTATCAAATTGTCTTATGATACCCATATCATTTTTATAATGTGTTTTAAGTTTATATATGTCTTAAATATGTGTTCTATAAATCAGGCGAAAGCCTAGCTAAGGAGAAATATATATATGGAAAAGGTAACTGATTACTTTGGCTGTAACGTATTTGGCGATTCAGCTATGAAGGAAAGACTTCCTAAGAAGACTTATGATGCCTTCAAGAAAATGGTAGATAATGGAGAGGAGCTTGATCCTCAGGTTGCTGAGGCAGTGGCAAATGCCATGAAGGATTGGGCAATCGAGCATGGTGCAACTCACTATACTCATTGGTTCCAGCCTATGACAGGTTATACAGCAGAAAAGCAGGATTCTTTCATTACACCAGCTCCAGAAGGAAAGGCTCTTATGGATTTCTCTGGAAAAGAGCTCATAAAGGGCGAGCCAGACGCATCTTCTTTCCCATCAGGTGGACTTCGTAATACCTTTGAGGCAAGAGGTTATACAACTTGGGATACAACATCACCAGCCTTCCTTAAGGATGATGGAGCAGGCCCTATTCTATATATTCCAACAGCCTTCTGTTCATATACAGGAGAGGTTCTTGACAAGAAGACTCCGCTCCTTCGTTCAATGGAAGCAATTAGCAATCAGGCTGTAAGAGTATTAAGACTCCTTGGTGATAAGACAGTTAAAAAGGTAGACTGCAGCATCGGACCAGAGCAGGAATACTTTATAATAAGCAAGGATAATTACGCAAAGCGTGAAGACCTTGTATTTACAGGAAGAACTTTATTTGGAGCAATGCCTCCAAAGGGCGAGGAAATGGATGACCATTACCTTGGAACCATTCCTGAGAGAATCCAGAAGTTCATGAAGGAAGTTAATGAAGAACTCTGGAAACTTGGCGTTTATGCAAAGACTCAGCATAATGAGGTTGCACCAGGTCAGCATGAAATAGCTGTTATTTTCGAAACAGCAAATATTGCAACTGATCATAACCAGCTTGTAATGGATATTTTAAAGAGAGTAGCAGAGCATCACGATCTGGAGTGTCTTCTTGCGGAGAAGCCATTTGCCGGACTTAGCGGATCAGGAAAGCATGACAACTGGAGTCTTGTAACAGATTATGGCAAGAATCTCTTAAATCCGGGGAAGAGACCTCATGAGAACCTTCAGTTCCTTCTTTTCCTTTCAGCTGTTATACGTGCGGTAGATTTACATTCTCCTCTTCTTCGTCTTTCAGCAGCAGTGCCAGGAAATGACCATAGACTTGGAGCAAATGAAGCACCACCAGCTATTATTTCTGTATTCCTTGGCGAGCAGTTAAATGACATCCTTGAGCAGATTTCAGAAAAAGGTGCAGCAACTTCATCACTTGAAGCTAGCTGGCTTAAGGTTGGCGCAGCAGCACTTCCGGCTCTTAAGAGAGATACAACCGATAGAAACCGTACTTCACCATTTGCATTTACTGGTAATAAGTTCGAGTTCCGTATGCTTGGTTCATCTTCATCTATAGCAGGTGCAAATACAATACTTAATACAATCGTTGCAGAGAGTCTTTCAGATTTTGCTGACGAGCTTGAACAGGCTAGCTCAGAGGCAGCAAATGGTATTGAAAGAGCTGCAATAATTGAAAAGACAGTTCTTAATATCGTTAAGAAGAACTACGAAGATCATAAGAGAATCATTTTTGATGGAAATGCATATTCTGAGGAGTGGAAGGCAGAGGCAGCAAAGCGCGGTCTTCCAAATGTAAAGACAATGGTAGATGCAATTCCATACAGAGTTGAAAAGGATACTGTTGAAATGTTCAAGAAGTTCGGTGTTTATACCGAAGTTGAGCTTAATTCAAGAGTTACAATAGATTATGATAATTATTGTAAGGCAATCGGAATAGAAGCAAAGACCATGATAGAGATGGTTGAAAAGCTTTATGTTCCTGCAATCATCAAGGCTACCAAGCGTCTTGCAGATGATATTAATGCTATCAGACTTGCTGTACCAGAAGCAAGAGTTACTGTACAGACAAAGATGCTTACAGAGATGAGCGATCTTCTTGCAGAAACATACAGAAGATTTGAATCCTTACGTGACCTTCAGGCTCAGGCTCTTACCATCGAAAAGGGACCAAAGCGTGCTAATTTCTATAAGGATAGCGTTTGCCCGGAAATGGAAGCACTTAGAAAGCCTATAGATAGACTTGAAATAATGGTCGGAAAGGAAAGCTGGCCAGTACCAAGCTACGCAGATATGCTTTATGAGGTTAGCTACTAATAGTATTGTGTAGTTAAGACATCTCCATCCTAATTGAAGAATAATCATTAGGATGGAGTTTTTTTATGAGTTTTCAAAAAGCCTGCTTAAAATATCCACTTAAAAACTATATTAACGAAAATATTCCTGTCTAGGCAAGAGATGAAGAAAAATAGTGACCTTTTGAAATTAATTCTTGAAAGAAGAGGTAAGATTTGGTAAAATAATTGGTATACTAAAGAAGTTCGGATTTGAGGTAAAAGAAAGAAACTGAGAAAGAAATATACCAGGATCGAACAATTAAAAATCAGATTAAAGGTGACTAGGAGGCTTAATGAATCTTTTTTTATTGTATATTGAAATTAATGTTTTCTGTATTTTGGTGGCTCTAGTTGTATTGATAAAATCCTTTGGAATAACTCAAATGGCGTCTCAAAGAATTTTTACAATGAGTCTTATCAGCATGATAATATTCATAGCCTCTGATATGATTGCCTATGTTTTACAGACTGTGAATTCGGTAGATGTGAGTTTTGGAGTAATGGTCTGTAAGGCAATTTATTTTAATTCTACAACTGTAATGTGCTATATGTGGATGCTGTACTTTGAGTATGTAAGAGGAGATAAGCTCTCTAAGGACAAGGAGAAGCAGGTTATTAAAGCGGGACTTTGCATTATACAGTTTGTTCTGACAATGCTGAATTTTAAATTCGGATTTTTCTTTAAGATATATGATGGAAGCTATGAAAGAGGAAAACTCTTTATAGTGCAGTATATCTTTGCATATACTTATGTCATAGGTTCAATTATACACGCTATAGTATTAGGAATTGGATCAAGGAACTATGTCGATAAAAGCGATCTTATTACAGTAATCTTATTTCCGCTTTTTCCTGCAATAGCCGGAATACTGCAGTTCTTTTATCCGAGTCTTCCTCTTGCGGCACCGGCAATTACTCTGTCAATGCTTCTGTTATATCTGAATGCGCTTGAAAATATGATATCTCTAGATCCTCTGACAGGTGTAGGAAACAGAAAGAGACTAATGTGGATGATATCAAAGAAAATGAGGGATTATAATGAAGGAGATGATGACATTTACATTCTTATGATTGATGCAAATGGCTTTAAGCAGATAAATGATACTTACGGACACGTAGAAGGGGATGAAGCCTTAAAGAGAATCGCAAGGGCTCTTAAAGAGGCGTCAAAAGAACTAAAGAAAAAACCGCAGGTGGCTCGTTTTGGTGGTGATGAATTCGTAATTCTTGCTGAAGATGATGATGAAGCTGAGATTGATAAGGTATGCAAAAGAATCCATGAGGTCTTAAAGGTAATCAACGAAGAATATACTCTTCCTTATAAGCTTGAGGTGAGCATAGGGAAGGCAAAGTATTTGAGCAGCATTAAGACTGTAAAGGAATTTATAGATGCAGCAGATGATGAGCTTTATAAAGTAAAAAAAGCTTTAAAAGTCGGAAGATAATTTTTATAAAAATTAGGAGTTTACTGCTTTAGAGGTTGAATTATTGATTTTATAGTGATAAACTATTAACGATTAATTTGAGTAGATACTAAAAAAAATTCTGAAAAATGATTTATGGTTTTACAGGATTACCTATATAGTATACTAGTGTTATGAATTCAAAGGTTACGACAGTTGTAATTCTTTGTATCAAACTGATTTAAGAAGTAATATTAGGATTTAAGGGAAAAGATTATGTATAAAATTGCTATATGTGATAATGAAATGAGCGTATGTTCAGATCTTGAAGAGAATATTTTGAGTTTTTTTAAGGATCGCTCGGAAGAATGTGAAGTGGAAGTTTGGAATAATTCGGAATCTTTGTGTAGAGAAATTGCTGATTTTGATCCGGAAATATTGTTTCTGGAAATAGAGATTAGAGAGAAGAATGGAGTATTTGTCGGTAAATACATACGAGAAATATTAAAAAATGATAGGATGAGTATTGTATTCATATCACATAATACAAGTTATGCAATGGAATTGTTTCATATTCATCCGTATGATTTCCTGGTAAAACCGATTGGTAATAAAATACTTTGCAGTACCTTAATAAAAATACTTCAACTAGAAGAAAGTAAGCGAGAGGTATTTCATTACACATATAATAAAAAGGGGTATTCTGTTTTGTATAGTAATATAATGTATTTTTCTAGTAGTAACAAAAAAGTTATAATCCATAGGAGAGATGGTGGGACAGAGTCGTACTATGGGAAATTGAAGGACTTAATTGATGATTTACCATTTTCCTTTGTATGTGTAGGCAAATCATTTATAGTAAATATGAAGTATATCAAATCATGGAAGAGCAATCAGGTTGTACTCGAGAATGATATACAAATAAATATAGCACAGTCTAGAAGATTAGAATTTGAAAAGGCTATATATGAATATGCGAGTATTGGATAAAGACTTTTATAAGTTTGCGGTATGGAATCCTTTCTATACCGCTTTTTGTATTTAGAGTTTTTGTGATATTATTTTCACCATGTTAAGTACTAATTTCGCCATTTAAAAAAAATAAGATAATTTTGGTGGTATAATAATAAAAAATAAATAGAAGGGAGGAGAGTTTATGAAAGAGAATATTGACATAAAGCATAGGAAACTTTGCAAACAAGCTGTGAAAACTTAGGTGAGTTTTTCAAGAATTGTTAGGAACGATAATAATATTAATGATTTAAGCGAAAAGGAGTGTTTATTAAAGATGAGAATGAAAAAAATGATTTCAGCTTCTATATTATCATTGGCATTGATTTTTGGAGCAAGAGGTGTTGACGCTTATGCAGCGGATAGTGCAACAGGAGCAATTAATGGATACTATACATATGGGTCGTCTTCTATAACTAGTACAGCAGCTTCTGCAAGTACATTTTTTGGGAATGTAGGTTCTGTTAGTGTAGTATCAACGTATTCTTATGTTAATACATCTACATTGAAAGTTGGTACGAGTACTAGTAGCACAGGATATTATAACACATGTACGGTAGATTTTACAGCTCCGGCTGGCTGCAGAAGTGTTAGAATTTCCAGCACACATAAAGTATCTGCATATGGTCAGACATGGAGTGCAAACACTACTGCAACATATTGATATAAAAGGAGAATTTAGATGAAGAAGAGATATTGGTTTATAAGTATTATCTCTGTATTCATCTTGGGTGCTGTGTTTTTTTCTCTTACTAGAAAGAGGAATAATCACAGCACTTTTTATGGTGAATACATGTATGACAGTTT
>OMXJ01000043.1 GCA_900315015.1 uncultured Eubacteriales bacterium | reverse complement strand
ACCAATGAACTGATATGTGACAATCTTTCGATGTTTATTAATGAAAAGGGTATAAAAATCGGTGAAGTTGCGTGCAGTAATCAAAAGATAGTTATATATATGTATGATTACAACTATGAACAGGTGAATTACATTAAATCGGTCATAGGAGATGAAGAGTATGTTGAATACGAAGAAATGCATGGTTCTTTTTAGTGTAGACTTTTGTTTTCCTGTTGTTTGCCGGATAACCGGAAAAACGAAAACGATGGAAGCCTGACACAAGCACATACTTTTCTTTGCTGTTATTCTGAATAGGTAATTGCGAAACTCGTTAATGAAATCTGCAATCTTGAACCAAACAAGGAAGGATTCGCGACAATGAGCGAATCTTATGATAAAAAAGATATTTAGGCGCACTTTAATAAGCCTCATAAATAAGTGACTTTATTCATCAAGGTCAATGTGATTTTCGAGCAGAGTAATAAACTTAGGTTTGTCAGAATCAAAAAATATCTTTAAAATTTTCAAAAATATCTGCCAAAGTGAGTTGTTTTTGTGGTATCATATATATGTCTCCTTTCGGAGCGTGATTTATGGTTTCTCATCAACTCCATTATATAACAAACCGTGAGGAGATTTTTGATTTTATTAACAAAAAAATGCCGTATTTATACGGCTTGTAGCGTTTCGCAAACGCCTGACTCAATATTATAAGAAAGGAGTATATTTTATACTATGATGAATCGAAAAATAGCAGTTATTATATCTACTCTTACATTTGCGATGTGCATTGATGCAAATACTCTTAATTCAAACAAAGCCGCTGAATCTGGTAATGATACAGATAATCTATTCAATTCTGTGTCGTATAATAATACTCCCATTTCTGAAAACTCAGCTAATAATGATTCTACTGCTATCGCTATTTCTCCGGAAAAAATGTTTGAAATACAGTTGCCTGCATGTCACTCAAACTGGCATGACATTAACCGAATATGATAATGACAGTACCATAATTATTAAGGGTATTTCACAAGGGCATGTCATAACCGGCACCACCCAATTTGGTGACAGCGGAGGTCCTTACCGACTCGGGGACTATTTTTGTGGCATTCACCAATCACGAGATGAATACTTTGATTCTACAGGAATAGTTTACTTCACGCCTTATGCATATCCTCATAACAATGGTGGTTTTTCAATAAAGACATACCCTTAAGCATTCAATTGTGTTCTATTTTTCACAGTTTAAAATGGGAGGTCGATTAATGTTCTTAAAACAAACTTTGATGTATTCAGTTCTTGCTTTGACACTGATATCAGCTGTACATACAGAAATAGGAAGCCCGAGAAGTTTATTAAAAAACGGACAGCCTGCCGCAGCGTACATGAACATAGAAGAGCAGTCTTCAGACAGTAATGCTTCCGATGTTTCAGGAATATACGATAAGCTTGTGCAGCCTTGCAGCATAAAGCCTAATATAGTTCCTCTCAGCTATTATGATCGTGTAGACAGACGGTATATAACAGAAGCAGATCCCTTAAACAACGCTTACGCATTAGAAGGCGTTTGCATTGAAGTCACCGACATAAGGCCTAATGGATGTTCTGTAACAATAAAAAACTCCTCAGAATATCAATTGGGCTATTCAGACGGCTATCATCTTGAGAAATATTACGGCTCGAATATATGGGGCAGATGTGAATTCTGGGATAACAGAATACACAGTATTTTAGATATACTTCATACTTTTGGCAGTTATTCAGAAAAGGCATTAAAATATGACTGGACATGCAAATACGGGTATCTTCCATCCGGCAGATACCGGATACGCATGGATATTTTGACTGTCAGCCCTCAGCGTATACCTAAAAGAGCTAATTATTTTGAAGTATGCGCAGAGTTTATTATTGATTAAACACGTGGTATCATTCAGTAATCTACTCTGAAAATAATGCAGCTGACATTTCCTTAGATAAAAACATTTCCCGCTCTTATGTGTGATGAAATGATAATATCTACCTCTACAACAGTAGAAGAACGATTTTTTAATTATTTATTACAGTATAAAAGGAGCAAAAGTATGTTTAAAGAGATTAAGAGAGGATACATAGCTGCTATTCTGGCATTGCTTATTCTTTTTGCTTTTACGTCTGAATTAAAAGACACACTTGCCGCTGACGAAGATAATAATGAAATCAAAGATGCGGATATTTATTTTATGTCGGGTGATGTTCCGGATTACATAACAGAAGGTGCTGTAAGCTTTATGAGCGGATTTTCACAGGAAAGCTATGAACATCTGGGGTATGATAAGCAGCAGATTTCGGGTCTTTATCTGGCTCAGCCGTTAACTGAATATAGCTATGAAGATTTTCCTGGAAGGTGTACGGTATTTATATATCCTGTTATGAATTATGAAAATAGAATAATAGGAATTTTAAATGCGGGGATTGATGCTGAGGGAAGAAACACGTATGATTTTGGTAAAACTTTTTATTGCGATTTACTAAATGAACTTACTGAAGAATCCGAAACTCTTTCCTTGATATCAACAAGAAGTTCTATCTGGGCTATAAATGAGAAGAGTGAGCTTACTCTTTTACAGGACTTTTTTCTTGGTGAACTTGTAATTCCGGAGGTAACTTTTGAGGAAGTTGTTATGGTTAATAGCAAGAAGATAAATCTTACTGAAAATAAGATTTTTATACGAAGTGAAGATGGGAAAAATAGTATTTTGACAAATTCAGCTCCTGACAGCGAATCCGGACCCGATATATATACAACCGCTGCATCTGAGCAAAATTTAAATATTCCTTTAATTCCGAATGCTGCTCCTGGAAAGTGCTGGGCTTCAAGCCTTGCCTCAATGATTATGTTTAAGATTACATTACCTATGTCAGGAATATGGCTCAACATTTATGCTTAATTCATCATCTTACAGCTTGTATGGAACCGTAAAGTAAGCCATATCCCTGAATATCATTTAAAAAATGTTCAGTTACATAACAGGTCATATTTACTAAACACAGTGGATATTTTGAGCTTTAAAACTGAAATTTATAAATTTGCGGTGTAGAATCGTTTCTATACCGCTTTTTTATTGGCATAAGCCTGATGCCTCTGCCTAATCTGATTCAGGCTACATTTTAACACTTCGATTTTTTCGTTTTCTTTTATCTTTAAAGACACTATCAGAGTTTTTGAAAGAAAAATTTATTTTTTTAAAAACTCTAGATTTTAGGTTCAAGCCGTGATAGAATTATATTTAGATTAGATGGAGGTGATTCAGATGACATTAGGCGAGTATGTAAAACAACGCAGAACCGGGTTAGGCATCAGCCGAAATATGCTTGCAACAAGAGCAGGTATAAGCCATACGGAGGTTCATAGGATTGAAATAGGTGAACGGACCAATCCATCTAAGTGCTTACAGCCCTTGCAATTTCACTTGAAGTACCCCAAGAAGAAATGCTGCGTGCAGCAGGTCTTTTAAATAATGAGGTAATATCTCCGATTGAACAAGCGTTTCCTGGACTTACTACTGAAAAGCAAAAAGAAACTGTTTCGCGAATAGCTGAAAATTTAAATTTAGAAGCGGCTTATGTTATGTTTATTAACTATTCAGGCGTTCAGCATCCGGGAAATCTGATAAAAATATAGGAGGACAGGCAGATGCAGGTAAATATAAGACCATCCTATGACAGTTTTCGTGAACTGAGAGAAAGTAATGCATACTATGTGGACAAAACCGAAATTATAGAAGAATATCTTATCAGGCGTTTTGATAAAGCGGTTATGTTTACGCGTCCGAGGCGTTTCGGTAAAACCATGACTATGACTATGTTCCGTGATTTTCTGGATATAAGGCAGGATAGTAAGGATATTTTTGCCGGGCTTAAAGTCATGGAACATCCGGATGTGGTTGATAATTACATGAATCAGTATCCA